>JAEYYL010000352.1 GCA_023430825.1 Verrucomicrobiota bacterium | reverse complement strand
GAACCAAACCACAACGAGTCATCATCCGCCACGAGCGGCAGCGGGAGTGAGAAATCCAACTCGGCGGTCACGGGCGTGAAACTCGGGTCGGCGCTGCCGTCGGCGTTGAGCCGCCGGATCTCATAGCGGTAGGGCTGCTCATGATAGGAGCGGTAAAGAATCCTACCGTCGCTTTGTTGTGGCCCGAACGCGACGAAAAGGCCTTCGACCGCCGCGGTGAAGGTGGTATCGCGCGCACCGGTGGAGGTGAGTCGATACATGCCGCTGGGAGCGTTGATCGACATGATTCCCGGTCCGAAGGTCACCAGCACCTGGCCATCGGCCTGGCTGTAGGCGTTTCGGACTGGCGCGGGAAACGTCACGGCGTTGGCGTTGAACGTCGGATCGACGGAGCCGTCAGCAAGCAGGCGCGCCACGTTTTTCAACTTCGCGGCTCCGAGATCAAAGAACTGGCCGACAATAATGAACCGGCCACCGGTCGTCGGTGTGGCCGCGAGACCGCCATCGTCACCGAAAGCGATCTGTCCGGTCGCGAGCGGCGATTGGAAGGACGTCGATACCGTGCCATCCGCGTTAAGAATGCACATCAGCGGAGCGGGCGTCCCTGAGACGGATGTGAAGCTACCCGTCAGCAGAACGCGACCGTCGGCGAGAAGTTGTGCCGTGGCGAACCTCCCCGAATCGAGCCGCGCCGGAGTAAACGAAGGATCGATCGCGCCGGTCGTCGTCAACCGCACGAATTCCTGTGATGTCAGGAGGCTAGCGTCGGTGCTCACGCTGCGGGCGACCAATACGCGGCCGTCGGCATACGCGGCGTGAGGCACGAACACGCTCTCCGCGGACGGCGCGAAGGTGGCGTCCGTCGAACCGTCGGGGTTGAGCCGGACCAGTGCGGTGCGGCTGCCATTGATCGAGTCGCCGTCGGCGGTGCGCATCACGAGCACCTTGCCTCCGGCGACGGGCAGCAGCGTGACGTAGGGCACGCCCGTGGAGCTCTCGAGCACGGGCGCGAACGCCGCATCGGTTTCCCAATATTGAGCGCGCACGCCGGTGGCGGTGGTGGCGCAGGAAAGAGCCAGACAGGCAAGGAAGCGAAGGTTCATGGGGACTGGGAGCTTCAGCGAACGGAGAGCTACGGGGTGGGGTTCACGACGATCTGAGCGCTCACGTCGATGCCGGCCTGTTCGAGCCGGGCCTGGTTCGATTGCGCCGTCAATACGGTCCCGTGCGACGTGGTGCCCGCGACGAACTCGAGTCGGCTGAGACCTCCGACTTGCACCGCGCGGCCGTTCGTTTGGAAAAGGTCGCCGCCAGCGATGAGGGTGTCATCCGTCGCCACGCCCAAGAGAAGCGTCGGTTCCGCGTCGTCGAACGCGTTCACGTCGCCCACATAGACCGGACCTCGGAAAACCACGCTCGGAGCATAGATGCCGGTGAAGCCCTCGGCCGCGAAGAAGTTGACGTTGGCACAACGCAAGCCGCCGAAGTTGGCGGAACTCCTGATGATCACGATGCGCGCCAGATCGGCGACGCCGTCGTAGGTCGTGTCGTCACGGAAGAGGGATTGATCGACTGCATTGGCGCGACCGACGCTGAACACGGAGAGATGCGTGGTCTCGTTGGCGCCCGTGACCACGATCGTGGCGTGGCCTTTCATGTAGGCGACGCCCGGCTGCACATAACGCGTCGGCGCCGCGGGGCCACTGGCTGCGTCCAGACGGATCGCCAGCGTGCCCGCGCCGGTGAATTCCACCTGCACGATGTCGTCGTCCAGATCGATGTAGGAAAGCCGCGTGGTTTGCCCCGGGTCTGCCTCGATCATGGCGGCGGCGCCTTCGAGAAGAATCTGATCCATGGTGCGCCCGTGGGGATGCCGGATGTCAGGGCCGACTTCCGTGGCTTCACCGCTCACCTTGGTGGTGGAAAGCGCGCCCATCGGCATGGGCTGCGAGACGACGGTGCCGGCCTCGTTGCTCACGACGACCGTGTAAATTCCGACGTCGGCGGGCGCGAAGCTGGCCAGTGTCAGTTCACTCGCGTTCGCACCCGGGATCGCCACGCCATCCTTCTGCCATTGGAAACCGAGAGGAAACATCCCGCCGCCCACCACCGACAACGTGGCCGAGCCGCCGACGAAGAGCGCCTCGGGATTCGTGTAACTGGGCAGGTTTGCGGCCGGCGTGGGATCCACGCTCGGACTGGTCAGCGAGGTGCGACGCGCGACCGTGAGGTTGAGCGAACCGGCCGACGGCCATTTGGACCAGGAGGTCGACTGCCCAGTGCCCTCGACCTCGATAGAGAAGGCGTCAACGAAATCGACGCGCGCGCGCGCGTTTGCCGGAAGCGAACCCGCTCGCAAGGCGTCGAACAGCACGCCGGTCGCTTCGTAGCCGCCGAGACCGCCCGACGACTGCGCGCGATACCGATACTCGGTGACTCCGCTGGGACCGAAACGCGTGTAGGATGCGATCTCGGTTTGTCGCCAGACATCATGTCCGATCGCGACCACGCGCCCGTCGGGAATGGGCACCAGCGCGAGCAACGTGTCGGGCAGCGCGAGCGGATCGATCGCGAAACCGGCGTCGACGTTGCCGTTGGCGTCGAGGCGCGTGAGCGAGAACTGGCCCGGCGTCGCAGGATTTTCCGTGGCAATGATCACACGGCCATCCGGCCAGACGCCGAAAAGATTCGGGATGCCCAGCGTCGCTCGCTTGAAGCCCGCATCGAGCGCACCTGCCGCGGTGTAGCGCTCGAGTTGTCGATAACCGCCGCTGCCAAAATTGACCAACGCGTAGATGCGGCCGAGTTCATCGACCTCGAATTGCGTGGACGAGACTCCGGGCAAGGCGAAGACGGTGTCGCGTGAGCCGTCAGCGTTGAATCGCAGGTAGGAACGCGCTTGGGTCCCTTCGAGAAATTTCCCGGACGCGACAATCTTTCCGTCGGGTTGGACGCGCAAGCGGGCGACGGTTTCTGTCGCGCCAAGCGTGGCCTTGAAGGTCTTGTCCAGCGAACCGTCGGCGTTCAGGCGAATGATGCTGAGCTGGTCGCCGACGGGTTCGCTGTTCGCGAAACCGATGCGGCCGACCGCGAGAATTTTTCCGTCCGGCTGGCGAACGAGCGCGTCGATCGTGGCCGCGTCTCGAGTGCGCGGATTGAAGTTCGGATCGATCGTTCCGTCGGCGAAGACCCGCGTGATCTTGAGGCCGCTGGCGTGGCGTTCCGCCGTCAGCGGGGATGCGAAGAAATAGATCCCGTCATCCGCCTGCACCAACGGACCCAGGGTGAACCCGGTGCCCGTGGGCGTGCGGACGACGAACGTCGGATCCGTCGTGCCGTCGGCATTCATGCGCCGCAGTTCGACGCTCGTGCTGTTCGCGTCGTATGCGCTATAAAAAATCTTTCCGTCGCTTTGCTGCGCACCAAAATATTGCCGTGCGCCCGAAAGCTCGGGAGCGAACGTCGGATCGAGAGTTCCGTCGGCATTCAGTCGAAGGACGCCCGAGGCGTCCGCACCGGCCATCCAACCCGGGGCGTAGCTGACGAGCACGCGACCGTCGGGCTGCGGATAAGCGCGTTGGGCGAGTGAGGGAAATGGCACTCCACTCGCATCGAACGTGGGATCGACGCTCCCGTTGGCCAGCACGCGAATGATCCGGGATGGCGGCGGCCCCGCCAGGCTACCAAGCGGTCCAACCGCGTAAAACTTTCCATCCGACGTCGGCACCACAAAGAGAGAACCGAGATCGCCCTCTCCGACCGGGGTCGTGAACGGCGAACGAAACTCGGACGAGACTGTCCCATCCGGATCGAGCATCGCCATATTGTTCGTTGCGACGCCGTTGATGGCGAAGAAACTGCCCCAAAGGAGAACGCGCTCGTCGAAGAGGATATGAGCCTGCACCCGACCGAGCTGAATGGAAACGGGCGTGAAAGAAGGATCCTCGGATCGATCTGCCATCAGCCGACGGATCAGATATGCCGTGCCACCTGCTTGCTCGAGCACCAATACTCTTCCGTCGGCGTAGCGGGCCAGAACGCCCGATGAGCCCTCCTTCTCCACATCGAACGTGGGATCGATCGAGCCATCGGTGTTCAGGCGCACCTCGGAGGCGTGCACGCTGTTGACCGCATAAACGCCGCTCACGAGGAGCTTGCCGCCCGGCGCGGCGACAAGCGTCGGCGTCGACGTGTTGAGCCCTGCGTTCTCGAGCACGGGTGCGAAACCCGGATCAGTCTCCCAGTATTGGGCGCGGCCGCCCGGGACGAAGAGGGTGCTGAGACAGACCAGGAGAAAGGCGAGGCGAAGGTTCATAAGATTCGGGGTGGGGATTCGCCGCAAAGCAGGTGAGCCGCCGCCGTTCGAAGGCCGCGAACCTCAGCGGTGATTTCTCGCAGGAAGGCCTGCACGCGCCGTTATGCAAACGTGCGTCCCTTGCGACAAGCTCTCCGCTCCCTCGTCGCACATCATTAGCAGCGGACGCTCGCCCCGTAAGAACTTGTGCGGATTTTTCTCCGCGCTGGAGAGGCGGCCCGGGCAGTTCGAATTATTCGACCACCGGGTTCACCACGATCTGCGCCGTGACGTCGACGCCGTTTTGGTCGAAACGGGCGCGATTTTGCTGCGCCGGCAACGCGACGCCGTGCGACGTCGTGCCACCGACGAACTTCACCTGGCTGACCCCGGCGACTTTGATCGCACGGCTGTTGGTCTGCTGAAGATCGCCGCCGGTGACGCGAACGTCGCCGGCCGATCCAAGCACGAGCGTCGGAGTGGCGTCGCCGAACGCGTCGATACTCCCGAAATACACCGGGCCGGTGAACTGCACGCCCGGCGCATAGATGCCGGTCACGCCGGTCGACGCGAAGAAGTTCGTATTCGCTGCCCGGATACCGCCAAACTTGCCGTTGTCCGACAGGATCGCGATGTAAGCGATGTCGGCCAGGCCGTCGTAGGCCGTGGCTTCGTGACCTGCAAAAAGCGCGCTGCCGTTGTGCGCGGGGTCGTTCGCCGCCCCGATGGGCTGGAGGATGTTGAAGGCGCCCGTCGGATCGAAAGCGGTCGCCCGTCCGATGCTGAAGACCGAGACGTTCGTGGTCTCATCCGCACCGGAGATCACGATCCCGGCGTGGCCTTTGACGTAGCGCACGTTCGATTGGTTGTAGTTCACCGGAGCGGCGGGCGCGGCGGCGCCGGTCAGGACGATCGACAGGGTGCCGGCACCGGAAAATTCGACCTGCACGATGTCGTCGTTCATATCGATGAACGACGTGCGCACCACCTGATCGAGATCGGCCGTCACGCTGACAGCCGCGCCGGAAGGCAGGATCTGGTCGTAGGATCGACCATTCGGATGGACGACGTCCCCGGCGAACTCGGTCCCGGTGCCGATCACTTTCTGCGTCGTGCTGACGCCGAGAATCGCGGGTTCGGTGAACGTGATGTTGGCCGCGTCGGAAATGCGCGCGCTGTAGAGACCGGCGCTAGCGGGAGCCACCTCGGCCACGGTATAGCTCGAGCTGACGGCGCCCGAGAGCGTCGTGCCGTTGCGCAGCCATTGGTAGCTCACCGAGGCCGCCCCACCCTGCTGGCTGACCGAAAAGGACGCCGAGCCCTCCGGCACAGCCGCCTGCGAGCGCGGCTGCGCCGAAACCTGAATGGGGGAAACCGGCGACGTGGAGATCGAGAGGTCGGCATTGATCACGGTGAATGCGGCCATGCCCTGGAGCATGGTCACCACGGTCATCTGCGTTTCCGACAGACGGAAGATACGCACGGGAACGCCGTCGAGTTGGAGGCTGTTTTTCAACACATAGGTGCTGCGGGTCCACTGCTGGATCTCCGCACGGCCGCGTCGGCTGCGAAGCGTGTAAAGACCGTCGGGCAGCCATGCGGCGTCGGCGATGTCGTTGGCGAGAGCGCCGACTTGCTGGAGGTCGGCGTTGACGACGCGGCCGTTGCCGGTGGCCGCGAGGGTGCCTTCCGGATTGAAGCGGAGCGGCGCAACGAGCCCCGCCGTGTTTCCCGTGGTCGGTGCCGGCAGATCGCCGACCTCTGGAACGATGTCATAGCGCATCTCGCTCGAAGAGTATCCGCTCAACGAATACAGCCGACGGCCGGCGCTCTGCCACGCGAGTCCTTTCCCGTAATTTGCCCCTCCCGTTGGCGGCGCGATAAAGCCGTCGCTCCCCAGCAACACGCGCAGGTTGTTTCCGGAATTGGTCAGGGCGTCGAGCATCACCCGGTCGCCGAGGTCGACGATCGAATTCATTCTCAAATTAAGCGCGCCAAGCGCCCGCTCGCCGGCGGCGGTCGCCCGCAGGGGAAGGTCGGCGATTGCGTGGTCGGGATATACCAACAAGGCCCGGGCGCTGCCCGGCTGGTGAAAGGCCAGCGTTGGGACACTTCGCAATTGAATCGTCGGGAGCAGCGTGCGCGTCTTCGCCGACCAACGGACCAGGCCGCCGAGCGAACGGCTCAATACATGCAGGACTTCGTCTTCCCCCAGAAAAGCGTCCTCGATCGAGTAGCGACTGAAGGGCGGCTCCACCGTCGCGGTGGCGCGTTCCGGCACGAACGCACTCTTCGCCACCTTCGTCACGCTATACGTCCCGCCGGCCACCGTCGGAGCACCAAAGACAAACACAGTGGCTCCGCGCGTAAACATCCGGAAGCCCGGCTGCGGCAGCGCGACCCGGCTGGATTCGACATAGTTCGCGGGCCCAGCCAGACTGAGTTTGTCGCCGCGCAACACCACGGGCGTATTATCGCTGAGAAACGCCAAATCGGCGAAACCCTGCGCAAACGAGCCGACGAATTTTAAATCGGCTGTGGAGAAAACCGAGCCTCCGTCGTCGGCTACGCGTTGATCTCCGGGAATGACGAACGTGCGACTCGCCGGAGCCCACGCCCCATTCAAGCTGGAGGTGACGAAACTGCGAAACGCGCCATCCGCCCCGACGGAAAACGTGTAGAGTTCAGGGCTCCAACTGGCCGCACTCCAATAGAATCCCTTGCCCAGACTCGTCGCGAATGAGACCTGTCGAACGGTGGTCATCGGCAGGCCAATGAAACCAGGCTGCGACGAAGGCCCCGGCTTCAAGGTGGTGCGACTGAACGATCCGTAATCCGGACCATTGCTGCCCGTTCCGGTGTGGTAGATAAAGTCTCCATAGACATACAGGAGCGAAATCGGCCGCCAGGCATTGCCGACCGACGTCTGCGTTTTCAGGTCGGGCGACCACCGCACGAGCGAACGACCATAGGCGACATAGATTCCCTCGCTCGTGGGTGCCAACGCCGTCGGCACCTCCGTATCGCTCAACAGCACCGTCGGCAACCAGCGTTCCGCAGCCAGATCGAACCGCTCCATTCGCCCGGGCACGGTGGCCAGAAAATAAACGATGTCGCCCATCCGCGCGGCGTCGACCCACGGCGCGGCGACCGATCCCGGCGACGATAGCCGAACCTCGATCGGCACCGATGTGGCCAGGCCCGCCGCGTTCGAGACCGTCAGCAGGTAAGCGCCAAGGTCGTTCACCGTGGGGCTCGACGGGGAGTAGTAATAGGCGGACGTGGCGTCCGGAATCGCGACGCCGTCCTTGGACCACTGATACGTGAGCGGCGGCGAACCGGTGATGCTGCCTGGGCTCAACGAAAAGCGACTGCCCAAGTTGACGCCGACATCGGTATTTGATGAAGATGAGATGCGCGGAGGCTCCATCGGCAGCACCGTCAGTGTCGCCACCGCGCTGGTCACCGTTCCACCGGGGCCCGTGATAACGAGGGTGTAGTCACCTGCATCGGACTCCGTCACCGACGAGATAGTGTAATAGCTGGAATTCGCGTTGGCGATCGCCTGGCCGTTGCGTCGCCACTGGTAGGTCAATGAACCGGCTCCTCTCGAATCCACCTGCACCGAGAAGGACGCGGAAAGGCCTACCGCCACCTCGACGGACTCCGGTTGTCGGGTGATCGTCGCCGGCACGGCTGCGTTGACGGTCACGGTGGCCTTCGCGCTCGTCACCGAGCCGGCGACGTTGCTCACCACGACCGAATAAACGCCGCTCTCTGCGGGCGTCGCGGTCCAAAAATTGAGCGAACTCGACGTGCTGTCGGAACCGAGTTTTACACCGTCCTTCGACCATTGGTAACTTAACGGCGACGATCCGGACGCGCCGACGGAAAGCCGCACGGAGCCATTAAACGGAACCGACTGGCTTTGGGGCTGGGTCGTGATCGTCGGAGCGATCGCAGGCGGCACCGTGACCGTCACACTCTGACTCGTCACCGACCCCGCTGAGTTGGTGATGGTCACCGAGTAGACGCCGCTGTGCTCCGTCGTCGCCCGGGAAACGTAGTAGCGGGAGCTGTTCGAGGAGAGTCCCACCCCGTCCTTTTTCCATTCATATCTGAGTTGCGGCGAACCCGCGGCCTGCACCGAGAGTTCGAATGACTCCCCATACGGCACGGTCCGGGCGACGGGCTGGACCGAAATCGTCGGCGCCACCGCGGGCTGGATCGTGACGGTGGCACTCTGGCTCGTCACCGTTCCCGCCACGTTGGTGATGACGACCGTATACACCCCGCTGTGAAGGGGGGTGGTGTCGCTGATCGAGTAGCTCGAGTAATTGGAATAACTGTTCCCCACGGCCACGCCGTCTTTCTTCCATTGATAACTGAGGGGCGACGAACCTGTCGCCTCCACGGAAAGCGTGATGTAGCTGCCGTAGGCGGCCGTCTGGCCCACCGGCTGACGAGTGATCGTGGGTGCGATCGCCGGCCGCACCGTGAGGGTCGCGTTCTGGCTCGTCACGGAGCCGGCGGGGTTGGTGATGACCACGGTGTAAACGCCGCTGTGGGCGGGCGTGGCGTCCGAAAGGGAATAACTGGAGTGGTTACCCGACGAGTAGCTGTTCCCCAGCACGACGCCGTCTTTCTTCCATTGATAGCTGAGGGGCGACGAACCCGCTGTCTCGACGGAGAGCGTGACGTAGGCGCCGTAGGCGACCGTTTGACCCACGGGTTGCCGGATGATCGTGGGCACGATCGCCGGCTGCACCGTGATCGTTGCTCCCTGGCTCGTCACGGAGCCACCGGGGTTGGCGATCACGACGGTATAAACGCCGCTGTGGGTCGGGGTGGCGGTCGACACGTAGTAATCCGATCCGTTCGCCCCCAGCGGCAGGCCGTCCTTTCGCCATTCATACCTCAGATTGGGCGAACCGGTCGCCGCCACGGACAACGAGAACGAAGTCCCATAGGCCACGGTCTTCCCCTCCGGTTGCCGCGTGATGCTCGGCGCCACCGCCGGCTGCACCGTGATGGTCGCCGCATTGCTCGTCACGGATCCGGCGGCATTCGTCACTACGACTGTGTAGGAGCCGCTGTTCGCCGGTGTGACGTTCGAGATCGAATAACTCCAGTTGCTGCCGTTGGGGAGCGCGACGCCGTCCTTTTCCCACTGATAGGTGAAAGGCGAACTTCCCGTGATCTCCACCGAAAGCGACAGGTAGTCTCCATACGCCAGCGTGCGGCTCGCCGGCTGCACGGCGATCTTCGGCAAGACCGCCGGGTTCACCACCAGAGTGGCGGCAGCACTCGTGGCGCTGCCAGCGTGGTTCGTTGCGACGACCGTGTAACTGCCCGCGTCGGATCGCTTCGCCGTCTGAATCGAGAAATAGCTGCCGGTGGCGCCGGTGATCGGGCTGCCATCCTTCAGCCACTGGTAACGCATCGGCCAACTGCCTTCCATCCCCACGGAGAAACTGACGCTCTGTCCTTCAAAGATGGATTGTCCCTGCGGCGGAGACGAAAAACTCGGCGGGATCGCCGGTGTGACCGACAGCGTCGCCTCGCGGCTCGTCGCCGCACCGGCAGCGTTCGTTACCTTCACCGAATATTTCCCGGCGTCCGTGAGCTGGACGATCGGCAAAGAATACGAGTTGGACGTGGCCCCGGCGATCAGCACCCCGTTTTTGAACCATTGGTAGGTGTAAGGGCTCGAGCCGCTCGAAAAATGGACCTCGAAACTGGTTGAGTTCCCTGCGGTCACCGACCGGTCGAAAGGATAACCCGAATAGATCACGGGTGCCAACGCCGCGTTCACAGTCAACGACGCTCCCGTTGTAGTGACGGAGCCGAGACTGTTTGTGACCACGACGGAATACGTCCCCGCATCCGCGGCCGTCACTGCCGCGATCGTGTGACCGGCCTCGGTGGCGCCGGGAATATCGACGCCGTTTTTCCTCCACTGATGAAAGCGGGGATAACTGCCGGTGGCGGCGTAGCTGAACTGGGCTTCCTGGCCGACATACCGCACCAACGCGTAAGGCGGCGCGATCAGGACCGGCGGCGCGGCTGTCTTCACCGTCACCTCTGCGCTGGCGACGCTCGTCCCCGCGGAATTGGAGACGGTCACCGAATAGGTGCCTGCATCGGCGGCGACCGCCGCCTCGATCACGTATTTCGATGCGGACGCACCTGCGATCACGGTCTCTCCCTTCCGCCACACGTAAGTATAATCCGCTCCTTCTGTGTAGAAGATCGCCGTCAACGTTACCCGCTGGCCCAGTTCGACAAGCCCGCCGCCACCCACGCCGTAAAGCTGCGGGGCGGTCGAAGCGGGAGCGCCATCGCCGGGCCACACCGGCGGGAGATCAACCGGCGTCACCGATCCCGGCGGCGTCGGCACCTCGGCCACGGCGCCGGACAGGCCGACCGTGCAGAAGAAAAACAGCAGCACGACACCGCACCGACGGAGCTGGAGACTCATGTCGGTTGATAAAAAAGCTAATGAGCTGCGACAAGCGCCCATTCCCTGGCGCCGAAATTAAACAGGCGCGCAAATACCCAACGTAAGGGTTTAGCAGATTCCCGGCAAAAGACGCCGCGCTCCAACCCCGAGAGCCGAGCCCTTACTCCCGCCGCCGCAGCGTCAGCACGCACTCCAGGTGCCGCGTCTGCGGGAAAAGATCGAAGGGCTGCGCCGCCGTGAGCTCGTAGCCCGCCGCGAGGAAGTCGCGCAGGTCGCGCATCTGCGTCGCCGGGTCGCACGACACATACACCACCGCGCGCGGCCCATACGCGAAAAGCTGCTCGAGAAACGCCCGGTCGCAGCCCTTCCGCGGCGGATCGATCACCACCACCGACTCGGCCGCGGAAAACGCCAGCCCGGCGAAAATCGCCGACGCGTCGGCCGCGAGAAACGTCGTGTTCGCGATGCCGTTCGCCGCCGCATTCTCCCGCGCGAACTTCACCGAACTCTCGCTGATCTCGACGCCCGCCACGCGCTCGAACGCCGGCGCCGCCGCCAACGCGAACAGCCCGCTCCCGCAATACGCATCGACCAAAAACCGCGCCCCACTCGCCGCCGCCTGCTCCCGCACATAGCGCGTGAACGCCGGCAGAATGAACGGGTTGTTCTGGAAAAAATCCCGCGCCAGGAAGTGCAGCTTCAAGTCGCCCACCG
>JAEYYL010000246.1 GCA_023430825.1 Verrucomicrobiota bacterium | reverse complement strand
GGCCATCGGACACAACGCCGACAAGCGGCAGCGCACCTCCGGCGCCTCGTCGCAAGATCCCCACGCCACCAACCTCTTCGTCCAAGGCCAGCCCCCACTCCCGCCGGCCGCGCAAGCCGAGTCCGTCACGCCACGCCCCACGGATGAGGCGGTGTGGGTGCCCGGTTATTGGTCTTACGAAAACGGCCGCAGCTATGCCTGGGTCGCCGGCCATTGGGAAATTCCACCGGCCGGCTATCGCACGTTCCAACCGCCCCAATGGCAGCGGCAGGGCGACGGCTACGTTTATATCCGTGGCCACTGGCGGTGAGTAGAGCGGACTTAAGTCCGCCGTCTCCGCCCGCGAGGAGCCTCACCGTTCCGGCGGATTGCCGCGCCCCCCGCGTCCGCCCGAGCTTTCCGCGCGCGCCGGGCGCTCGGCGCGCGCCGCCGGCGGCGAGGGCCGCTCCACCCGGGGTTGCCGCTCCACGTGCTGAACTCGCGCGGGCGGCGCAGCCCGCGGCGTCTGCGCCGGTGCCGCCACCCGTGGCGCCTGCGGCGTCTGCACGGGGGCACTACGCTGCGCGCGGATCGCTTCACGACGCTGCGAAAGTTCACGCGCCCGTTCGGGCGTCATTTGACGCGGACGATCCTGGGTTCGGGGCTGTCGCATGGCCGGGGGATTCGGCGCCGGCGAACCGGGCGCCACGCGCGGGATCGAACGCACCACCGGCGGCGGGTTTCCCCGTTCTCCGCCCGGCGGGCGACTGCGATCGAAGGGCTGACCGCGATTGACGTGCGGCGGTTCACCCGGCGACGGCCGAAACCGCCGAATGCCGGTATTGTTCGAAAGCGGACTCTGCTCGCCCGGCTTGCGCGGCGCGCGAGGCGAGACATTCCCCGGCGCACCCGCGCGATCGCGCGGTGCGGCCACGCGCGCACCGGCCTGATAATGCTCGCGATGCGGACGCACGCCCCCGCGATCGAAACGCGGCGCGCCCGCGATCGGGCCCGGACGTGCAATCGCGCGATGCGGACGCCCGCCGGGATGAGCGTGACGCAAGTGCCGCAAGCGATCCGGCCGCGGCGCCCATGGCCGCCAACGTTCATGATCGTGATGCGGCCCATGCACGTAACGGTGATGACGCCAGTCATGCCGCGCGCGCCAGTAATCGCGGTGCCGGTGGTGACGATCGATCACGATCACTCGCCGGTGCCAATCGCAGTCGTAGTTCAACCACCAGCCCACCCCGAAACCGACGCCAAACGTGAGCCAGGGATCCGGGCGAAGATAAACGGCCCGCTCCACATAAATGATCTCCGGATCGTAACGCGGCACATAGATCACTTCCGGTTGCGCCGGCACAATCATGATGTAGCCGCCTTCGACCACCACGCGCTGCTGCGGCGTGGTGACGAGCACGCCATTCGCGTGGGCCCGCGCCCGCGCGCGCTGGATCGCCGCCATCACCTCCGCCGGTTGGTCCAGATACGCCTCCCCAATCTGCCGCGTCCACGCGAGATTCTCGTTCATCCATTTCACCACTTCAGGATAATGAACCAGGCGCTTCACGCTGTCGTCCCACCCCTGCGTCTGCGCCTGTTCCGCGGCGCCGCCCCCTTCCAGAAAACGCGCCGCCAACACCACGTCCGCACTCTCCGTCGCCGCCGGCAGGATCAGCGCCACCAAGGCATCCGGATAAAGGGCGATCGGCGCAACGAGCTGTTCGAGTTCGTCCGCCTCGGTCACCGCGGCCGTCGCCGAAGGCACGGCGGGCACAGGAGTTTGCGCCCGGAGGGAAAGCGCGCCGCCCAGACCGGCCCAGGCACACACGCCCATTAATACAATCAGGTGGGGTTTCATCGCAGAGGGGGTTCGAGGGAGAGACGCCGGCGACATCCGTCGGTGACACCCGCGTGCGACAAAGCGTGCCACGATTTTTGCGCTGCGACGGATTGGCCTCGATAACGACTCCACGCAGAAAACCTGTCCGACCGGCGGCGTTTTGCCACCGGTTTTCCGCGCTGTCCGCCAGCGTCGCGCTCAATCAGAGCGATGCGTCAGCCAAACCGCCGTGACGACAAGGGCGAACACGAGCGTCGGGGCAATGATCCACAGTGGATGATACGGCAGGTTCCAGTGCGCCGAAGCCCACCAGACGAGCGCGCATTTCACTGCGATCACCGCCCACAAGATACCCATGAACCAGCGCATGCGCCGCGGATATTGGGCGATATTGAAGTGAACCGGGAGGTTCATGCGCGCACCTTACGCCGCGCCGCGCGAAGCGGCTCCGCGTTAATTGCCAAACAGTCCTTGGAAATTGTCCGGCATCGTCACTCATCCGAACCATGGAGCCGCGGCGCCCTCGCCGCGTTGGGCGCTGCGAGCGCGGCGACGGCGCTGCGACCCGATCCTGCCGCGCTCCTTTCCATCGAATCTGCCTAACGGTTCGAACCGCAGCGGTGCCGCAGTCATCTCGAGCGCCGCCCCCCGCACTTCATCCACCCGCCGCCCGCCAGCGCCGCAGCGCCTCGCCCGTCAACGACCGCTCGCTCGCCTCGATGTCCTTGCGCGCCCCCGCGAACACGATCTCGCCGCCGTCGCGTCCGCCGCCCGGCCCGAGATCGACGATCCAGTCCGCGAGGTTGATCACGTCGAGATTGTGCTCGATCACGATCACCGTGTTGCCCGCATCGCGCAGCTTGAAGAGCAGGTCCATCAATTTCTGGATGTCGACCCAGTGCAGCCCCGTCGTCGGCTCATCGAGGATGTAGAGCGTCTGCCCCTGCTGCCGCTTGCTCAGCTCCAACGAGAGCTTGATCCGCTGCGCCTCGCCGCCCGACAGCGTCGTCGCCGACTGCCCGAGCGTCAGATAACCGAGTCCCACCGCGTCGAGCGTCGCGAGTTTGTCCATCACGCGCGGGATATTCCGAAACAGCGATATCGCCTCGCGCACGGTCATATCGAGCACGTCCGCGATCGACTTCCCGTGAAACAGAATCTCCAGCGTCTCGCGGTTGAACCGCCGCCCGCCGCAACTCGGGCACGGCGCATACGCGTCCGCCATGAACTGCATGTCGAGCTTGATAACCCCGTCGCCCTGGCACCGCTCGCACCGCCCGCCGCGCACGTTGAACGAAAAACGATTCGCCTTGTAGCCGCGCACCTTCGCCAGCGGCACCTGCGCGAACAGATCGCGCAGCAATCCCATCAAATCGATATACGTCGCCGGATTCGAACGCGGACTCCGCCCGATCGGCTCCTGGTCGACCTGCACGAGCTTCTCGAAGAAATCCAGATTCTCGATGTGTCGGTGCTTTCCCGGCAGCGTCTTCGCGCCGTTCAATTTCCGCGCCGCCGCCGCCGCGAGCACGTCGTTCACCAGCGTGCTTTTCCCGGAACCGCTCACGCCCGTCACGCACGTCAGCAATCCGATGGGGAACCGTGCATCGACGCCGCGCAGGTTGTTCGCCCGCGCCTCGCGCACCGTCAGCCACGCGCCGTCCGGCTCCTTCGTTGCAGCGTCCTTTAACACCCCGAGCTTGCGCGCCAGATACGGCCCCGTCCGCGACTGCTTCGCCGACAGCTTCATGCAGTCCGCCGGCTTGCCCTGAAACAAAACATGCCCGCCCTCGATGCCCGCCTCCGGCCCGAGTTCGATCAACTCGTCCGCCAGCCGCATCGTGTCTTCATCGTGCTCGACGACGAGCACCGTGTTCCCGCGATCGCGCAACGCCACCAGCGTATCGAGCAGCTTCTGGTTGTCGTGCGGATGCAGTCCGATGCTCGGCTCATCGAGCACGTAGATCACACCCATCAATCCCATGCCGAGCTGCGTCGCCAGCCGCACGCGCTGCGCCTCGCCGCCCGACAACGTTGAATAGTCGCGCTCGAGCGTCAGATAACCGAGCCCCGTCTCCGTGAGAAACAGCAGCCGCTGCTCGATCCCCGTCACGACCTCGCGCACCGCCTCGTTCGCCCCATGCTCCGCCACCACCCGCCGCGCCGCCGCGTGCGCCGCCTCGATATCCAGCGCAATGAATTGCGGAAACGTCAGCTCATCGCCGGGCAGCGTGTTTGAAGTTTGAACATTCTCTGGAGCTTGGATGTTGGAGCTTGGAGCTTTCACCCGCACCGCCCCGCTCCGCGCATTCAGCCGCGTCCCCTTACATTCCGGGCACTCGCCCGCTACCATGAACGTCGTCAAGCGCGCGCGAAACCCTTCGCTGTCCGTGTGCCGCCAGCTTTCCTCCAGATCCGCGATCACACCCGGAAACGTCGCCGCTTTCGCCTCGCGCATCCGCCGCAGCTTGAACGCAAACTGCCGCTCGCCGGCCCCCTGCAGGATCGCCGCGCGCGTTTCCTCCGGGAGATTTTTCCAGGCCGCATCCGGGTCGAACGGCAATTGCTCTGCCAGTTGTTTCAGCAACGCGTTGTGCTTGATGATGAGATTTTTTCCGCCGATTCGCCACGGCTTGATCGCGCCTTCGCGCACGCTTTTTTCCGGATCGGGCACGACGAGCTCCGGCACGAAACGCATCTTCCGCCCCAGTCCGCTGCAGGTCGGACACGCGCCCTCGCTGTGGTTGAACGAAAAATGCCGGGGTGTCAGCTTTTCGAATACATCCCCGCAGATCTCGCACGCCAGCGACTGGCTCAACGCGATCTCCCGCCACGGCGCGTCCGCCGTCTTCTGCGCCAGCACGATCACGCGGTCCTTTCCTTCGCGAAACGCCAGCTCGAGCGAGTCCGCCAGCCGGCTCCGCTGATCGGCATTCGCCACCAGCCGGTCGATCACGAGGTCGACCGCGATCTCCTTCGTGCCGCCGGGCACCAGCTTCGGATCGTCGAGATTCTTGATCTCGCCATCCAGCCGCACGCGCTGAAATCCCCGCTGCCGCAACCGCGGTAGTTCATCTCTCAATACGCTCGGCTTCGCCCGCAACGACGGCGCGAGCAACACCACGCGTTCCCCCGCGCACTCCGCGAGCACCCGCCGCACATTGTCGTCGAGCGACCGCTGCACCACACGGCCGCCGTCCTTCGGACACCGTTGCTCGCCGACCAGCGCCCACAACAATTGCGCGTAATCCGCGATCTCCGTCGCCGTCGCGATCGTGCTGCGCGGTCCGCCCGACCCCGTTCGCTGCTCGATCGCCAGCACCGGCGACAGCCCATGGATGAAATCGACATCCGGCCGCTTCAGCTGCTCCAGCACCTGCCGCGCCTGCGTCGACAGGCTCTCCATGTATTTGCGGTAGCCTTCCGCATAGATCGTGTCGAACGCCAGCGACGACTTCCCCGACCCGCTCGGTCCCGTCAGCACCACGAGTTTCCCGCGCGGGATGCGCAGCTCGAGGTTCTTCAAGTTGTGCTCTCTCGCGCCCTTAACGTGGATGTGCGTCGCAGCCTGCATGGGTGGAACGCGCAGCCTACCGAAAACGCCCGGCCGTTCAACGCGTGAACCGCAAAATTCCGCAAGGCCCCGACAAGTTTCGCGGAGGTTTGGTTCTTGAACCACGCCACGCCCAGGCCTTGGCTCCGCGTGTCATAAGTCACCGCGCCTGGATCGTCAGTCGCCGGACCAACCCTGCCCCACCTCTTCGGCGGTCGCACCACCGCTGCCTCTTCGCATGAAAGCTCGCCGAATCCGCCGCCGCCCCGCTCACCCGCTCGCCCTCGCTCTCGCCGTCGCCTTCCTCGCTGCCTCTCCTCTTTCCGCCGTCCGGTTCTCCCACGGCGAACTCAGCGGCAGCTTCGACTCCACCTTCTCCATCGGCGGTCTCTATCGGCTCGGAGATCCCAAGCCCCTTTATTACGGCACGGCGAACGTCTTCCACGGCGTCCCCGGCCAGCAAAACTCCGTCAACACCGACGACGGCAACCTCAACTACGGCCAGGGTCTCGTCTCCGCCCTCTTCAAGGGCTCTCACGATCTCGAACTGCGCTACCGCAACTTCGGCGCGTTCGTCCGCGGCTATTATTTCTCCGACGGCGAGGCCGACGACACCGATCGCACCCCGCTTTCGAACGAGGCGCGCGATCGCGTCGTGCGCGGCGGCGAACTGCTCGATGCCTACATCCTCGGCCGTTTCACCCTCGGCGCCGACATCCCGCTCGACGTTCGCTTCGGCCGCCAGGTCCTCAGCCTCGGCGAGAGCACCTTCATTCCGAACGGCATCAATGTCGTCAACCCGGTCGATCTCTCGAAGCTCCGCGCCCCCGGCTCCGAACTCAAGGAGGCCTTGCTGCCGGTCAACTTGCTGAAGGCCTCGATCGGACTCACCGAGAACATCACGATCGAACCGTTCTGGCTGCTCGAATTCCGTCGCAACGAGCTCGAACCCGCCGGCTCCTATTTTTCCACCAACGATTTCGCCAGCCGCGGCGGCCAGAACGTGTTTCTCGCCTTCGGCACCCTCGCCGACACCGGCACGCTCGGCGCCATCCCGCGCGCGCCCGACCGCCGCCCGGACGACATCGGCCAATACGGCGTCGCGCTGCGCATCCTCGCGCCGAAACTCAACGACACCGAATTCGGCCTCTACTACGCGAGCTACCGCAGCCGCTCGCCCGTCATCAGCGCGCGCACCCCGACGTCCGGCATCAGCCCCGCGTTCGTGCAGGCCACCGCCGGCACCCTCGCTCAACAACAACTCGCGCCCGCCATGATCGCCAACGGCTACCCCGCCGCCGGCGTCCCCGCCGCGCTCACCACCTTGCTCGGCGCCGCCTTCACCAACGTCCCCGCCGCCGCCCTCCCGCCCACGCTC
>JAEYYL010000238.1 GCA_023430825.1 Verrucomicrobiota bacterium | reverse complement strand
CCTAAGTCCTCGCCAAAAACCGCGGGACTCTCCAACTTCGCCCGCACCCCATCGGCTGCTACGTTCGCACCGGCGACGGCGCCCCGGGTTCTCCCAACGATTCCCTTTCTCATGGTCAGCCCCAATTCCCCTGAAACGCAGGGCGCCGCCGCTCCGATCAACGGCGCCCCCCGCTCGCTCAAAGACGTCGTCATCCGCCTCGCCGGCAATTCGCAGGATGGCATCCAGACCATCGGGGGATTTCTCGCCCGGCTCGCCGGGCGCAGCGACCAGGACGTCATGACCTACATGACGATCCCGTCCACCATCTCGGGCGGGCCGTCGATCTTCCAGGTGCGCATGGGCACGGGCGATATCCTGTCGTCAGGCGACCGCGCCGACATGCTCGTGGCTTTCTATCAGCATAGCTACGAAGCGCATATCGGCTCGCTGCGGCCGGGTGGCGTGCTGGTTTACGACAGCGACCACGTTAAGCCCAACACCGACGACCATAGCTTCGCGTATGTCGCGGTGCCGATCACGACCGCCACCGTCGAATCCGTCGGCGGCGCCGGGAAGGACAAGGGCAAGAACATCTTCGTGCTCGGACTGATCGCGCGGATCTTCGACCTCGACGTGGCGAAACTCTCCGGGCTCGTGAAGGAGCGTTTCGGCGGCAAAGCCGAGGATGTCGTGCGCAACGCGATGCTGGCCTTCGACGCCGGCTATGCGTGGCCGCAGAACAACCTGCGCGACCTCTTTTACCGTTTCGACGCCGCGGAGCAGGCGGCCGCGTCGGGGCGTCCCCAGGTGACGATGGACGGCAACATGGCGCTGACCTACGGCTTGCTCGCCGGCGGCGTGCGGCATGGCGCGGGTTATCCGATCACGCCGTGGTCCTCGATCATGGAAATGCTGCGCACCGAGCTACCGAAATACGGCGGCGTGTTCGTGCAGTGCGAGGATGAGATCGCCGCCGTTTCGACCGCGCTCGGTTTTTCCTACACCGGCCGGTTGGCGATCACGGGCAGTTCGGGCCCCGGGTTGTCGTTGAAGATGGAAGCGCTCGGCTGGGCCGTGATGGCGGAGATGCCGCTGATCGTGGTCAACGTGCAGCGTGGCGGACCGTCGACCGGGCTGCCGACAAACGTCGAGCAGAGCGATCTCATGCAGGCGATTTACGGCAGCCATGGCGACACGCCGCGCGTGGTGCTGGCGCCGAAGAACGTCGAGGATTGCTTCTACATCGCGCTCGAGGCGACGCGCATCGCGCGCGATTACAGCACGCCGGTGCTCATTCTCACGGACCAGGGGCTTTCGTCGCGCATCGAAGCGTTCGACGAGCCAGACCTGGCGAGCCTGATGGTCGATCCGCAGCCGGACCTCTCGCCGCGCGGGTTGGAGTTTAAACCGTATCCGCTCGACCGCATCACGCGGCATGCGCCGCCGGGAGCGAAGATCGAGTCGAACAAGTATCCGACCGTCACCGGGCTGGAGCACGACGAGTTCGGTCATCCGACGGGCAGCCCCGCGTTGCACATGAAGATGACGGCGAAGCGGCGCGAGAAAATCAAAGCGCTCGGCGCTTCGCTGCCGCCACCGGAACTGACCGGCGATCATTCCGGCGAGTTTCTGCTGGTGACGTGGGGCTCGAGCTGGGGACCGGGGCGCGAGGCGCTCAACCGGATTCGCACTGCGGGCATCAAGGGCGCGCATCTGCACCTGCGGCATCTTCATCCGCTGCCGCCGGGCCTCGAGGAGACGTTCGCGCTGTTCCACAAAGTCGTCGTCGCCGAGCTCAACGACGAAGGCCTCTACGGTTTTGGCCAGCTCGCGATGATGCTGCGTGCGCGTTATGCGAATCCGGCGATCGTCAGCGTGACGAAGACCGACGGGCTCACGTTCAAGGTGAGCGAGATCGTGGCGGGGGTCGCCCGCCATCTCGAGAGTCAGGCGCTCGATCCGGCGTTCGGCTCCGCGCTGCACAGTGCGCTGTCGCTGCCCGCCGAACTCCGCACCGCCACGCCCGCGCAATCCTAAACCTTCTCTATAACATGTCTTCCGTCGCCCCCGCTGCCCCTGCCGCTGCGCCTGTCGCGCCCGTGGCAAACCCTCCACTCACGAAGAAAGCGCTCACTGCCGATCACCCGACCTGGTGCCCGGGTTGCGGCGATTTCGCCGTGCTCGCCGTGTATTATCGCGTGCTCGAAAAGCTGAACTATTCGCACGAAAAGATCGTCACGTTTGCGGGCATCGGCTGCTCGTCGCGGTTTCCTTATTTCGTCAACACCCATGGCGGCCACTACCTGCACGGCCGCTCGCTGCCGTTTGCGGCGGGGATCAGTTTGAGCAGCGACGAGCTGCACGTGTTCGCGTTCGGCGGCGACGGCGACGGGTTTTCCATTGGCGGCAATCACCTCGTGCACACGGCGCGCAAAAACGTGAACCTCACCTACGTCATCATGGATAATTTCGTCTATGGCCTGACGAAGAAGCAGACGTCGCCGACCTCCCCGCTCGGTTTCAAATCGAAGACCGACCCGACCGGCGCGTTCGACCAGCCGATCAATCCGATGCGCACGCTGCTCAACAGCGGGGCGACGTTTGTCGCGCGCAGCCATGCGACGCAGGTGAACCACATGACGGAGATGATGCTGCGGGCGGCCAAGCATCCGGGTTTTTCGGTCGTGGAAATTCTGTCGGAGTGCGTGGAATTTTATCCCGGCGCGTTCGACGCGGGCAATCCGCGGAAGGGCGGCGCGTTCAAGCTCATCGAGGAAAAGAAAAACGACGGCACGCCGGAGGATGCGTTGCGGCACGACCCGAGCGACGAACTGGCGGCGTTCAAACTTGCGAGCGAGCCCTGGCCGGGATCGTTCGGCGTGTTTTACGAGACGAAGCGGCCGACGAAAAACCAGCTCGAGGCCGGCCTGATCGCGAAGGCGAAGGAGCGGACGAAGGGTGCGTCGGACCTTGCGCTGTTGCAGGGGGCGTTCGCGAAGCTGCGGTGAGCGCTGTGTAGGCTGCGTGGCGGGGCCGAGGGTAGGAGCCTGCTTGCAGGCGATTGCGCGCGACGAACCCGGGCGATGCGTTGGATCGCCTGCAAGCAGGCTCCTACCTCCAAGTCCGAACGACCGTGTGCGCCGACAATTTGGCGCGCATCGGGTCAGCGGGCGAAACAGTTTGGCCCGCCGCTGGCGCGGCCCTCCGCCACCGCTCGACGGAGCGGCGCCGCCGAGTTGCTGGCGTGGATTCTGCGAACACGTTGACATCATGGATTTCGCCAAGCTCACCCAGATGTCGCGTCAGGCCGTCACCGACGCGCAAGCCAGCGCCCGACGCCTCAACCACAACGAGGTTGATACCTGGCACCTCTTCTCCGCGTTGCTCGCGCAGGAAAACGGGATCGTGCCGGGGCTGCTCGACAAGCTGTCGATCGGTCCGGGTGCCGTGCAACTCGCGGTCGAACGCGAACTCGACCGGCTGCCGAAAGTCACGGGCAGCGTCGATACCTCGAAGATTTACGTGACGCAGGCCGTCAACGACGTGCTGACGCGCGCCGAGGAGGAAGCGGACAAGTTGAAGGACGAGTATGTCTCGGTGGAGCACCTGCTGCTCGGCCTGCTCGACGTGGCGAAGCCGGACGCGCTCAAGAAACTGTTCAAGAGCTTCGAGCTCGATCGCGCGAAAGTGCTCGGGGCGTTGAAGCAGGTGCGCGGCGCGCAGCGCGTGACGACGGATAATCCGGAGACGACTTACGCGGCGCTCGAGAAATACGGCATCGATCTCGTGGCGCTGGCTCGCAAGGGGAAAATGGATCCGGTGATCGGTCGCGACGAGGAGATCCGCCGCACGGTCCGGATTCTGTCGCGCAAAACGAAGAACAACCCGGTGCTCATCGGCGAGCCGGGCGTCGGCAAGACCGCGATCGTCGAAGGACTCGCGCAGCGCATCCTGCGCGGCGACGTGCCGGAAGGGCTGAAGGACAAGACGATTTTCTCCCTCGACATGGGCGCGCTCGTGGCCGGTGCGAAATACCGCGGCGAGTTCGAGGAGCGGTTGAAGGCCGTGCTCAACGAAGTGAAGCAGAGCGAGGGCCGCATCATCCTGTTCATCGACGAACTCCATTTGATCGTCGGCGCGGGCAAGACCGACGGCGCGATGGATGCCGGCAATCTGTTGAAACCGATGCTCGCGCGCGGCGAGTTGCACTGCATCGGCGCGACGACGCTCGACGAGTATCGCAAGCACATCGAGAAGGACGCGGCGCTCGAGCGGCGTTTCCAGCCGGTGGTCGTCGACCAGCCGACGGTGGAAGATGCGATCTCGATTCTGCGCGGGTTGCGCGAACGTTTCGAACTGCACCACGGCGTGAAGATCCAGGACAACGCGCTGGTGAGCGCGGTGGTGCTTTCGCATCGCTACATCAGCGACCGTTTCCTGCCCGACAAGGCGATCGATCTCGTAGACGAGGCGTGCGCGATGATTCGCACGGAAATGGATTCGATGCCGCAGGAACTCGACGAACTCACGCGCCGCGTGCTGCGGCTGGAGATCGAGGAGACGGCGCTCGCCAAGGAGAAGGACGACGCGAGCAAGCGCCGGCTGGAGACCTTGCAGAAGGAGCTCGCCGAGGCGCGCGAACAGGCCAACGCGATCCGGCTCACGTGGGAAAAGGAGAAGGCGTCGATCCAGAAAACGCGCAAGCTGCGCGAGGAGATCGAGGCGCTGAAACTCGAGATGCAGAAGGCGGAGCGCGCCTACGACCTCAACAAGGTCGCGGAGCTGCGGCATGGCCGCATTCCGCAACTCGAGGCCGAGCTGAAGCGGCTCGAGCAGAAAGGCCAGGAGCAGACGACGCTCTTCAAAGAGGAGGTTTCGCAGGAGGAGATCGCCGAGATCGTGGCGAAGTGGACGGGCGTGCCTGTCACGCGACTGGTCGAAGGCGAGAAGGAGAAGCTCCTCCGCCTCGAGGACGTGCTGCATCAGCGCGTGGTCGGCCAGCACGAGGCGGTGACGCTCGTGACGGAGGCGATCCTGCGCGCGCGCAGCGGGATCAAGGATCCGCGGCGGCCGGTCGGCAGTTTTCTGTTTCTCGGGCCGACGGGCGTCGGCAAAACGGAGCTCGCGAAGACGCTGGCCGAGACGTTGTTCGACACCGAGGCGGCGATGGTGCGCATCGACATGTCGGAATACATGGAGAAGCACAGCGTCGCGCGGATGATCGGCGCGCCTCCGGGCTATGTCGGCTACGATGAGGGCGGCCAGCTCACCGAGGCGGTGCGGCGGAAACCGTATGCGGTGATCCTGTTCGATGAAATCGAAAAGGCGCACCCGGATGTATTCAATGTTCTGTTACAAGTCCTGGATGACGGCCGCATCACCGACTCGCAGGGGCGCACGGTGGATTTCAAGAACACGGTCATCATCATGACCTCGAACATCGGCTCGCGCTTCCTGCTGGAAGGCGTGACCGGCGACGCGATTCCGGAAGCGGTGCGCGAGAGCGTGATGGCGGAGCTGCGCAAGTCGTTCCGTCCGGAATTCCTCAACCGCATCGACGAGACGATCCTGTTCAAGCCGCTCACGCTCGAGGAAATCACGACGATCGTGGACCTGCTGCTCGCCGACCTGAACAAGCGGCTGGCGGAGCGCCGCGTGACGGTGCAGCTCGACCGGAAGGCGAAGGACTGGACCGCGGAGCGAGGCTACGATCCGGTGTTCGGCGCGCGGCCGTTGAAGCGCTTCCTCCAGCGCAACGTCGAAACCCGGCTCGCGCGGGCGCTGATCGGCGGCGAGATCCACGAGGGCTCCACGATCGCGTTCACCGTGGAGAACGATGCGTTGAAGCTCGTGGAAACGCGCCCGGCTGCGGCGCAGACGTAGCGCTCCCGCCGCCCTCGATCGATGCGGGCGGTGGGGCGGATCGGATTGAGGGGCGCGGTGGGCTCGAGCTCACGGACGGAAGACGAAGTTTCGAAACTGCCAGGGATCCGTTCGGTCGACCTGAGCCCCGTCGCGTTCTTCGAAGTAAACGCGATGGTGATTCAGGGGCGTCCAATCGGAGCGCGCCGACGACAACGTGCCGAGGTAAGGGCGGGCGACGTCCAGGATTTCGCGATGGGGCAGATCTTCGGGGAGGCAGAGGCCTTGCCGCGGATGGCGGAGGGCCCAGGTGATTGCGGCGAGCACGCCGGCCGCCACCTGCACGGCGGTCGCGTTCACGCCGGAAATTTTCTTTCGCGCCTCCGCGATCGAGAGCGTGCTGCCGGTCCACCACGAGCGGAAGCGGTGCCCCATGATCAGGGCGCCGACCGCGTCCTCGCCGGTTGTGATTTCGTCGGTGAGGATGCGCGTCCGCGGATGCAGTTCGTAGTTGCGGGCACGCAACTCGTGCAAGGAGACCAGTGAATCGTTGCTCGGCTGGTAAGCGTAGTGCACGGTGGGGCGGTAAACGACCTGGTCGTTTTCGCGCACCGTGAGCGCATGGGAGAGGCCGAACGATTCGCCGTGGGTGACGGCCATGCCGACGATCTCCTGGTTCGGCACCCAGGAGCGAACCCACGTATTGAGGCCCATCCGGGGCAGCACGATCTGGTTGCGCGGACCGGTCGCGGGCTGCGTCGCCAGCGGTGGAATCCATTTCTCGTGGGTGCCCCAGCCGAGTTCGCTGGGCGAGATCGACTCCTCCCACATGCCTTCGGGGCTCCAGGTGGAGACGAACTCGTCGGGCGATTTCGCCCGGTCGGCGCACTGGGTGTCCCGCTCGCTGCAATGGATGACCTTCACGCCGAGTTCGCGGGCGAGTTGGGGAAACGTCTCGGCTTCGAGGAGGCGTTCGATGCGGCGTTTGCGCGCGACGGAGAGCTGATTCTCGCGCAGAACGGCGGTGCCGATATCGAGCAAGCCCGCTTTCGCGAAATGGGAGACCAGCCCGGGGTTCGAGCCATGGTCGACGACCGCGGTCGCGCCGCCGCGCCATTTCTCGATCAAGGGGAGCAGCTTCGTGTAGCGGCTATACAGCGATTTCTCGAGGGTGGGTTTGCGATGCATCTCGGCCGTGGGGTCCCACGATTCGAGCGACGCGTTGACGTAGAGCACCTCGTTCTCGTGCGCCCATTGGACGATGTCGAAGAAGTCGACACTCCACGCGAGGTCGATGATCAGGTCGCCGCTGCGCGCATGGGTGGAAAGCAGGCGGGCAAGGCTGAACGGTGTCACGCGCTCGGGGAAGAAGCGGAGCCCGCGGTCGATCCATGGCTTCAAGCTCGCGGTGCGATCGGCGAAATCGATCACGACGATCTTTGTGCAGGGCACGTTAAGATGTTTGACGATCATCGGCAGCAGCGCGTGCGCGACGACGCCGTGGCCGATCATGATGATGCGACGATTGAATTCCATGGGGACAAAACGGGTTGAGGTTGAGGCGCGGCCGCTGAGGCGGCCGGCGCGAGGCGCGAGCGACGCGGCGGTTACCGCGACGCGAGGGCGAAGCCCGGTAGAGGGAGAAACGCGGCAAGCGGAGGCTCGGGCGCCGTGACCCCGCGAACCTTGAGCCGGCGGATTCCGCCCGGCGTGGTCCACTGCACGATGTCGCCCACCCGGCAGCCGAGGAGGGCGGTGCCAATGGGCGCGAGGATCGAGATGCGTCCGAGTGCGACGTCGGCGTTTTCCGGGAACGTGATCGTGTAGGCTTCGACTTCGCTCGTTCCGAGGTCCTCGAATTCCACGGTGGTGTTCATCGTGACGACGTCCGCCGGAAGTTCGGCGGGATCGACAACGGCTGCCCGGTCGAGCTCGTCGCTCAGTTTCCGGAGGGCGCGACTGGCATCCGAGTAAAGCGCGGTGGCCAGGAGCAATCGCAACCGGCTGTAGTCGTCGCGGGAGACATAAATGGGGGTGTGGTTCATGATGATCTTATGGATTGTTTGGGGGTGCAGCCGCCGGCGCGGCCAGGAGGCTGCGCGGGCGGTTTGCGTGAATGAAGAAACGGACGGCCGGGCGTCCGCGGTGGGGCGCGCGGCAGCGGTCGCGATAGGACGCATCGCAGCGAAGCTGACGCCGTCCGCGATTCAGCGGGACGGAGCGGCAGCGGGGCGGGATTGTTTACCCGGAGCAGCGTCCGAAGGCCGGGGCGCGATTCGCGCCGGCCGTCAGTTGGCGGCTCCGGGCAGCTCCGGGCAGATCTGCCACGCGAAAGCCGCCCGGCGGGGTTGGGCCCAGGAAACCCGGTTCCCGGGCGGACCGGAGTTCACCGTGGGAACGCCGGCAGGGGCGAGGGGCGTTTTCATGGCGCGAGTTTACCACGGCGGCCGCAGTCCGCCCAGTGCGAGGAACGGGGCGTGGCCATGCGCGTTTCGCATGGGTGGTCCCGCTCGCATCTTCCCGAGCAAGGCTTGACCGCATAGATCACACTTCCTGGTGAACCCACTCCACCTTGTGGCTTGCCCTCAAACTATCCTGTCATTGCGAGGAGCGAAGCGACGAAGCAATCCATCCAGCTGGATCGCCACGCCCTCGTTCCCGCCACAGGCGGGCAAGCCTCGGGCTCGCGATGACAATCGGGAGTGTGATGGATGCGGGCTAATCCTCCTCGCCTTCGCCGACGGGGCCGCCGTTGGCGGGAAGCGATAAGAAATTCGGCGCCTTGTCGGGACTGCCCGGCAAGCGGTGGGTTGACCCACATGGATTACCTCAGAGTGCGGAGGTGTCGCGGTAGTGGCGATGGCGCCCGCGACCGCGGCGCTCTTCCCAGACGCGGGAGAAGCCGCGCGCGGTGAGCCAGTCGTCGATCGACTCGCCACCAGGCATGCGATCCTCGCCGCCCTTATTGTGAATCTCCATGAAGAGCTCCCGCGGTCGGTGGCGGCCGAGAAGGCCATCCATGCCTTGCAACACGTCTCCTTCGGCGCCCTCCACGTCGATTTTGATCACGCTGGGGAAGACGTTTTTGCCGACGCAGAACGTCGTCATGGTTTTCACTTCGACCGATATCGAGCCCGTCGAGCCCTGCGCCGCCACCAGCGAATGGCGGCCGTCGCCGGTCTCGCCGCGAACGAAGAGGTTTGCCGTGCCTTCCTCGTGCGACAGCGCGATGGGATGGGCTGACGCGCGGGGACCGAGTTGGTTTGCGGCGAGATTGCGCTGCAAGTGGGCGAAATTTCGCGGTTCGGGTTCGAAGGCGTGGACGGCACCGCCGGAGAATGACGGATGCCGGGCGACCACGAGGCTCACGAGCCCGATGTTGGCGCCGACGTCGAAGAACGTGTCGCCACTCCGCAGGTGCGCGAGGATGCGTTGAAGAAAAGCGCCTTCGTAGGACACCGCAGTCGCGCGGTTGAACTCGCGGCGGGTGGAAATCACGAACGTCACCGGTTCGCCAAACGGCCGGAGCGTCAGCCGGTAATCCTGTCGCAGGAGGCGATGGCTCCAAAAGGCGAGGCGATGGCGGAGGCGTTCTGCGAGAGGGGGATCGCCGGGAGCGGAAGACATGGTGAAAGCGGGTCGCGGGCGGTGCGGGGTCTATCGCGCCGCCCGGTTTTGCTGGGAATGCCGGATGGCGGAGCGGAGCCGGGTGAGCGGGCCCGGCCCGTGGTAGCGGCCCTTGGCCGCGTGCTTGATGCGATAGACGCCGGTGACGTCGATGGGGGTGCCATCGGTGCGCAGCAGCCAGCGAAACGCCCGGTCCTCGTAGGTTTTCCGCCAGCGATCGGTGGGTGTCTGGTAGCAACGCAGGGCCGAGCAGTAGCCGAAGCGGCGGGCCAGGTCGCCGTGGAGGATTTGCAGCGGGCCAGTGGCCTTGGTGCGCGGTTGCGCCACGAAGCGCGCGGGGTCGATGGTCACGATGCGCGGCCGACCGGCGGCCGCGCGCAGGAGCGGATCGTCTGCCGGCAACATGGGCGTGCAGGATTCTTCGCGCGGAAACACCAGTGCGTCGCTGCGCCCGTTCAGCGCCGCCGCCAGCGAGTCGAGGCAGCCGGGCTGGAAGACGAGGTCGCAGTCCGTGAACCACATCCAGTCCGCCGTCGTGGCGAGGGCCGCGCGGTTCCGGCCGATCGCCCGGCGCAGCAACTCCGCCCGGGGCAGCGGTTGCCAGTGCCATGCGACATTCGGCACACGGCGGGAGCCGAAAAAGTCGAGCAGTTCGGCCGTATCCGTGTCTTCACTACAATAGCAAACGGTCATCCGCACCGGGAGGCGTTCCGGCGGCGCGAGGCACAGGGAGCTGAGCTGGTAGGCGAGGAGATGCGGATATTTCCAGCAGTGGCTCACCACCTCCAGCGTGAGCGGGCCGGTGCGCGCCGGCAGGCCGGCCTTCGCCTCCGGCACGCCGGGTAGAAACCAGCCGGGCGGCACCCGGAGGCCCGGGGCCACCCGGAAGAACCACAGCGCGGCGCGCGTGCGCCACGCGCCGATCCCGGTCGATGGGACGCCCGGACTCATGCCACGACGGAGGGCTCGCTCGCGTCGCCGAAGCCGCGGGATGCCTGATCGATCCGGCGGCCCGCGATCGTCTTCGGCTTCCGTCCGGCGGCGGCGCGCAGGGCGGCGACCTGGTCGATGGCCTGCAACGTGCGGGCGAGTGCGCCGCGGTTTGCCTGGTGCCACGCGCGGCCCGCTGCGCCCAGCGCGTCGCGCTCGGCTGGGTCGGAAAGAAGTTTGATGGCCGCGGCGATCAAGGCGGCTTCGTTTTGCACCCGCCAGGCGGCGCCGCAATCCTCCAGCGCGCCGGCGATGGTGCGAAAATTCGTCATGCCGGGACCGAACAGCAAGGCGCGACCGGCGCCGGCGGCCTCGACCGGGGTCTGTCCGCCGGAGTGGGGGGGCAGGCTTTTGCCGACGAAGACGACGTCGGCGAGCTGGGTCAAACGCGGCAGTTCGCCGGTGGTGTCGGCGATGCAGACGTCGATTTCGCCGCCGACCTCGCCGCGGGTCCGCAAGCGATGGCGCAGGCCTTCGCGGGCGACGAGTGCCTCGACCTCCGCTCGCCGTTCGGCATGGCGGGGCACGAGGAGGAGGCGGACGGGCCGATCCGGCGGCAGGCGGTGCCGCGCCTGCTGCCAGGCGCGGAGCAGCGCCCTTTCTTCGCCCGGCCAGGTGGACGCGCCGAGCAGGACCAGGTCGGCCGGGCCGAAGCCGAGCTCGACGCGCGTGGCCGCCCGCGCGGCGGGGTCGAGGGACGGCAGCACTGTATCCACTTTCAGGTTACCGGTGATTTCCACCTGGGCGGCGGTGAAGCCGAGCTGGCGGAAGCGGGCGGCATCCGGCGGAGAGACGGCGAGCAGCCGCGCGATCCCGCCCAGCAGGCGGGGCACGATCGCGCGAAATGCGCGCATCCGGCGAAAGCTGCGCTCGCCGATGCGGGCGTTGATGCAAAGCACGGGCGCGTCGTGGCGGCGGGCCTGCGCGATGAACTCCGGCCAGCGCTCGCCCTCGGTGAGGAGGGCGAGATCGGGTTGCAGGCGCCGCCAGGCGAGGGCCATCGCCGGCCAGAAATCGATCGGGAAACAGGCGACAGCCGCCGCTTTTCCGGCGTAGCGCTGCTGCGCCAGTTGCTGGCTGGTGCTGGTGGTCGTGGTGAGGACCAGTTCGAAATCGGGACGGGCCAGCAGCGCTTCGATCACCGGTCCGGCGGCGAGCAGTTCGCCTACGCTCACGGCCTGCAGCCAGACACGCCGGCATCCTTCCCGCTTCGGTGGCAGGCGGGGCAGCGCTCCGAGGCGGTGCCGGAACGCGCCGTAAGGGCTGCGCCGGCGGGTGCGCCAGGCATAGAACGGGGCCAACAGGATGAGCACCGGCAGGAAAGCGAGGCGATAGAGCCAGAGCATCAGGGGTAAATTTCCTTCGTCACAAAGCGCCGGACGCCACCGCGGTTCAATGCTTATTCCGTTCGAATGCGTCGTTTCCCGCCCGGCTGGCGCCACGATGCGGCGGGGGTGTCGAAGGAAACTTGTCAGTCGGGAGCGGTCGACCATGGTCGTTCAGCGAATGGCTGATTCCGATCGATCCGAAGTGTGCGTGAAATTGAGCGGCCGTTTGGGGAATCAGATGTTCCAATACGCGGCGGGGCTCCGGCTGGCGCGGAAGCTGGGGGCGGTGCTGACGCTGGATTGTGCGGCGCGGAGCGCGGCGGCGGCGCCGGCGGCGATCAAGGCGTTCGATCTCGCGGAGCGCTGCCACTACTCCGGCACGTCGGCGGCCGAACGGCTGACGCGGCTCATGGTGAAAGTGCTGCGCTGCCCGTGGTTCACCCTGAAAAAGCGCGGGCTGGAGATCGTGCAGGAGCGCGGGACGTTCGATGCGGCGCTGCTGGCGAGGACCCGCGGCGCGCATCTGCTGGGGCACTGGCAGTCGGCCGACTATTTTTCGGAGATCGATGGAGAGATCCGCCGAGTTTTTTCGCGGGGGCAACCTCTCTCCGCGCCCGCTGCGGAGACGGCGGATCGCATCCGAGGAGCGCCACGGGCGGTCGCGGTGCATGTGCGGCGGGGTGACTATGCGTCGAATCCGAGGACGCGGCGACGATTCGGGCTGTGCGCACGGGATTACTACGATCGTGCGCGGGCGGAGCTCGCGACGGGGGAGGCGGGCGGGGCGAGGGCGCATTACTTTGTGTTTTCCGACGACGCGGGGGCAGCGAAGCGGGAGCTGGCGGGCTGGACCGACACGACGTTCGTGACCGGTTACTCGCAGGAGGATGATCTGCGGCTGATCGGTCTTTGCCGTCAGGCGATCATTGCGAACAGCACGTTCAGCTGGTGGGGCGCCTGGTTGATCGATCCGGCGCCGGACAAGCGGGTGATTGCGCCGGCGCAGTGGTTTTCGCCGGCGATGCAGGCGCGCAAGTCCACCGCACGGCTCTGTCCGGAGGACTGGCAGCGGCGGTGAGCGGTCCGGCGTGGCCGGCGGCTCGCGAGAGTATCCGGCAGGTGGATACCGGCCGCGGCCTGGTCAGACCGGGGCGGGAATCTGGAACTCCTCCCCGAGCCAGGCGGGCAGGCCGTGTTTTGTGACCGCACGCTGCCATCGCCGGCGATAGCGGCCGGCCAGTTCCGAGGCGGAGAGTTTCACATGCGAAGTCTTGTCGAAATCGATCAGGCAGATGCGATCCTGCGGATCGATCAGCACGTTGCCCGGGTGGAGGTCGATGTGGTGGATCTGATGGGCGACGAGGCGAGCTACGAGTTCGGCGATCCGGGGCAGAAGGGCCCGGGCGCGCGAGCCATCCGCCTGTGCGATTTCCGCCAGGGTTTTGACATGAGGGCGCTCCTCCATGATCAGCCAGGTGTGGACCCAGATCCTGCCCCGTTCCGCCCAGGCGAGGGGGCGGGGCACGTCGAATCCCAGCGAGCGCAGGGTGAGCAGCATCTCGAACTCGGCCTGACTTCTCGAGCGACGGCTGCGCAGGTGGCAACGGCGGTTGATCAGGCGGAGCCAGCCGCCGCGGGCGTAATGTTTGACGACGACGGCGCCCCAGAAAGGCAGGTGGAGAAAGTCGGGTTTGACGCGACCTTCGAGCGGAGCTCCCGCGGCGCGGGTGGTTGAACTGGCGAGATAGATGGCGAGCAGACCGAGCAGGGGAACCGCGAGGCCCGTCACGGAGCCGAAACGAATGCACTGATAAACCTGCACGGTCATGGGAGAGGCGAGGGGTGGGACGGCAAAAAGCGGGGGGCTAGGGAGCGACTTTTCGACAGGATTGGGACGACTTCTTGGGCAGATCGAGCACAGCGGGGCGGCTGCGGACCTGACGATTGAAAAGGACGCGCGTTGCTCGGCGATCCAAATCGTCCGGTGAACGCCGCGGGCCGTTGTCCGGTCTTCCTGCCCGGTCGAAGCCGTCGAGGCCGGGCATCATCACGTCGGGGAGGATTAGCCCGGATACGTCACACTCGAATCAGCCAAGTCATGGTTCACAGAGGACACTGAGCTCTGACCCAGAGGCAGCAGGAGGCCACAAGGTGTTGGATGCGTTTGTTGCGAAAACGAGGCGGATTGGAA
>JAEYYL010000185.1 GCA_023430825.1 Verrucomicrobiota bacterium | reverse complement strand
CCGCTCTTTTTCCGATCGAACCCGACGAGGACGTCGGGCTCCACAGGCCAGGCGCATCGAACGGGCGCCCGGAAAGTCGAACGGACTCCCGGGAAGCGCTCCATTTTCTGGATACGCCACCGTTCGCCCTTGTCCGCCGAGCCTCCGCGCTGCCGTCGCTTTCTCCCGGCTGTTTGCGACGCGTTTTTAAGCATTTTCCTACCCGCCGCCCGGCGCATCAGGGTGATCTCCCCAGCAAGCAAAAAGTAGCCCGTTTTTTACCGATTTCGGCGCACAAACGCATTGACGGAGAATTTTACCGGATCAATTAGTTGTGGTTGTTGCGGCTGGGGACCACAGCCGGTAGTGGTCAACAACCGGTCAGTAAGTTCTAACAACTTTAGTTCGCTCGCGCCCCCGTCGATCCAAAGAACCGGCTCCTTCCACCCCACATTTCCGCCTTTTTTCCGCTCGCTCATGCAAAAAACTTTTCAAGTCGGCGCCAAGACTTTCGTCCTCGACCAAACCAAGGCCGAGGCCGCTTTCGCGGCCAAAAAGGTCATCAATGGTCGCGAGACCATGTGCTTCAACCTTCTGCCGCTGAAATACCAGTGGGCCTACGACCTTTATCGCAAGATGAAGGCCAATCACTGGGAGCCCGAGGACATCCCGATGGGCAAGGACATCGAGCAGTGGCGCGACGAGAAGGCCGTCTCCGACGTCGAGCGCTGGATTATCCGCATGGGCATCGGCTATTTTTCCGCCGCCGAGGGCATCGTCGGCGACAACATCCAGCACGTCGTCCGCGAACTCGTCACCGCCCCCGAGCTCAAGCTCGTTCTCGGCCGCCACGCGCACGAGGAAAACATCCACGCCGACTCGCTGCTCTACATGATCGCCTCCCTCGGCATCAACCCGCACGAGTGCGAGGCGATGTTCGAGGACGTGCCCACGATCGTCCGCAAGAACGAGTTCGTCACCCGCGTATCCAAATCGCTGCGACGCGACATCGACCTCACCCAGCCCGAGAACAAGCAGCTCCTCGCGAAAAACATCTTCGTCTTCGGCCAGTGCATGGAGGGCACGCAGTTCTACGGCCTCTTCGGCATGGTGCTCTCGCTCTACCGCCAGAACAAGTTTCCCGGCATCGGCCAGATGTTCCGCTACACGCTCCGCGACGAGTCCAACCACATCGAGGTCTTCCGGAATCTGTTCATGGATCTCGTCGAGGAAAACCGCGAGATCTGGCCCCCCGAGTTCAAGGAGGAGCTGCGCGGCCTCATGCGCGAGGCCATCACGCTCGAAAAGGAATTCATCAAGGACTGCCTGCCCGTGAACGCCGTCGGCCTCGCGGCCGACGAGTTCATCAGCTACATCGATTACATCGCCGACCGCCGCCTCGAAGGCTGCGGCCTGGCCCCTCTCGCCGCCGGCGTCAAAAACCCGCTGCCGTGGCTCGCCGAGATGATGGACATCAAGAAGGAGCAGAACTTCTTCGAGGGTCGCGTCACCGAATACCAAAAGGCCTCCTCCCTGAACGTCGCCCACGACGACGAACTCTGATCCCCCCGCGCCCGCGGCTCGCCGTGGGCGCGTCAGTCTTCGCGTCCCGTTTCCGTCCGTCTGCTTTCGTCCCTGATTTTCGTCGGCGTCCGCCGCCCAGGCGCGCCGTCTTTTTGCCGTTTCCCTCCCTCGTTTCCACCGCCCGTCCGTTCCCGTCTCCGCCACCGACCATGAGCAATCCCACCCTCGCGCACGATCTCGCCCTCAAACGCACCGTCCACACCCCCGTCGACCAAAAACCCCACTACGCCTGGCGCGATCTCCTCAATGCCGAGGCGATTTCGCTGCCGACGATCACCTTGCTCTGCCCGCACGGCGAGGAGCGCTTCGTCCTCGCCGAGGTCGCCGACACGCTCGGCAAGGCGCTGACCAACGTCTGCCTCGCGCGCGGCGAAACCGACATCTTCAACGACACCAACCGCGCCTGGGTCGTTCGCATCTGCCGCGAGGTCGCCGCGAATCTCAACGCCCTCAGCCGCACCGCCTCGCCCGTCCGCCTCTCGCTCGACGCGCTTTACGAGCTCATCGAGAAAACGCTCGTCGACAACAACGCTTACTTCGTCGCCAAGAGCCTTCTCCTCAACCGCGCCCGCAAGATCTCCGTCAACCGCGAGGCCGCCGCCGTCTCCACGCTCCGCGTCATCCGCCGCAACAACCAGGTCGTGCCGTGGAGCGACCAGAAGGTCGAGATTGCCGTCCGCAAAACCTTCCTCTCCCTCCAGCGCGACTCCGCGCCCGCCGTCGCCATCACCAAGGCCGTCGCCGCGCGCATCCACGCCTCGAAACAATCCTTCGTCCACATCGAGGAAATCCAGGACATGGTGCAGGAGGAGTTGATGAAAACCGGCCACTACAAGGTCGCTGAGGCTTACATTCTTTTCCGCGCCCAGCGCGCGATCGCCCGCGACACCGGCACCGCCGACGGTCTTGCCGCCATCGCCGAGGCCTCTGTCGACGGCCTGCCCGTCGCCGCGGCCGCCGCGAACACGCCCGGCCAGGCGTCGATGATCGTCGTGAAAAAAACCGACGGCGCGAACGTGTTCTGGGACGGCGCCGACCTCCGCAAGCGCATCGAGTTCGCCCGCATCGGTCTCGACCTCTGCCTCTCCAACGACGAGATCGAGGTCGAACTCCGCCGCTCCGTTTACGACCAGATTTCGCAGAAGGACCTCGACGCGACGATCATCCTCAACTCGAAAACACTCATCGAGAAGGACGCCGATTTCGCGAAGTTCGCCGGCCGCATCCAGCTCACGTATCTCTACGAGGAAATCCTCGGCTGGGACATCATGGCCGACGGCATCGGCGCGCTGAAGGCCGCCCACCAGCGCGCGTTTCGCAAATACCTCGAGCACGGCGTCGCCATCAAGCGCCTCAACCCGCGCCTCCTCGATTACGATCTTACCCGCCTGGCCGGCGCCCTCGATCCGTCGTCCGATCTCGAGTTCGATTTCCTCGGCATCCAGACGATGTATGATCGCTACCTGATCATCGACAAGACGCGCAAACCCGCGCGCCGCATCGAGACCCCGCAGTTCTTCTGGATGCGCGTCGCGATGGGCCTCTTCCTCGACGAGAAGGGCGATCGCGAAGAAAAGGTCACGTCGCTCTACGAGCTCTACAAATCCCGCCGCTTCTGTTCCTCGACGCCGACGCTCTTCAACTCCGGCACGCTCCACTCGCAGCTCTCGTCCTGCTATCTCTACTACGTCGACGATTCCATCGAGGGCATCATGCTCCGCGGCATCGCCGAAAACGCGTTCCTCTCGAAGTGGGCCGGCGGCCTCGGCGGCTCGTGGACCGCGGTCCGCGGCACCGGTGCCTACATCGGCGGCACCAACGGCGAATCGCAGGGCGTCATCCCGTTTCTCAAACTGCACAACGACCAGCTCGTCGCCGTCAACCAGGGCGGCAAACGCAAGGGCTCCGGCTGCGCGTATCTGGAAACCTGGCACAACGACATCTTCGAATTTCTCGAGCTGCGCAAAAACACCGGCGACGACCGCCGCCGCACGCACGACATGAACACGGCGAACTGGATTCCCGATTTGTTCATGAAGCGCATGGAGGCCCGCCAGTCCTGGACGCTCTTCCGCTCGAATCAGGTTCCTGACCTGCACGAGCTCTACGGCAAGAAATTCGAAGAGGCGTATCTTCGCTACGAGAAGCTCGCCGACGAGGGCAAGATCCACGGCCAGAAGATCGAGGCGCTCGAGCTCTGGAAAAAAATGCTCTCGATGCTCTTCGAGACCGGCCACCCCTGGATCACGTTCAAGGACGCCTGCAACATCCGCTCGCCGCAGGACCACGCGGGCGTCATCCACTCGTCGAATCTCTGCACCGAGATCACGCTCAACACGTCGAACGACGAGACCGCCGTCTGCAATCTCGGCTCGGTGATCCTCGAGACGCACCTGCTCCCCAACGGCGAGATCGACCACAAGAAACTCCGCGAGACGATCCGCACCGCCGTCCGCGCGCTCGACAACGTCATCGACATCAATTTCTACCCGACGAAAGCCGCCGAGACCTCCAACCGCCGCCATCGTCCGATCGGTCTCGGCGTCATGGGCCTCGCGCACGCGCTCTACCTACGCGGCCACGCGTTCGCCTCGCCCGAAGCCGTCGAGTTCAACGACGAGGCGATGGAAGCGATCGCCTACTACGCCTACGAAGCGTCGAGCGACCTCGCCGCCGAGCGCGGCACCTACTCGAGCTACAAGGGCTCGAAGTGGGACCGCGGCCTCCTCCCGCAGGACACGCTCGACCTCCTCGAGCAGGAACGCGGCGTGCAAGTGGAAGTGCCGCGTGGCGGGAAAATGGATTGGACGCCCGTGCGCGAAAAGATCGCGCAGCACGGCATGCGCAACAGCAACGTCCTCGCGATCGCGCCCACCGCGACGATCTCGAACATCACCGCGACGTCGCCCTGCATCGAGCCGACCTACAAGAACCTCTTCGTCAAATCGAACCTCTCGGGCGAGTTCATCGTCTTGAATCCGTTCCTCGTGAAGGATCTCAAGGCGCGCGGACTTTGGGATCAGGACATGATCGACAACCTGAAGTATTTCGACGGCGAGCTGAAGGACATCGAGCGTATCCCCGCCGACTTGAAGGCGCGTTACCTGACTGCCTTCGATATCGACGCGAAGTGGATCATCGACGCCGCCGCGCGCCGCCAGAAGTGGATCGATCAGAGCCAGTCGGTGAACCTGTGGATCAAGACGCCCGACCTGAAAACGCTCTCCCACATGTATCGCCAGGCGTGGCACGTCGGCCTGAAAACGACGTATTATCTCCGCAGTCTCGGTGCCTCGAACATCGAGAAGGCGACGGTCTCGATCAAAAAAGAAGTCCGCGGCCACGCGGGAGTCGTCAACTCCGAACCCGGAACTCCGAACGCGGAACCCACTTCCTCGCCCGCGAAGAAGTCCTACACCGCCGAGGAGAAGCTCGCTTGCAGCATCGAAGCGATGCGCAACGGCGAAATCTGCGAAGCCTGCCAGTAAGCCGAAAGGGTAGGCGCGTTGTCCTCAACGCGCCGCCCTGTAGGCCGTCAGCTCGCTGACGCTCCTCCCAAGCCGCGACTCACCTCGCGGCTTTTTGTTTCCGCTCGAAACTCAAAACGCCGCCCGCTTTTCCGGGCGGGCCAGCGCGTTTTTCACGACAACCATAGCCACTTCTGGATGGGAGGTAGGCGCCTGCTCGCAGGCGATTCCGGTGTGCGAACGATCATGGGCCGCGGCGCCCTCGTCGCGCTGCTCCGTCCGACCGCGGCGGGGCGCCGCAGCTCCACGGTGCGCTTCAGCGACCCGCGCCCGGAAACTGTGCCGCTCTTTCGGTCAAGCGGTCGCCTGCTTCAAAAGGCTGAGCGCTGCCGTCTGCGCGGACGCTGCGGGAGCGCCGAATCCGTCGAACTGGCCAAGTTCGGCCACCCGGCGCATGAGCGCCAGTCGATCCGGGAGCTCGTGAAGGGCGCTTCGCTCGGCTGCGCGGCGAAATACGGTGCGAAGGACGACGTTGCCACCGCCGGCGTGCCGCTGCTCGCCGATACGGCGCTGCCCGGCAGCGCCTATTTCGCCGGCGGCGGGAACGTCGTGATTTTTTGAATACGGTGCCATGGATTCGCCCTTCCTCCGGCTCGCCACGACGCCCGCGGTCTCGGCCGCGCAACGTCGCTTTTATGGACAAGCGCTGACCGTGCCCGGCGACGCGAAGCCCGCTGAAGCGCTGAGCCCGAGCGAGCGCGATTGCCGTGCTCTTCCGTCGCAAGGCGCCGCTGCTCGACACGCTTCGTCAGGGGTAAACCACCAGCTTTGACGTCACGTCGACCCGATCCTGGATCAAAACGCCCTGGTTGGTTTCGCGCGCCAGGAGGTTTCCGTGCGAATCGCTCCCGGCTACGAATTTCAGTTGTTCGATCCCGCTCACCTGGACCGGTTGCTCATTCGGCTGCGCAAGATCGCCGCCGGTGATGCGCACGTCGGCGGCGTAACCCAACTGGAGGACCGGCGTCGCCGTCGCGAACGCCGAAATATTGCCGACATACACCGGACCTTCGAACACCACGCCGGGGGCGTGAATGCCGGTGAGACCCTGCGTCGCGTAGAAGTTGGCGTTCGCCGTGCGCACTCCGCCGAAGCGACCGTTGGCGCTGGAGACCGCGATGAATGCGAGATCGGCGATGCCGTCATAGTTCACGTCGTCCTTGAACAAGGCCTTGTTCACCGCATTCGCCCGACCGACGCTGAAGACCGAGACGTTCGTCCGCTCGGTGGCGCCCGCGATCACGATTCCCGCGTGACCCTTCATGTAGTGGGTCCCTTGATGATAGTTGATCGGCGGCGCCTGCCCGGTGGGGCTGTCGAGCACGAGCGAAAGCGTGCCGGGGCCGCTGAATTCCACCTGCACGATATCGTCGTCGATATCGATAAAGGAGATTCGTGTGATCTGGTTCAGCGTAGGGTCGGGCGAATAATCGGCGGTGATCGACGCGGCGGCGCCCTCCAGCAGAACTTGGTCGAAGATGTTGCCGTTGGGATGACGAATATCGTGCGGCGAGAGCTCCGTGCCGTCGCCGATCACCTTGCTCGTCGTGGTCAGACCCACCAGCGCGATCGAGCTGGATGCCTGCGCCGCACCAATGCTGGCGGCGGCCGAGTAGAGCCCGGTGTCCGCCGGCTGAACGGCCGCCAACCAGATGGACGGTTGATTGGCGCCTGGGATCGCGCGTCCGTTGTGCTGCCATTGGAAAATCGGCAATGGCGCCCCGTCGGCTGAGATCGACAGTTGGAGGGCGTCGTCCGCGTTGACCGTGCGGCTGCGGGGTTGCGAGACGATGGTGGGAGTCGTTCCGGGGCGGGAGAGTTTTGTCACGCCATGGCTCTCTGAATTGGTGACGTAAATGTTCCCGGCAGAATCCAGCGCGATGCCGGAGTAGAGGCTCGAGCCGTGAAGTGGGACCAAGGCCACAGTGGTCACTAGACCCGTTGGCGTTACTTTGCGAATCGCGCTGCCATCGCGCACGAGAAGATTGTCGGATGCATCGATAACGAGTCCGGTGGGGGATAAAAAGCGGGCAGCCGTCCCCAGGCCGTCGATCAACTCCATGGGGCCGCTTGAGCCGGCGAAGGTAGAGACGACACCGGAGGGTGTGATTTTTCGAATGGTTCTGCCCTCTTTGTCCGACACGTAGAGATTGCCCGCTCGATCGAAGACCAGGCCGTGAATGGTCCAACCAAAACGAGCCTCGGCGCCAATCCCGTCCACCGCGCCGGTCTGTCCGACCACTCCGGCCAAGGTCGTCACCACGCCTGCGGGAGTAATTTTTCGAATCGCCCCGGCATCGCCGACGAACAGGTTGCCGAGCCCGTCGATCGCTAAACCGATAGGTTCACGAAACCGCGCTTCAGTGCCGGTGCCATCGGTCGTCCCGAACACGTTGGCCATTCCGGCGAGAGTGGTGGCCACCCCATCCGGTGTGATCTTGCGGATAACTTTCGCCGAGGAGTCCGTGAGGTAGAGGGTTCCGGTCTCATCCACCACCATATCGCGTATATGGGTGAAACGCGCCGCCTCGCCTTGCCCATCGACGCTGCTCACCGGCCAAGCGGCTTTCCCGGCGAGGGTTGTGACCATCCGGTTGGAGTCGATCTTGCGCACGATCTGGCCGTTAGCGTCGGCGACATAGACATTGTTCCACCGATCGATCGTCAGGCTGCCAGGAGTGCTAAACAACGCTTTCTCGGCTGGGCCGTCGAGATAACGAGCAGGTGCGCCGGCAAAGTTTGTCACGGGGCCTGCGGTGGTGATTTTTTGAATCACGCCCGAACGATCGCTGACATAGAGATTGCCTGTAGCGTCGATGACCAAGCCCTGAACCTCGCCCACCTCGGCGGTCACCTCGGCGTCATAGCCCGATCGCAGTCGCCCGACTGCAAGTCTCGTTGCCGTGCCATCCGGTGCCATTTTCGTCACCCCAAATTGATCGGCGATGAAGATGCTGCCGACCGAATTCACCGCTAGGGAGACGCCAAAACTGCCCCACGTCATCGTATAATCGTTCTTTGGCCGGATAATCGTCCCTACCCCGCTGGGGGAGATCTTCGCTATGTCGCCATAGCCGAACACATAGAGGTTATCATTGATGTCGGTCGCGATCACCTCGGGGGATCCACTCAAAGGGACGCCCACAAGGGGATAGCGCGTAGCGTGGGTTGCTACGGTGGACGTGACGCCGCCAGCCGTCCGTTTGCGCACAATCCCAGGCCACGACAGTGCAAGATAGAACGTGCCTGCGCTGTCGATCGCGGTGCCGTAGAGATTACCGTCCGACAGTTCGTCCGTGCCGATCGCCGTGCTCACCACACCCGCCGGTGTGATCTTCTGCACCATGTGGCCCAGGAGACTCGAGACGTAGACATTGCCTTCGCGGTCGACACACAGCCGCGCCGGCTCCCTGAAACGCGCCTCAGCCCCCGTGCCGTTCTGCATGCCTGACTCTCCCGGACTGCCGGCGAGCGTCGTTACCAGCCCACCTGGCGTGATCATCCGCACCGTGTGGTTGCCCGTGTCCGCGACGAACAGATTCCCATGGTGATCCATGGCCAGGCCCGCCGGTTGATTGAACCGCGCAGACGCCAGCGGACCGTCGACGTTTGCGTGCTCCGCCCCGGCATAGCGGGTCGCAAAATACTCGGTCGTCTGCGCTCGCAGGGGAAGGGCGAACGCGGCCGCAAGCACGCATCCACGCGCGATCCGGCGCACTGAAACCGCGATGCTCGATGACGTGCTACCGAAGATTTCGAGGCGTTGAAGTCGTGTTCTCGAATTCGGCCGGACCGAGGGCCGAACTACGTGAAACAAGTCAGCGCGGGCGAACCGACTGGAGGGAGGTATCATGATTGTGGCGTGCGTCGCGCTTCTGCGCGCCGAGGAGAGCGCGACGATGGTTCTTCTTCACCGCATTCCTCCCGGAGCGGTGTTCCGATCGAACGGATGCAACCGGCGAATTCGCAGAGCGGGCGTGAAGGCGAAGTCTGGCAGGGCGAATACAAGACGAAGCGTGGCGGAGCGATAGCGCTAATCGTCTGCGCCATCAAAAACGAGTTCAAATCCTTTTACCCTGCACGCACAGCATCCCGTTTCCCGCGCATAACCACTTCGAGTTCCTCGAGTGCCTGCAACGAACCTGCGACCCGCGGCTTCCGTCTGAAAGCCGCGAGCACCGCGGGGGCGTTTGCACTCAAGTTGTGCTCCGCCCGGTCGATGGGCCATTGATGTCGTCGCATCACTCCCGGCCCGCAGCGGTTGATTCCACCTCGCTTTTGCGCGGTCGGATGGCGTGCGGCGTTTTCGTCCTGTGGTTTGCGGTGACGAGCGTGTTCGGCGCCTGGACCATGGCTCAACATCTTATCCCGTTGCCCGCCGCCCGGCCGGCCGAGCAAGCCCCGGCCAACGCGCCGCTGGCGTGGTATGTTCTCGGTTCCGACTGCGGTTGCTCGGCGTCCGTTGCCGACGATCTCGTCGCGCGCGGCCCGCAGCGCTCCTGGCGCGAACAGGTCTGGCTCGTCGGCGCTGAGCCGGAGATCGAAGCGAGCCTCCGCCGCGCAGGCTTCACGGTGGACCACATCGCCCCGGAGGAACTCGCGCGCAGTCACCGCATCCACGGCGCGCCCTGGCTCGCCCTCTTCGACGCTTCCGGGCATCTCGCCTACAGCGGTGGTTACGCCCGCACCCGTCCGGGACTGCCCGGAGCCTTCAATGTTTCGGGCGACCTCATGGCCGCGGTCGCAGCAGGCCGCCCCGTCGAGAGCCTGCCTGCTTACGGTTGCGCGACGAGCGTAGCGCTCCGCGAGCGCCTCGACCCGCTCCATCTCCGTTTTTCCGGCACGCCATGACCCAGTTCGAACAAGCTTACCACCGCCGCGTCGGCCTGGCTGCGCTGGGCATCTTGGCTGCGCATGTGCCGCTGATGGCGGTGACGGCGCTCGTGTTCGACAGCAGCCTCATGCTGGCCCTCGGCGCTGGCGCGCTGATTTTTGCCGGTCCGGCCATCATTCAATGGATGCGGCCCGGCAGTTCCCTCGGCGCGGCCGCCATCGGGGCCGCCGCGATGGGTTACAGCGCGCTGCTGATTCATCTCGGGAAGGGGATGATCGAAATGCATTTCCACATCTTCGTGGCCCTTGCGTGCCTCGTGGCGCTCGCCCGGATTGGCCCCGTGCTCGTGGCCACGGTGACGGTCGCGGTGCACCACGTGCTGTTCTGGCTGCTTTTTCCCCGGAGCGTGTTCAATTACGACGCGTCGTTCGGGATCGTGCTGTTGCACGCCGCGTTTGTCGTGGCCGAGACCGCCGTCCTCGTCGTTATCGCCCGCATGTTCAGCCGCGTGATTTCCCTGCAGGGCGCGATCAGCGAACAGGTCACGACCTTCGCGGCCAGCGTGACCGAGCGCAGCCTCGTCCTGCAGCAGGCGGGCAGTGGCCTGGCCGACGGTGCGACCCACCAGGCGGCTTCGCTCGAGGAAACCAGTGCCGCGATGGAGGAGCTTTCCAGCATGGTGCGCTCCGCGGCGGATCGAGCCACGAATTCCCAGCAACTCGCTTCCGAGGCCCGCCGCATCGCCGACGACGGCGCGAGCCAGATGCAGGAAATGCAGACCTCGATGCGCGCCGTCCGGGATTCCGGCGACAGCGTCTCCGAGATCATCAAGACCATCGACCAGATTGCCTTCCAGACCAACATCCTTGCGCTCAACGCCGCGATCGAGGCCGCCCGCGCCGGCGAGGCCGGCCGCGGTTTCGCCGTCGTTGCCGAGGAGGTGCGCCGCCTTGCCCTGCAATCGGCCGAGGCCGCGGGCCAGACTGCCGACAAGATTCAGGACTCGGTCGCCAAAAGCTCGCACGGCGTTGCCATCGGCGAGCGAGCCGCCGCTGTTTTCCAGGAGATCGCGCGGCGCGTCCGCCAGATGGATGAGGACATTCGCGAGATCGCCCGCGCCACCTCGGAGCAGGCGCAGGGCCTCGGCCAGCTCACCCAGAACGTCGCTTCGATCGACCAGGTCACCCAGGCCAACGCCGCCCGGGCCGAGGAGACCGCCGCCACCGCGTCTGAACTTCTGCGCGACGCGCACAGCCTGCAAACCCTGGTTCATTCGCTAGTGGACGACACCCGGCCGTCAAGCGAACCGGTGAGCGCTCCCATTACGCGTGCGTCGCCGCAATCGCCCGCCCCCGCGGCGAAAACCCTGGTCCGCGCCCGCTCGAAGGAAAGGGGCCCGCGGGCGCGAGATTTGGGCTTGCCGCGCGGTTCGAAGGTCCCCTAGTTGTGCCCGCTCGGTCGGACCCGAAGCCTCACCAAGGCGCCGGGCCCGCACTGCGAAAAGCCGACATAGCTCAGTTGGTAGAGCAGGTCATTCGTAATGATCAGGTCATCGGTTCAAGTCCGATTGTCGGCTCCATTCGCCGCCCCGCTTTTCGCATTCTGAACCGGCCGGCGCGACACGGCGTCCGCGACCCGCGATTCAGTTCTCCGCAATGCGGTCGTCGGGCAGGCGGCCCTGGAGCTTGTGCTGGAGTTTCAACGCATCGATTTCGTGGCGGAGCTGGTGGCCGAAAAGGCCGAGGCGCGCTCGGATGTCCAGCGTTTCCAAGAGCTTCTGCTTGAACGGCGGGTCGTCGCAGAGGCTGAAAGCCGCGAGATCGACGAAGGTCTCGGGGTCCTCGACCTTGCGGAGAAAATCGGTGATTTCCGCCGGCAGGTGTCCGCCGAGCTTCTGTTTCAGGCCGAGGAGCCGGGCGAGTTCGGCGCGCAGGCGGGCGTTGTCGTCGTCTTCGCCGCCGGCTTTGCTGGCGAGCGCGCGCAGGCGGACGCGACGGTAGGGATCGTCGCCGAGGATTTCGAGGAATTCGACCCGGCAAAGGCCTTGGAGCAGGAGATTGGACGTGCCATCGGCATTCTTCTGGCAGGCGCGAACGATGCCGACGCTGGCGATGCGGTGGGGCGGCTCGAACTGGTCGGGCTGGCCGAGGAGCTTTTCGTTGAGGCCGGCGACGGCGAAGAGACGATTGGTGGCGAGGACGTCCTTCAGCATCTGGCGGTAACGCGGCTCGAAAATATGGAGCGGCATCAGCGCCTGCGGGAAAAACGTGACATTGGGCAGGGTCATCACGGGCATTTCCTCCGGCACGACGATTTCCAATTCCATGCGGCGCACGGTAGGGCGGGTGAGGGAAATTTCAACCCGGGGCTGGGCGCGGGGGCGGGTTTGGCGGGGGCATTTGGCCGCCGGGCGACCGTTCACCGGTCTGATCCGGCGATTCGCCGATGCGCACTGGGAAAGGGAGGCAGTGTGCCGCACGAATGCGGGCATGCACTCCCTTCGCTCCCTTTTTCTTGCCGGCGTGGTGTTCTCGATGGGCGCGGCCACCGTTTATGCGGCGCCCGCTTCCGGCAAGGTGGTCGACCTCAACGGCCAGCCGGTGCCGCAGGTGTCCGTGATCGTCCGCGAAACGCTCGAGGCCGCGCGCACCGACGAGGACGGCGCCTTCACGGTCGATCTGCCGGACACGGGGAATGTGGTGATCGCGGCGGTGGCCCAGGGGCAGGACCCGGTCGATTTCGCGTTTGCGCTGCCGGTCGCGCAGCCGCTGCTGCTCCGTCTGGCGCGCGTGACGGGCCAGGCGGTGAGCATGGACGAAGTCACGGTGATGGCCGGCGATTACCCGACCGGCACGGTGCCGGGCGCGGCGCTGTCGGCAGTCGAAGTGTTGACGACACCGGGCGCGTTGGGGGACGTGAATCGCGCGCTGCAGACGATGCCGGGCGTGCAGACGGTGGACGAGGGCAACGGTCTTTATGTGCGCGGCGGTGAATACTGGGAGACGGGGGCGTTCATCAACGGCACGCTGTTTCCGTCGGCGGTGCGGCTGGAGGCGCCGACCACGACGTTCGTGGGCACGGTGAATCCGTTTTTGACGAAGAGCATTTCGTTCAAATCGGGCGGATTCGGGGCGGAATACGGCAACCTGCTCTCGGGCGTGGTGGCGCTGGAGACGCAGGACAAGCCGAGTTCGGCGGACGCGACGTTGAACATCGGCCTGGGCGCGATCTCGCTCGGCGGTTCGACGCCGATCGGAAAGAATTTCGGCGTCAGTGCCACGGCGACGTTCTTCGACCTGCGTCCGATGGTGAAGGTCAACGGCTCGCCGCGCGATTTCGATCCGGCGCCGCGCGGCGACGACCTGAGTGCGAGCGCGGTCTGGTATTACCGTCCGGGCGCGGAGCTGAAGGTGTTCGCGATCCAGCAGACGCAGCGGCTCGGCATCGACCTGGAGGAGCCGTCGTTCAGCGGGTTCTACGCGCAGAAGCGCCGCAGCCGCTTCGCGGTGCTGTCGTTCAAGGATTACATCGGCGCGGCCGCGGTGGACGGCAGCCTCTCCACCGGCGCGGCGCGTTCGACCGACGACATCGGCGAGCTGAACGTCGAGATGCGCCAGCCCTCGACGCGCGGGGCGTTTCGCGCGGCGTATTCCGTATCCAGCAAATTGGGACTGGTGGCGGGCGGCGACTTCGAGCGGGCGAAGCTGCGGCTCGTCGGGAGCAAGCCGGTCTCGTTCGACGATTTGGGCGAGGGCGCGCAGACGGTGAGCGTGGCGAGCCGCGTCGCGGGCACGCGCCACGGCTTGTTCGTGGAAGGCGACTGGACGCCGGTCCAGCACACGCGGGTGGTGGCGGGCGTGCGCACGGACCGCTCGACGCTGGTGGGCCAGCGGACGTTCGATCCGCGGATCTCGGCGGCTTACCGGCTGGCGAAGGGCGTGGAGCTGACGGCCGCCGGCGGCGTGTATCATCAGGTGCCGGACATGATGTTCTACAATCCGGCGCTGTCGTCGGGTGCGCCGGACGCGATGCGGGCCACGCACCAGATGGTCGGCCTGAAGTTCGGCAACAACACCCGGCAGTTGCGCGTCGAGGCGTATCGGAAGGATTACCGCGATCTCGCGCAGTTCACCCGCGATCGCAGCGTGGCGGAGAAGGGCACGGGCACGGCGGAAGGGCTCGATATTTTCGCGCGCTCGCCGCTGCCGTTCGGCATGACGGGCCGGCTCACGCTCAGCCTGCTCGATGCGAAGCGCACCGATCCGGACACGGGCACGGTGGCGCGCAGCTCGGTCGGTATCCAGCAAAGCCTTACCGTGATCGTCGAGAAGGCGTTTGGCCCGCGCTACAAGGCGGGCGTGTCGTGGCGCAGCGCGTCGGGGCGTCCGATCACGGAGGTGGTCGGCGCGAACTACGATGCGGCGAGCAGCGCGTATCGGCCGATTTACGGCGATCCGTTCGCGGCGCGGCTGCCGAGTTATCATCGGCTCGATTTCAGCGTCACGGGTGTGACCTCGCAATCGGCGCGCCTGCTCACGGCCTGGTATGTGTCGGTGAGCAACGTGTTCGGCCGCGAGAACGCGTCGGATTTCACCTACTCCGCCGATTACAGCCAGCGGCGGATTCTGCCCAACACGTTCAACCGGGCCATCTACGTCGGATTCTCCCTCATTTATCGCTGAGTTCGTTCAACCCAAATCAAGCAAGGCATCACCATGAAAACATCCCTCCGCAAGCTCCTGAGCGTCGTCGCTCTGTCCGTCACCGTGTCGCTCGCCTCCGCCGCGCCGTCGCCGGTGGAGAATCTTCTCCGGCAGGCGCAGCAGAAGATCGAAGCCGGCGGCTATGCGAATGAACTGAAGGCGATCGGCGAGGCGCAGCTGGCGCTCGACAAGGTGTTGCTGGTCGAGCCGAAGAATGCGCTGGCCTGGTATTACAAGGGCTACGCGGCTTATACGGAGGCGAACCTGCAAGGGAGCAAGGGCGACGCGGCGGCGCGCGTGGCGGCGCTGGAGGCGGCGGACCAGGCGCTGGAGAAATCGATCCAGTTCGGCCGGATGGGCGAGGCGCTCGCGTTGCACGCGACGGTGTTGTCGGTGCTAGTCGGCGTGCGCGGGCCGGAGTCGGCGGCGCCGCTCGCGACGCGTGCGGCGCAACAGATGGCGGAGGCGCGGCGGCTGGCGCCGGAGAGCCCGCGAGTGGCGATCCAGGCGGGCATCGCGGCGTTCTATACGCCGCCGGAGTGGGGCGGCGACGTGAAGAAGGCGCTGGCGTTGTTCGAGCAGGCGACGGGTGCGTATGCGGCCGCGGGCGAGATCACGGCGCAGCCCTCGTGGGGTCGGGCGGAGGCGCACGTGTGGACGGGGCAGGCGTATGAGAAAATCGGCGACGCCGGCCGGGCGCGCGCCGAATACGAGAAGGCGCTGGCCGCGGCGCCAAATTATGCTTGGGTCCGCTACGCGCTGTTGCCGAACTTGGACAAGTCCCCGCAATGAACCGCAAGGTCACCCTGCTCGCACTCTGGTCGGTTTATACCCTGGGATGGCTCGTGTTCGCCGCGCTCGAGATTTCGGCCTTCACGCTGACGCAGAACATGACGCTGCGGCAGGCGTTCATGGCGGCGGGGACGGTGACGGTGCCGGCGTTCCTGCTCGGCTTCGGGGTGTGGCCGCTGACGGGGTGGGTGACGTGGGAGCGCGGGTGGGGGCGGTTTCTCGCGCAGCAGATCGGGTTTTCGCTGGTGTATTCGGGGCTGTGGGTGGGAGCGATCGCGGGCCAGCTGGTGTTGACGGTGGGGCAGGCGGCGGCGGTGCTGTCGTTGAAGAATATCCTGTGGTGGCAGATTCAATTCGGGGTGATCGCGTATGCGATTCTGGCGAGCGGATTCTACGCGGTGCGCGTGATCGTGCGATTGCGCGACGAGCAGACGCGGCGGGAGCGGGCGGAGACGTTGCAGGTGCGGGCGGAGCTGGAGGCGTTGAAGGGGAAGCTGCAGCCGCATTTTCTCTTCAACATCCTGCACACGGTGACGGCGCTGGTGCGCAAGGATCCGGTGAAGGCGGAGGAGGCGCTGCTCAAGCTCGGCGAAGTCCTGCGCTATGTGCTGCAGACGAAACGGGTGGGGGCGCACGACGATGTGCCGCTGGCGGAGGAGTGGACGTTCGTGCGTCACTATCTCGACATCGAGCAGATCCGGTTTGGGGCGCGGTTGCGCGTGAAGGCGGAGCTCAGTGAAGACGCGCTGGAGTGCAAGGTGCCGGTGTTCACGCTGCAGCCGCTGGTCGAGAATGCGATTCACCATGCGATCGCGCCGCGGGGCGCGGGCGGCGAGATCCGGCTGGTCGCGGCGGTGCGGGGCGACCGGCTCGAAGTGGAGATCGCCGACGACGGGCCGGGTGCGGTGCTGGCGGGGATCGAGGAAGGGCGGGGACTGGGATTGCGCACGGTGCGGCAGCGGTTGGAGACGCGGTTTCCGGGCGAGACGACGTTTCAGGTGAAGTCGGCACCGGGTGAGGGATTTTCCGTGACACTGTCGCTGCCGGCGGAGGAATTGGTCGGGGCATGAAGTTGACCACGGTCATCGTCGAAGACGAAGCGCTGGCGCGGGAACGGTTGCGCGAGTTGCTGCAGGGCTACGATTGGATCCGCGTGGTGGGCGAGGCGGCGGACGGGCGTGCGGCGATCGCGATGATCGACGAGCTCGAGCCGGATCTGGTGCTGCTCGACATCGAGCTGCCGGAGCTCGACGGGTTGGAAGTGGTCCGGCGGATCGCGCATCGTCCGCGGCTGGTGTTCACGACCGCTTACGATCGTTATGCGATCTCGGCGTTCGAGCTGGCCGCGCTGGATTACTTGTTGAAGCCCTTCGGGGCGGAACGGCTGGCCGCGGCGTTGGAGCGCGTGAAGGCGAGTGTGGGTGCGGGCGAGGCGGGCCGGGCGCAGGATGCGGAACTGGCGCGGGAGGCGTTTTCGGCGCCGCCGATTCTGACCCGCCTGCTGGTGCGGCATGCGGGCAAGGTGATTCCGCTGGCGGTGGCGGATGTGGAACGGCTGGAGGCGGACGGCGATTATGTGATCATCCACAGCAAGGGCCGGCGCTACATGGTGAGTTTGCCGCTGGCGGATTTCGAAAAGCGCCTCGATCCGGCGCGGTTTCTCCGGGTGCACCGGTCGCATGTGGTGAACCTGGATTTCGTGGACTCGCTCACGCCGGACGAGAACTCGCAATACCGGGTGTCGATGCGCGACGGGACAGCGATCACGGCGAGCCGGGCGGCCTCGAAACGGTTGCGGGAGCAGGCGGTGTAATGGGCCGGGGGGCGGCGGCGCGGGCGGGCAAACCCTGTCATTCGCACGTTCTTTGCTTGATGGCGGTTGTGCCAGTCCTTTGTTTCTGCGCCGTGAAGATCATGGTGGTAGAGGACCACGCGCTTTTTCGGGAGATGATGTGCAGCGTATGCCAGCGCGATTTCGGCTGGGACGTGGTGGCGGAGACGGGCTGCGGTTCGGAGGCCGTGCAACTGGCGCGGAAGCACGAGCCGGAAGTGGTGATCCTCGATCTGCACCTGCCGGATATCGACGGATTTGCCGTGGTGGAGGCGTTGCGGTCAGTCAACGCGCGTTGTCGCATCCTCGTCGTCTCGGCCAGCTGCGACGACTACACGGTGCACCAGATCGACCGGTCGAATGTGAACGGCTTCCTGGACAAGAATTCGACTACGCGGGACGGATTGAAGAAGGCGCTGACGCTGGTGAGTGAAGGGAAAACGTATTATTCGCAGGTGTATCAGGACACGCGGATGGCGCGGTTTGCGGATCACGGTAATTTCGCCGCGCGGCTAACCGAGTGGGAGCGGGGCATCCTGTCGTTGATCGGCGAGGCGCTGACCGACGACGAGATTGGCGCGAAGCTGGACATCAGCCCGAAAACCGTGATGACGCACCGCAGTCGCATCATGAAAAAGCTGAATGTGAGTGGGACGCCGAAACTGATCCGCTACGCGCTCGATCATGGCTTCACGCACATCGAGCCGCGCAACTCGCGCACCGCGGGGAAAGCCTGAGGAGGCGGGGCGCCGCGGGGCAGGCGCGCAGGAGGAGGGCGGAAGCGCCTGATGGGTTCCCGATCCATCCGAGGCCTGGGCACTCCGGAATTTCGCGGCGCACGTTTCGCGCGAAGGGCTTATGCGGTGGCCGGGAGGCGCCCCCATGGCACAGGGCCGTGGTTGAGCTATGGTGGTGCCACGCATGGAAACCCAATCTACGGAGGGCGCGGCGACGCTCGCCCAAAATAAAGCCGCCCGGAGCAAAATCGCCGTGCCGGGCAATCGCGGGGTGAAGGTGGTGCGCTCGTGCACGATTCGAAAGCCCGCCGCCGAACTGTATCCGTTCTGGCGCTCGCTGGAAAATCTCACCGCGGTGATCAAGCATCCGGTCTCGATCACGCGCATCTCCGACGTGGAATCCCATTGGCGGGTCAGCGCGCCGGGGCATGACCGTTTCGTGGAATGGGACGCGGTCATCATCAACGACGAGCCGAACGAATTGATCGCCTGGCGTTCGAAGGACGGGGCCGAGGTGGAGAACGCGGGCACGGTCCGCTTCGAGCCGGCGCCCGGAGACGAGGGCACTGAGGTCACGGTGCAACTCGAGTATAATCCGCCCGGCGGGAAGCTCGCGGCGCTGGTCGCGAAGCTGTCGGGCGAGGAGCCGGAACAGCAGGTCGCCGAGGCGCTGCGGCGTTTCAAGGCATTGATGGAGGCAGGCGAGATCCCCACGACGGACGGACAATCGGCGGGCGGGCCCCAACGGTCGGCGCGCCGCAAGGAACGCGAACTTCTCCAACGAAAGGCCGCGTCATGAAGGCCGTCTGCTGGATGGGAAAGCGGGAGATGGAAGTGCAGGACGTCGACGATCCGGTGCTTCTGAGTCCGGGCGATGCGATCGTGCGCATCACCTCGACGGCGATCTGCGGATCGGACCTGCATCTATATAATGGATACATGCCGACGATGGAGAAAGGTGACATTCTGGGCCACGAGTTCATGGGCGAGGTGGTCGAGGTGGGGCCGGCGGTGCGGCGACTGCGCGTCGGCGACCGCGTGGTGGTGCCGTTCACGATTTCCTGCGGCGGCTGCGCGCATTGCGGGCGGCAGCAGTGGTCGCTGTGCGACAACACGAATCCGAATGCGTGGATGGCGGAGAAGCTGATGGGGTTCAGCCCAGCGGGACTTTACGGCTATTCGCACATGACCGGGGGCTACGCAGGCGGGCAGGCGCAGTATGCGCGGGTGCCGTTTGCCGACCACGGGCCGATCGTGATCGAGAGCGATCTGGCGGACGAGAAGGTGTTGTTCCTGTCGGATATTTTTCCGACCGGCTACATGGCGGCGGAAAATTGCGACATCCGGCCGGGCCACACGGTGGTGGCGGTGTGGGGTTGCGGACCGGTGGGCCAATTCGCCATCCGCAGCGCGCTGCTGCTCGGCGCGGCGAAGGTGTATGCGATCGATAGCGTGCCGGAGCGGCTGGCGATGGCGGAGGCGGCGGGCGCGATCACGATCGAGGACGGCGACGACGTGCTGGACACCTTGCGCGAACTCACTGGCGGCCGCGGACCCGATGCGGCGATCGATGCCGTCGGGATGGAGGCGCACGGTTCGACCTACGATCACGTGAAGCAAACATTGAAACTGGAGACGGACCGGCCGTATGCGTTGCGGCAGTCGATGCGCGCGGTGCGCAAGGGCGGCGTGTTGTCGATCCCCGGCGTGTATGGCGGCTTGTTGGACAAGGTGCCGTTCGGTGCGGTGTTCAACAAAGGGGTGACGCTGAAGATGGGGCAGACGCACGTGCAGCGTTACATGAAAGACCTGCTCGCGCTGGTGGAGGAAGGAAAGATCGATCCTTCGTTCGTGGTCACGCATCGGGTGCCGCTGACGCGCGCGCCGGAGATGTATGAAACGTTCGTCGAGAAGCGCGACGGCTGCATCAAGGTCGTGCTGGATCCGGCGGCGTGAGCGAAAAAAAGCTCCGACCGCCAAGGACCAAGGTCCGCCTCGACGGCCTGGTTGGGCGGTAAAAAAAGGGGCGGGTCGAAGACCCGCCCTACTTGCGTTTGCCTGCTCAGGAAGAGCAGGTCGAAGGGGTGAAGAGGTCGGCGAGGACCTGGCGAAGTTCTGAAGGGAAGACCGGTTTGTAGAGGATGCGGTCGACCTTGAGTTGATGATAGGTCTCGCTGACCGCCGGGCTCAGTTCGGAGCAGAAGATGAGAATTTTTCCCGCGTAGGGCAGCGTGCGGATACGTTTGACCAATTCGATGCCATTGAGGTGCGGCATGTGATGATCGCTGATGACGAGATCGTAGGCGGCCGGGTCGGCGGTGACGCGTTGCAAGGCTTCCTGCCCGTCGCCCACGCATTCGATCAAGTGGCCTTCGCGGCTCAGCGCGATGCGCGCGACCTCGCGCAGTTCGCGCATATCGTCGGCGTAGAGGATACGCAGGAGTCGTTTGGGGGAGGCGACCTCGTTGGGAAGCATTGTAAGCACGGAATGGGAATCAGGAGATGGCGTCGGCCGGGCGACGCGGGATGAGGGACTGCGTAATCGCTGCGCAGTTCTGCGAAAATCGTGCGAAAAAAGTCGTAGTGCCTCATCAGGCGAAACCCCAGTGGTGGAGGCGGCAAACGCAGGATTCAGCGGTGAAGCAACTTCCGACGTTGCGCGGTGCGGCGACGATCCCCGGCGCGATCTTCGAGGAGAAAACGCGGATCGATGCGTGCCGCGCTGCCAGCGGGCGAGCGCGGGGACGAAGCGTGGGGCGGTTTATTCGCGCGACGGCGGCGAACCGGGGAACGCGTCCGCACACTATGGCGCGTCAACCTTATGAAAACTTCCTCCCTCAAACTCATGGCCGTCCTCGCGCTTGGCGCCGGCGGCGTTCTCATCACGAGTGGCTGCGCCGGCACGGCCACCGATCAAAGCACGGGCGAATACATCGACGACAAGGCGATCACTGCGAAGGTGAAGACCGAGCTCGTGCGCGACGAAGTCGTGAAAGCGCTTCAGGTCGACGTCGACACGTTCAAGGGCGCGGTGCAGCTCAGCGGCTTCGTCGACAACGCGGCGCAGAAAGCGCGCGCGGAGCAGATCGCCGCGGGTGTTTCGGGCGTCACCAGCGTGACGAACAACCTGATCGTGAAGGGCACCGCCACGGCGGAATAATCACGCCTGGACGCAAACAAGCCGGCCGATGAAGGCCGGCTTTTTCGTGCCCGCGTGAGGGGAGGTGGTGCGGTGCTTGAATCGGCGTTGAGGCGTCTCGCGCGGACTGAAGCGCGGCGTCACCGCCCGAGCGGCCGTGAGCGGCGCTAGGCTTTCGGAGCGAGGGCGAGAGCGCGGGGCTGGAACGTCTGCCATTGCGCGGCGGGAATGATCGGGCCGAGATGGCGGACGGTTTCGGCGCCGACGAGCGAAGCGAGCGCGCCGGCGGCGGGGAGCGGCCAGCGGTTGAGATAACCGTAGAGGAAACCGGCGGCCCAGGCGTCGCCGGCGCCGTTGGTGTCGATCACGTCGGAAACGATGACCGGCTCGATGCGGTGGAGCGCTTGTTCGTGCGCGATCCACGCGCCGTCGCCGCCGAGTTTCACCGCGGCGAGCACGCCGTGGCCGGCGAGGCGGCGGGCGAGTGTTGAATAATCGGATACACGATCCTGATAGAGCGCGCGAATTTCGTCCTCGTTGGCGAAGACGACGTCGATGCCCTTGTGAAACTGCGAGAAGAGCCAATCGCGCGAGGCGTTGACGACTTCGAAGGAGGAAAGGTCGAGGCTGACGGTGCAGCCGGCGGCGCGGGCGGAGGCGAGCACGGCGTCGGCGAGCGCCTGGTTGAACACGAGGTAGCCCTCGATGTGCGCGTGGCGGCAGCCGGCGAAATCGGCGGGAGAAATCTCGGCGGGCGAGAGCGTCATCGCCGCGGCGAGGCAGGTGCGCATGGTGCGCTGGGCATCGGGCGTGACGAGCGCGAGGCAGCGCGCGTTGGGGAGATCGCCGCGTTTGAAGCGTGAGGCATCTACGCCGGCGGCGGCGAATGCGTGGCGATAGCTGTCGGCGAGCGCGTCGTTGCCGAGTTTGCCGAGGAAAGAGGTGCGCAGGCCGAGGCGGGTGGCGTTGAACGTGGCGTTGGCGGCCGAGCCGCCGGTGGAGGTCGCGGGCGCGATCTCGAGGCGGGAGAGGATCTGGTGCATCTCGTCGTGATCGACGAGCACCATGCCGCCTTTGTCGCCGCGAACGTGGGCGAGAAAGGCATCGGGCACGGGGGCGAGGAGGTCCATGATCGGCGAACCGATGCCGAGGAGGTCGAATGTGGGCATAAAGTTGAAGGGGAAATTCCAAACGCCAAAGGACCAAACGCCAAAGAAATTTAGCCGGCATCCTGCAGGGAACCTACCGCGAATGACGCGAATAAACGCAAATTTGAGAGAGAGGTCGGATGAAATGTCGCCGCTTTAAGCTCAGCTCACTGTTGGGTGAGCGACGGTTTCTCATCGTAGCATTCGCGGCAATTGGCGTGATTCGCGGGCCACTGAATGATCCCGGTCTCGGTCTTGGGTGGGAAGGCCGGGAAGGCGGTTTTGGCCTTTAGCGGTTTGGCCTATGGGATTTTTAGGCCGTCACAATGATGTTGGTGACGAGGAGGGGCTCGTCGTCGATTTCGATGAGGAGGCCGTAATCGGCGGGTTGGGGGAAGGTGAGGTTGCGAATCTCGTTGATGAGATTGATGCGTTCGAGGGGGCTGCGGGATTCGAAGGGGCGTTCGAGGAGGGGGAGCATTTCAGTCGGGTTCAGGCCCATCGAGATGCGCAGGCGGTGCGGGCCGGGTGCGCAGTCGGTGATGGTGAGGAACCAGATCATGAACGGATGCGAGAGGGGAAACCGGTCGCCGCCGATGTTGGAAAAGATCCCGAGGAGCGTGTGTTTGCCGGTGGCCGGATCGATGTGCACGCCGTCGCAAGTGACCCACGCGAGGAGTTGAGGCTTGGACTGCATTCGAGCAGGGGAGCGCGGCGCGCGGGGAGCGGCAAATCATTTTGCTTGGAGGCGCGGGGCGGGCGCGGCTTAACGGCCGTTGCACATGGCGCTGGAGCAAACCACGCAGAACTCGTTCACGCTGCTCGATTCGCTCGCGGGTTATCCGCAGTGGCTGGTGATGGGTTGCCTGACGGTGGTGGCCGTGGTGGTCATCTGGCTCGTGGCGAAGCTGCTGAAGTGGAGCCTGTATCTGTTGATGGTGCTGGTGGCGATCGCGGGGGTGGGCGCGACGGTGTGGCTGGTGGTGAACCGGTGAGGGGCGAGGCGGTGGGGTAATGCATGGGGTAGGAGCCTGCTTGCAGGCGATTGCGCGCGACGAGCGCGGGCGAGGCGTCATATCGCCTGCAAGCAGGCTCCTACCTGCTGAAACTTTCCGACTTCGGGCGGGCGCACGACTTCGCCAAGAGATGCGCGGAGCTTTTTCTTGTCACTCCGTTCGCGCACCGATTAACCCAACCCGATGAAATACATCTTCGTGACGGGCGGAGTGGTTTCGTCGCTGGGCAAAGGCCTGACAGCGGCGTCGTTGGGTGCGCTCCTGGAGCTGCGCGGCCTGACCGTCCGCATTCAGAAGTTCGATCCCTACCTCAACGTCGATCCCGGCACGATGAGTCCGTTTCAACACGGCGAGGTGTATGTGCTCGAAGACGGCGCGGAGACGGATCTCGATCTCGGCCATTACGAGCGTTTCACGAGCGGGAAGCTGTCGCGGATGAATTCGCTGAGTTCGGGGCAGGTTTACGAGAGCGTGATCCAGAAGGAGCGACGCGGGGATTATCTCGGGAAAACGGTGCAGGTGATTCCGCACGTGACGAACGAGATCAAGGAGCGGATTTATTCGGCGGCGAAGGACGTCGATGTGTTGATCACGGAGATCGGCGGGACGACGGGCGACATCGAGGGGCTGCCGTTTCTCGAGGCGATGCGGCAGTTCGCGCTCGAGGTGGGGCCGCACGATGCGATTTTCATCCATGTGACGCTCGTGCCGTTTTTGCAGGCGGCGGGCGAATTGAAGACGAAGCCGACGCAGCAATCGGTGGCGAAGCTGCGCGAGATCGGCATCCAGCCGCACATCCTGGTGTGCCGCACGGATCATCCGTTGGACGCGGGTCTGCGCGACAAGATCTCGATGTTTTGCAACGTGCCGGTGAAGGCGGTGATCGAGTGCGCGGACGTGGCGAACTCGATTTACGAGCTGCCGCTGGCGTTGAAGAAGGAAGGCATGGATCAGCTCGTGATGGATTTGTTCGGGCTGAAAAATCCGCCGCCGGAGAAGAACATCTGGGATCAGATCGTGAAGCGGATTCTGACGCCGGCGCACGAGGTGAAGATCGGTGTGGTGGGGAAATACATCGAGCTGCAGGACGCGTATAAATCCGTTTACGAATCGATCACGCACGCGGGGATCGCGAACAACTGTCGCGTGAACATCGTGCGCATCGACGCGGAAGACCTGGAGAAGAAAGGCGGGCTCGCGGTGTTGAAGGGGCTCGACGGGATTCTGGTGCCCGGCGGTTTCGGCGATCGCGGCACGGAAGGGAAGATCGCGGCGGCGAAATATGCGCGGGAAAACAAGGTGCCGTATTACGGACTGTGTCTCGGCCTGCAGATCGCGGTGATCGAGTTTTCGCGTAACGTGCTGAAGCTCGAGGGGGCGAACAGCACGGAGTTCGAGGCGAGCCCGCGGCATCCGGTGATCAACATGATGGAGGAGCAGAAGAAGATCATCGACAAGGGCGCGACGATGCGGCTCGGCAGCTACGAGTGCGCGCTGACGCCCGGCACGAAGGCGGCGAAAGCTTACGGTTCGGAGAGCATCCGCGAACGTCACCGCCATCGCTACGAGGTGAACAACGCCTACGTCGACCAGTTGAAGCGCGGCGGGATGACGGTCAGCGGGATCAATCCGCGGCGGAATCTGGTGGAGATCGTCGAGCTGAAGGATCACCCGTGGTTCCTCGCGGTGCAGTTTCACCCGGAGTTTCAGTCGAAGCCCAATCGCGCGCATCCGCTGTTCGCGGCGTTCATCGCGGCGGCGATCAAGAATCGGAAAGGCGGAGCGAAGGTGAGCGCGGCGCCCGCGGCGAAAAAAGCGAAGGGGCGCAAATAAGGCGGCTCGGCGGGACGCCTCGCCCTACCTGACGAATATGATCTTCGATTCGAACAAACTCCTGCTGATCGCGGGGCCGTGCTCGTTGGAAAACGAGAAAGTCTGCCGCGCGGTGGCGGACGTGCTGGTGAAACTCCAGAAGGCGCACGGCGAACTGAACATCGTGTTCAAGGGGTCGTTCGACAAAGCGAACCGCACGTCGCTCGCGGGCGATCGCGGCACGGGGATGGACGAAGGCCTCGCGCTGCTGGCGCTGATCAAGCGCGAGTATGGGTTTCGCGTGCTGACGGATATTCACGAGCGGCAGCAGGTGCCGGCGGTGGCCGCGGTGTGCGACGTGCTGCAGATTCCGGCGTTTCTCTGCCGGCAGACGGACCTGCTGCTGGCAGCGGCGGCGAGCGGGCGGGTGGTGAACGTGAAGAAAGGGCAGTTTCTTTCGCCGCAGGAGATGCAGTATGTGACGGGAAAACTGCGCGACGGCGGCGCGAAGGAGATCTGGCAGACGGAGCGCGGGACGACGTTCGGTTATCAGAATCTCGTGGTCGACATGCGGTCGTTTCCGATCATGCGGCAGAATGGATTTCCGACGGTGTTCGACGCGACGCACAGCGTGCAGTTGCCGGGCGCCGGCGGGGGCAAGAGCAGCGGGCAGCGCGAGTTCGTGCCGCCGCTCGCGAAGGCGGCGCTGGCGGCGGGCGCGGACGGGCTTTTTCTCGAGACGCATCCCGATCCGGCGCGCGCGATCAGCGATGGGCCCAACATGATTCCGCTCGGCGAGTTGCCCGGGTTGATCGCGCAGTGCCTCGCGGTGTGGCGAGCGGCGCGGGCTTGAGCGGGGCGGCTGTTACGCCCCCTTGACCAGACGACCCCCGACCTCACACTCGACGGACGCATCCGCCTCATGGAAACCTTCATTATCGACGTCCCGGTCCCTTCGATGGGCGCGACTGTTTACGAACTCAATGTCATCGTCGTCAAAGTGCAGCCGGGTGAACGGGTGACGAAGGGCCAGCGGTTGGGCGATCTGGAGAGCGACAAGTCGACGTTCGAGTTTGAAAGTCCGTGCGATGGCACGGTGTTGTCCGTATCCGCAAAAGAAGGACAGGTCGTCAGCACGGGCCAGGTTTTCTGCCGGATGGAAACGTCGGACGAGAGTCAGCGGCATCTGACGGTGCGGAAGGCGGAAGACGGAGGACAGAGGACGGAGGACGCAGGGCAGAAGACGGAATCGCCGGTGGCGGCGAAGCCGGTGATCTGGACGCCGCGCGCGACGAAGCTCGCGCAGGAGGCCGGGCTCGATCCGGCGAAAATCACGGACATCGCGGCGACGGGCCCGGGCAACCGGGTGTCGGGCGACGACGTCGTCAGCTACCTCGCGAAGCGCAAAGGTTGAGCGCGCGCGGGGCAATTTCATGAGCATTGCTGCCAACACCACTGTGTGCATCGCCGGCGTCGGCTATGCCGTGCCGGCTGGGATTCGCGCCAACAGCGAGATTTTGAAGGCGTTTCCGCACCGAACGGAGGACGAGATGGTGCGGTTGACGGGGATCAAGGAGCGACGCTACGCGGCGGAGGACGAGAGTGCGACGGACCTGGCGGTCGTCGCGGTGCAGCATGCCCTCGGGCAGGCGGGCATGACGCCGGACCAGATCGACGGGATCATCATGGCGACGCTGATTCCGGATCAGCCGGTGCCCTCGATGGCGAGTGCGCTGGCGCGGCGGTTGGGCGTGCCGCGGGCGCTGGCGTTCGATTTGAACGCGGCGTGTTCGGGCTGGCTGTATGCGCTCGAAGTGGGGCGGACGTTCATCGCGGGCGGCACGGCGAAGAACATCGTGGTGGTGACGGCGGAGTTGTTGTCGCGCATCACGAATCCGGAGGATCACCACACGGCGTTTTTGTTCGGCGACGGGGCGGGCGCGGCGATTCTGACGGCGGGGGAGAACGGTCACCGGCTGCACCGGATGGGATTGTCGGGCGATGCGGATCAGTTCGAGGCGATCCAGCGGCCGGGCGGCGGCGCGAAGATGCCGTGGCCGCGGGCGGAAGGCGGGGATCTCGAACCTTTTTATCTGCAGATGGACGGGGCGACGGTGTTCAAGCACGCGGTCGTGGGGTTTTCGGAGCAGATCGAGCAGACGCTCGCGCGGGAGAATTTGAAGGCGGACGACATTGCGTGGGTGGTGCCGCACCAGGCGAACGAGCGGATTTTGAAAGCGGTGAGCCGGCGGGTGGGCATCCCCTACGACAAGTTCGTCGTGACGATCGGCAAATACGGCAACACGAGCGCGGCGAGCGTTTCGATGGCGCTGGGCTGGGCGGCGGAGGAAGGAATCTTCAACGACGGCGACCGGATTATTTTCTGCAGCGTCGGCGCGGGGCTGACGTTTGCGGGCGGGCTGCTCGTTTGGTAAGCGCTCCGCGCTTACCAAACGCGGTTTCGGGTTCGGGGTTCCGGGTTTTGAGTGGGCGTTCCGAGTTCGTGTGCGGCGGGCCTGCAACCCGGAACGCGGAACTCTGAACCCGGAACCGAACGGCATCAGCCTTCAGCCGTTCTGCAGTTCGTAGCTGAGGACGCTGAGGGCGTAAGTGGCGGCGGTTTCGCAGCGGAGGACGAGCGGGCCGAGCGTGATGGGTTCAAAGCCGGCGTTTTTCGAGAGACTCATTTCCGCAGGGGTGAAATCGCCTTCCGGGCCAATGAGCCAGAGCACTTTCGCGGGAGCGCGGTGTTGCGCGGTGCGAAAATTCGCGAGGACGGCTTTCAGCGACTGGGCACCGGGCTGGAGGCTGGCGATGAGTTTTAGGTCGTAGCCGCGGGCGGATTCCATGAACGCGGCGGCTTTTTGGACGGGCGTGATTTCGGGCAGAAACGGATTGCCGCACTGTTTCGCGGCTTCGAGGGCGGCGGTCTGCCATTTGTCGATTTTCTTGTCGGAGCGATCGGCGTCGAGGTGCACCTGGGTGCGTTCGCTTTCGAGTGGGACGATGCGGGCGGCGCCGATCTCGGTGGCCTTGCGCACGATGGCGTCCATGGAGGAACCTTTGGGCAACGCCTGGCCGAGGGTGATTTCGAAGGGGAGCGGTTTGGCTTTCTGGTGGAAGCGGACCTTGAGGGTGGCGGCGGCTTTGCGGTCGGAAACGAGTTCGCAAATCCATTCCGTGCCCCGGCCGTCGAAGGCGACGACGGTGTCGCCGGGGCGGGCGCGGTTCACGATGACGAGGTGATGCGATTCGTCGACGGAAAGGATAATCTCGGATGGCTCGGCGCTGGCCGGCGTGCAGAAGCTGCGAAAATCGGGCATGCCGCAGTGAAAACGGCTGTGCTGACGCTGACAAGGACGCGGCGCTCGGGCCGGGTCGCAATGTGCCGGCGCCTGAAAACAGAAAGGGCGCTGGTCTTAAACCAGCGCCCTTGCCGACTTTAACTACAAACTATGAACTACACTAAAAAGAACGTAACACCTAACACACATCGAGAAAGACGCGGGCGGGTGCAGAACGTTCAAAATCCGGAAAGAAATTTGGCCGGAATTTTTTCGGAGGGCTGAGGGACCGCCGCGCGGCACGGAGGCTGGGCGCTTCAGAGGGAGATACACCGCTTGACGCGTGCGGTTTCGCGGCCCAAACCTCCGGCTCAATCGTCTGCGATGGCCAAGAAAAAACCCGGAAAGAACAACGATCAGCCTGAATTGCCGCTCGATGGCGCGTCTGCGCCGGACACGGACGCCGGAAGCCGGAAGGCGGAGGACGGAGGGCGGAAAACGGAGGACGGAGGACAGAGGACGGAAAACGGAGTGAAGCCGCCGGAGGCGGAGGGGAGTTTGGCGCCGGTCGTGGTGCCGCGGCGGGGTGGAGAGAAGGTGCAGGACGAGGATTCGCCGCTGGCGGTGAGTTATCGCGGCTGGTTTCTCGAATACGCGAGCTATGTGATTCTCGATCGCGCGGTGCCGCACATCGACGACGGCCTCAAGCCGGTGCAACGGCGCATTCTCCACACGTTGTGGGACATGGACGACGGGCGGTTTCACAAAGTCGCGAATGTGGTGGGTCGCACGATGTCGCTGCATCCGCACGGCGATGCGTCGATCGGCGCCGCGCTGGTGGCGATCGGGCAGCGGGCGTTTCTGATCGAGCCGCAGGGCAACTACGGAAACCTCCTGACGGGGGACGATGCGGCGGCGCCTCGTTACATCGAAGCGCGGCTGACGAATTTTGCGAAGGACGTGTTGTTCAACCCGAAGACGACGACGTGGCAGTTGAGCTACGACGGGCGCGCGCGGGAGCCGGTGACGCTGCCGGCGAAGTTCCCGATCGTGCTGCTGGAAGGCGCGGAGGGCATCGCGGTCGGCCTGGCGACGAAGATCCTGCCGCATAATTTCAACGATCTTTGCCGGGCGGCGATCAATCACCTGCAGGGGAAGACGTTTCGGATTTATCCGGACTTTCCGACGGGCGGCATCGCGGATTTCTCGGAATACAACGATGGCGAGCGCGGCGGGAAGGTGAAGGTGCGCGCGAAGATCGAGGTGCGGAGCAAGTATTTGCTGGCGATCACGGAGCTGCCGTTCGGGGCGACGACGGAGTCGCTGATCGAGTCGATCCTCGCGGCGAACGCGAAGGGCAAGATCAAGATCAAGCACGTCGACGACAACACGGCGGACACGGTGGAAATCCTCGTCCATCTGCCTCAGGGCAGCGAGCCGGAGAAAATCATCCAGCAGCTTTACGTGTTCACCGGCTGCCAGGCGAATTTGTCGCCGGCGGCGTGCGTGATCGAGAACGACAAGCCGCAGTTCCTTGGCGTGCGCGAGATTCTGAAGCGCAGCGCGGAGCGGACGAAGGAGCTGTTGAAGCGCGAACTCGAGATCAAGCTGGAGGAACTCGAGCAGCAGTGGCACTGGGATTCGCTCGAGCGGATTTTCATCGAAGAGCGGATTTACCGGCGGATCGAAAAATCGAAGACGTGGGAAAGCGTGCTCGAGCAAATCCGCGACGGGTTGAAGCCGTTTCTGAAGCAGTTGCGGCGGCCGGTGACGGACGAGGACATCACGCGGCTGACGGAAATCCGGATCAAGCGGATCTCGGCCTACAATCGTTTCCAGGCGGACGAGGCGATCGCGAAGATCGAGGCGGGGATCAAGGAGACGAAGGCGAACCTGAAGAATCTCACGGCGTATGCCGTGGCGTGGTTCGAGATGCTGCAGGAAAAATACGGCAAGGGGCTGAAACGGAAGACGAGTTACGACGAGATCGAGCAGATCAACGCGGCCGAAGTCGTGTCGGCGAACCAGCGGCTGTATGTGAATCGCGAAGACGGGTTCATCGGGCTGAACTGGCGGCAGCACGAGTTCGTGCAGGAATGCACGATCCTCGACAGCGTGCTCTGCATCATGCGCGATGGTTCGCTGAAAGTCGCGAAGGTCGGCGAGAAGGTGTTCATGGGGCGCGACATCATCCATATCGGCGTGTTTCCGAAGGACGGCGATCCGAACTTCTACACGATGGTTTACCAGGACAAGGAGAGCGGGAAGGCGTTTGCGAAGCGCTTCCAGATTGGCGGATTGTCGCGCGACAAGCTGTATCCGCTCGTGAAGTCGGAAGGTTCGAAGGTGGTGTATCTCGACGTGAGCCCGCGCGAGAAGGACATGCCGAAGAAGCTGCAGATCTTCATCGACGGGCGGAGTGGTGCGCGCGTGCGCGAGTTGGAGTTCGACCTGACGAGCGTGCCGGTGAGTTCGCGCAGTGCGAAGGGTCTGACGGTGACGAAGTGGCCGGTGAAGGATGTGAAGCGCGTTGATCTGGCGTTGCGTTAAGGGCAGCGCGTGCAGCGGTCCCTGCGCTCACGCGGAGAGCCACAAATCCGGGTGGCTCGCCGCGTGAGCGGCGGGACGGGTTGTGCGAGTTGAGTTGCGCCGCGGGGGTGTAATCGCCAGACACGCGCACATGCGAAAATGCGTGGCGCGGTTCGGCCTGGCGATGGTGCTGGCGTTCGCGGGGTGTGCGACGCCGCCGCCGGAGCCGCGCAATCTCAGCGACCTGAAGGCGGAGATTTTGCGTTATGTGGATTCCGGCGAGTATGCGCGGCAGATTGTGCCGGTGGCGGCGGAGGCGAAAGTCTGGCTCGAGCAGCGTGCGGCGCGAAAGGGGACGGAGGAGAGACTCGCGGTGATTTTCGACGTGGACGAAACGCTGTTGAGCAATCTGCCGTCGATGCGGCGCGAGGATTTCGGTTATGTGCCGAAAGTGTGGGACGCGTGGGTGGACGAGGCGCGGGCGCCGGCGATCGAGCCGGTGCGCGAGGTTTATCGCACGGCGCGGCGGCTGGGGATGGCGGTGTTTCTCATCACGGGACGCGGGGAGAACGTGCGCGACGGCACGGTGCGGAATCTGGCGGCGGTGGGGTGTGGCGAGTATGAGGCGTTGATCTGCAAGCCGGTTGGGGAGACGCGGACGTCGGGTGAGTTCAAGCTCGCGGAGCGGCGGCGGATTGCCGCGGACGGCTACGTGATCGTGGCGAACATCGGGGATCAGCAGAGCGATTTTTTCGGCGGGGCGTCGGAGCGGGCGTTCAAGTTGCCGGCGCCGTTTTATCGGACGCAGTGAGGAGGAAGGCGTAGCGGCGGGAAAACAGCATGCGGTAGAGCCTGTTTGCAGGCGAATGAGGCGATCCCGCTGCTCATGCAGCGAGCCACAGCGGAGGCCTCCAATCGCCTGCAAGCAGGCTCCTACCTCCGACAGGGACGAAAAAACCACGCGGTTCAGCGTGGTTTTTTCGAAAGCGGTGCGCCGCGTGTGGCGCGGGCACGTGGCTGGAGTGGCGGTGTTATTTCTGCGGCGCCTGGGCCTGGATCTCGGCGAGGCGGCGGTCGATGTCGGCCATCTTCGCGACGAGCTGTTCCTCCACCTTCTTGCGATCGGTGCTGGAAACGATGCTGAGGCTCGCAGCGTCCTTGACGACGTTGGCCGGCAGCGTGAGCAGGCGCGTGATGAGGCCCTGATCCTTGAAGGAGCTGAGGTAGAGCGCGGTGATTTCGTGAGAAAGTTTCAGCGAGTCCTGCGCGACGGCCTGGGTGGCCTGGAGGTTGTTGTTCAACTGCTGGTTTTTCGCGAGTTCGGCGGTGAGGACGTTGCCGACCTGGTCGGAGATGCGCTGGCTGTATTGGGCGATGGATTCGCGGGTGAGGTTCTGATCCTTCGACATTTCGGAGAGGATCGGCTGGATGCGGTCGGCCATGCGGGCGGAAACCTTGTCGACTTGTTCGTTCTGCATGCGCTCGGCTTCCTCGGCGCTGGTGGGGAGTGGGTTGTAGGGCTGGACCTTGCGAGCGATGGCTTCGGCCAGGGCGTCCATGCGCTCGGTGTTGAGCTGCTGAATCTCCTCGTCGGTGCGGAACATGTCGGCTTCGCGACGAGCGATGGCGTCGCGGAGCATTCGGTTGGTGGCTTCGATCTGCTGGCGGTTTTCCTCGGCGGAGGCCTTGAGCGCGTCGTTCTGTTCGCGGAGCGGAGCCAGTTCGGCCTGCTGGCGGGCGGACATGTCGGCGATGGTCTTGTGGTGAAGCCAGAACGCGGCGCCGGTGATGAGGACGGCCGTCAGAAGGATCGCAGGAAACTGCTCTTTAAGTTTTTGCCACATGTGGGATGGGGTTGGGTTCGTTCGGAGGCTAGTGGTTGAAGCGCGGAATGCAATGACCGCGTGGCGCGGAGGGAACGGCGCGGGATTTGCGGTTGTTTTTCGAGGTCAACGCCGCACGTTGCCGGCATGAGTCTCAACGCGGCCGAGCAGATGGTTTTCGACTACGTGCAGTCCCATCCCGAGGAAAGACAATACTGGGTGGAGAAGGTTCGGTCGACTTTGGCGCAGGTGGGGGACGAGCATGTGGCGACGGCGCAGCTGGCGCAGGATTTGTGGCGGTATTACGAGGAGCGTAGTGCGGTGGCGCAGCCGTTCAAGGGCGTGGCGCAGCGCGAAGGCGTGCGGCGGATCAGCATGAAAAATCTCGCGGAGCATCTGCTGCGGTTGTGGACGCCGCCGCGTCGCAAGCGGCCTGCGGCACCTCCGTTGGCGTGAGCAAGAAATGCGCGGAGAAAAATCGGAACTTCACCGGCGGCCTCACGTCAGACCCGACAACGCGCTGTTTCGCCTAGCGAGAAGCGCGTTAAGTAAGAAAGCTAAAGGCGGGTCGTCTAGGGGTAGACGACCCGCCCTCTTTTTTTCGGCGTGACGCTGTGCAGAAATTGTCACGAAAAGGTGAAACAAAGCGGAGGAGCGGCACTCTGTCATTTACAAGCGGCGCGGCCGCTGCACAGTTATTCACAGGAAATCCACAGAATGGAAAACACGCGCGGGGCGATTGCCTCTAATTCGCGGATGAAGGTGGCGGCCAGGGTGAAAACGTTCGTGCTCGATACGAATGTTCTCCTGCACGATCCGCAGTCGATTTACAAATTCGAGGACAACAACCTCGCCATACCGGTGGAGGTGCTCGAGGAACTCGATGCGATCAAGGCGGAGCAGTCGACGGAGCGCGGGCGCAACGCGCGCCGCGTGCACCGGATACTCCAGGAGTTGCTGCCGGATTCGCGTTCGATGCACGAAGGCGTGGAGCTGCCGAACGGCGGCACGCTCTCGATCATCATCAATCCTTACCTGATGGACGGCGGCCGGACGTCGCCGGCGATGCAGCGGTTGCGGGCGATCCTGCCGGACCTTTCGAAGAAGGACAACCGGATCATCGCGGCAGCGTTGTTCGTGCAGGAGCAGTTTCCGCCGCCGACGATCCTGGTGACGAAGGATGTGAACGTGCAGCTCAAGGCGCGCGCGGTGGGGTTGGAGTCGGAGGATTATCTCAACGACAAGGTGCCGGAGCCGATCGACGAGGCGAGCTACCGCGAAGTGGCGGTGTCGATCTACGAGTTGCAGCGCTTCTGTTCGGAGGGAGAGTTCGCGATCGATGACGAGGCGGCGAAGCCGCTTTATCTGAACGAATATCTGCTGCTGCGCTCCGACGAGGGGAAGACGATGCCGGCGCGTTATTACGGCGACGGCTGCGTGCGGCGGCTGAAGCTGCCGGATTTCGTGAAGGCGCCGGGCGGCATTCCGATTCGGGCGCGAAATCTCGAGCAGCAGTTTTTCCTCGATGCGTTGCTCGACGACAGCGTGAGCATCGTGACGTGTTTCGGGAAAGCAGGCACGGGCAAGACGCTGCTGTCGATCGCGGGCGCGTTGCACCAGACGCAGGACGAGCATTCGCGCTACGATGGGTTGTCGATTTCCCGGCCGGTGATCGCGCTGGGCAAGGACATCGGTTTTCTGCCCGGCACGCTGGAGGAGAAGATGAAGCCGTGGCTGCAGCCCTACTACGACGCGCTCGAGGTGCTGATGCCGTCGAAGCCGCCGAAGGAGCCGCAGTTCGCCGCGAAGAAAGTGTCGAAGAAGAAGCACAAGAAAAACGACGACCGTCACGCGGCGCTCGCCGCGCCGGCGCCGAGCCATGCGAGCCACAATGGCGGACACGGGCACGCGACGATGGCGAAGCCCTACGAGCGGCTGTTGCGGACGGGGCTGGTGGAGATCGAGGCGCTGGCGTTCATTCGCGGGCGTTCGATCGCGCGGCGGTTCTTCATTCTCGACGAAGCGCAGCAACTCACGCCGCACGAGGCGAAGACGGTGATCACGCGCATTTCGGAGGGTTCGAAGATCGTGCTGATCGGCGACCCGGCGCAGATCGACAATCCTTACGTGGACGCGCGCAGCAACGGGCTCGTTTACTGCCACAACCGCATGAAAGGCCAGTCGCTCGCGGCGCACGTGAAGCTGACGAAGGGCGAGCGTTCGAAGCTCGCGGAGCTGGCCGCGGATTTGCTGTAGCCGATGCGTGGCGCGCAAGCGCGCACCTGCCCGGACGCGCGAAGTCAGCGCGCGAGTTTGGCGTCGAGGAGGGCGGCGACGAGCGATGGATCGCAGGACGTGCGGTCGAACGAGAACGCGGTGCCTTCGGGATAACGCTTCGCGGTTTTCAGGAGGGGCGCGATCTCGGCGGCGCGCGGTCCGGCCTCGAGTGCGGCGATCGCTTTCCGACCGAGGATGAGCATGACCTGAAAGTTGTCGCGTTTCGGGACGAGGTAGAAGAGCCGGCGCTTCTTGAGGAGGGCGACGCGATACCAGCCGGCCTGCTGCGAATACTGCCATGCAGCGGAGGCGGACGGAAACGTGGTGCGCACGTGCGCGAGGATTTCGGCGACCGGCGAGAACGAGGGGCCGAGCGCCTTTTTCAGGAGGCTGTCGTCCGGCGAACGGGAGTTGTCGGGAAACGCGGCGTCGGGAGCGACGACTGGTTTTGTTTTCATCTGCGAGCGGCCGGCAGAAGAGGGCGGGTGTGCGAAACGGACGACGGAGGGTAACGGCGGGGTTCGCGTTGACCAAGCGAAAATCGGCGCGCGCGGGTCAGCGTAATTTGGCGAGGGCATCGGCCGCCGCGGTGAAGCTGGGCGCGAGCGCGAGGGCGGCTCCGTAGGCGGTTCGGGCGGCGGCGGGTTGCTGGAGCTTTTCGAGAATCTGGCCGCGACTGTAGTGGATGCGATGATGACCGGTCTCGCCGGGCGGCGGCGGCAGCGTCAGGCACGTATCCAAAGCGCGGAGACCTTCTTCGAGGCGGGAGCCGGACCACTGTGCGAGAAAACCAAAGCGGACGAGGGCGACGTAGTCGGGCGGCGTGGTGGTGAGGGCGGACGCGAAGAGGTCGAGGGCGTGGGCGGATTGGTTGTCGTGCAGGAGGACGATGGCGCGAGCCCAGCGACCGCTGCGGGCGTCGAGTTGCGCGATGGCATCGGCTTGGGCGTAGGCCTCCGCCACGCTGCCGCCGACGACGGCAGGGGCGTTCTTGCAGTATTCGAGCAGCGACCAGCGGAAGCCGGCGTTGGCGGGGTCGAGCGCGACGGCGGTTTCGTAGGCGCGCTTGGATTTGCGCGCGAGGCCGTAGGCGGAGAGGGCGTTGACGCGCTGGGCAAGGACGGCGAGGGCGTCGCCGAGGCGACGATGGTATTCGCCGTGGCGCGGCGCGAGTGCGACGGCGGTTTCGAAGAAAGGGACGGCGGCCTTGGGATCGTCGCGGCGGAGCGCGAGCAGGCCGAGGTGGTAATGGATTTCTGGATTCGTGCGATCGGCGGCGAGAAGTGTGGTGAAGGCGGCGGTGGCCTCGGCGGGCTTCGATTGATCGTAGAGGGATTTGGCCGCGGAGAACGGATCGGCGTCGGCGAAGAGCGGAAGGGCGAACGCGAAGAGGAGGCGGAAGCGGGAGGGCGGGGACATGAAGGAGGAGAAGCGGGAAGCGGCGGATGCTGCGTGTGGGGCGGGCGACATCCGCCGAGACGGTTAGGCGTCGGGAAACTGGCTGACCACGTTGCCTTGTTCGTCGAGGAACTGGAGGCGGGCGGTGCCGTTGGCTTCGACGCGCAGGATGGCGCGGGGGCGACCGGCTTCGTCCTTCAGTTCGAGTCCGACGGAGCGATCGGGCCGCCGGCCGAGCGAGAGCCGGCTGGCGCCGGATTCGTGCGTGGCGAGGAACTCGGCGATCTCCGCCTGCTGTTCCGCGGGCGGGAGGTTCTCGATGCGTTCGATGAGTTCGATGTAGTCGGTGATGGGCCAGGCGGGCTGGTCGAGCATGTTGACGGAGGTCGCGCGCTGGTCGTCGACCTGTTGGGCGCTGAAGGTGATGACCTGGTCCTGCAGGTAGCGGTCGAAACCGAGGTGGCCGTTGGTGCGAATGTGGCCGTCGGCGTCGCGGTAACCGCTGAACGTGAGCCCGCCGGTTTCGGTGCCCTCGTCGTTCATGAACCACAGGCCGGCGCGGTTGCTGTGATGGCCCTCGAGGCGCTCCTGGTTGCGAATGTAGATGCCGGGGGCGCGGCCTTTGCCGGAGATCACCATGCGGAGGGTGCCGTCGGGTTCGACGACGTTGATGCGCTGCACGGTGAGTTCGCGGAGTTTCGATTTCTGCTGTCGGCCGGAGATGTCGAAACCGGTGAACAGGATGACGGCGAGGGCGGCGGTGAGGACGCCCGAGTAGATGGCGTAGAAACGCCGACTCGATAACAGCTTCATGCAGGTTCGGGGGGTTGAGGAGGGTCGATCGGGTTGCGCGCCAGAAATTTTCGGTGAGGGCAGACGGGGCGGGGCGCGGACTCAGTAGCGCCAGGTGATTTTGCCGTAGAGGGCGCGCTCGATTTCCTCGTTGCCGAACTCGGGATGCTGGGGGTCGAGCAGATGCTGGCCGACGAGCGACAGTTCCAGGTTGTCGGTGGGCGACCAGCCGAGGCGCACGTCGAGCGACAGATAGTCGGGCATGATGCCGAAGCCGCGGGCGGAGGTGTTGCCGACCTCGTCGACGTAGCGCAGCCAGACGTCGAACTCGACCCGGCCGGGAAGATCGAGCGACGAGCGGATCTGGAACTGATGCTTCGGGTCGAAGGCCTCGCCCTGGCCGTTGCTCAAGTCGTTGCGGCCGGGTTGCACGCCGAGGTCCTCCAGCAGCAGCGTATAACCAGCGTGGATACGCCAGGCGCTGGCGGCCTGCCAGGTGGAGGAGAGCTCGAGGCCGTAGATTTCGCCTTCGCCATGGTTCTCGATGACGAACGGCGGGCCGAGCGAGAGGGTGCGGATGTCGTCGTAATCGTTGTAGAACGCCGAGGCCGAAAGGAGGAGGGACGCGTGCACCTGGGCGCGCCAGCCGAGTTCGTAGGCGATCATGGTCTCCGAGGTGTCGCGAGGGCTGGGGGCGATGGCAAAGGGGGGCGAAGGTGGGCTGAAGAGATGGCGGTCAAAGCGCGCGGGGGTGCGCACGGCGCGGGAGATCGAGCCCCAGAAAGTGTGGGAGGCGGTGGACCAGGTGGCACGCCAGCCGGGCTGCACTTCGAACCCGGTGTAGTCGTTGTGCTCGACCTTCGTGCCGAGGGCCATTTTGAGGCGGGGGTCGGCGAAGGTGATTTCGTCCTGGATGAACGCGCTGTAGAGCGAGCGGTCCAGCACGGGCGGGAGGAACACGGCGGACGAGAGATTCTGCACGCGGTTGTGCGTGAAGCGATAGCCGGCGCCGATCATCACGTGGTGGCGCTCGCCGACGTCGCGGCCGTAGTGGGCGTCGAGATCGAACGTATCGAGTCGGTCCCCGAAATCGCCGGGCACGAGGCGTTCGGTGCGGTCGTAGTAGGTTTGGATCTGGAGCTCGTCGCGGTCGGAGAAGCGGCGGGTCCAACGCGCGAGCAGGTTTCCGCCGGCGTGTTCGATATCGTCGCGCGGGCCTTGGTCGCCGCGGCCCTCGTAGAGGTCACCCTGGATCGTGAGCAGGTGTTCGAAACCGGGCTCCCAATCGACGCGGAAGCCGCCTTGGGCGGAGTGCCAGGCGTCGAGTTCGTCGGCGCCGGAGCGCGTTCGCGCATCGTCGCGTTCGAAGGCTTTCGCGTAGATGCGAAAGTGAAGGTCGCGGCCGGCGCTTCCGCCGTAGCGCACACCGGCGAAGGCGCGCTCCTCGGTGCCGGCGCCGCCGGTGAGGAGCAGGCCGGGCGTCTCGCTCGCGTTTTTGGTGATGACGTTGATGACGCCGTTAACGGCGTTGGCGCCCCAGACGGTGGCGCCGGGTCCGCTGATGACCTCGATGCGGGCGAGGTCTTCGAGCAGAGTATCCTGGGCGTCCCAGAACACGCCGGAATACAACGGCGTGTAAACGGAGCGGCCGTCGATCAGCACGAGGAGTTTGTTGGAGAAGGAGGCGTTGAAGCCGCGCGCGCTGATGGCCCAGTTGCGCGAGCTGCTTTGGGCCACCTGGAGATTGGGCGCGAGGCGGAGGGCTTCCGGGAGACTGCGCGCGCCGGAGCGGCGGATGTCCTCCTCGGTGATGACATGGATCGCGGCGGCGGCATCGGCGGCGCGCTCGTCCTTGCGGGAAACGGAGACGACCTCGATGTCGAGCAGTTCCTCCAGCGACAGTCGCTTGAATTCGCCGACGGCGGCGATGACCGGGGCGGGCGCGCCGCGGGAAATGGGCGCGAGCCAGATCGTGGAGAGTGCGGAGACGAGTCCGAGGAGGGTTGGCCGGAAGATCCTCATGTGCCGAGGGCCGTCTCCTCGGAAGGAGGAGTGAGACCGGGAGAATGTTAATGCTTCTGCAAGCGCTTCACAACCGGGCATTCTCCGATATGCGGCCCATGGGCGCGCCGAGAAGGCGTAGGGCCGCAAGGTAGGGTTTGAAGTTCAAATTGAAGAAGTGGGGCCGGACCACGGGTGAACTTGACCTTCGACGCCTGCCTTCTGTTGGGCCGACGGGTTGGGGCTACTCGGTGCGGAGGGCGGTCATGGGGTCGACTTTCGTGGCCCGGCGGGCGGGGAGCCAGCAGGCGAGAAGGATGGCGGCGGAAAGCAGCGCGGTGCTGCCGAGGAAGGCGAAGGGATCGATGGGATCGACGCCGTAGAGCATGCCGGCGAGGACGTGGCCGGCGGCGACCGCGAGCGCCAGGCCGAGCGTGACGCCGAGCGCGAGTTGGAGTGCGCCTTGCTTGAGGATGAGATTGAGCACGTCGCGCGGGCGGGCGCCGAGGGCGATGCGGACGCCGATCTCGCGGGTGCGACGGGCCACCGCGTAGGCTTTGACGCCGTAAACGCCGACGATGGCCAGGACGAGGGCGATCGCGCCGAAGAGGCCAAAGACGATCCCGGCGAGGCGGATCAGGAGCATGTTGATGTGATTGGTGACGTAGTCGGCGAGCGGGCGCAGGGCGAGGATCGGCGCGGCGGGATCGGCGGCAAGGATGGCGCGGCGAACGGAGTCGATGAGCGCGAGCGGGTGCGTCGTCCGAAAGTGGATACAAGTGGTGGCGTCGGGGGCCTGGCCGAGCGGGCGGAACACGCGGAGCGGCGGGTGCTTTTCGAAGACGTCGTCGCGATGGCTGCGCACGACGCCGACGATCTCGAGTGCGTCGGAGGGTTTCGGGTTTCGCTCGACGGTAATGCGGCGGCCGAGCGGATCGGTGTCGCCAAAAAGTCGATACGCGAGGGATTCGTCGATGATGGCGACGGGGCGGGTGTCGCCGGTGCCGGCGCTTTCGTCGGCGGTGAAATCGCGGCCGCGGAGGAGCGTGATGCCGAGGGTGGAAAAGTAGCCGCGCGAAACGGCGGTGTAGCCGGACCAGTGTTGGGGGGCGGCGAAATCGGGGGCGGTGCCGTCGACGCGGCGGACGGGGCGGCGGTCGAGGCTGAAGCTGTAAGGGATGTTGGAGGCGAGCGCGGCGCTTGTGACGCCGGGCAGCGACGCGACGGCCTCGACGAGGGTGCGCTGGCGTTGCGCGACTTGGGGGGGATCGAGTTTCAGGTGGTTGTAGCCGATGTCGGCGACGAGCTGGCCGGCCGTTTGGAAACCCTGGTCGCGGGAGAGGGCCTGGCGGGAGCTTTTGATGAAGAGGGCGGCGCTGACGAGCAGGGCGAGCGAAAGGGCGATCTGCGCGACGATGGAGGTGTTGCCGGCGGAGAAGATGCGGCGCCAGCGCGAAGGGGCGGAGGCGAGGCCAGAAAGTTGTTTGAGGTCGTTGGTCAGATCGAGGCGCGTGACGCGGAGAGCGGGGACGAGGCAGAAGAGGAGGGTTGAACCGACGCTGAGAGCGAGCGTGGTGAGGAGGAGGCGGGAGTCGATGAACGAGGGCCACCCGAGGCTGAAGAGGCCGAATTCGAAAGCGTCGTGCGCCCATTGGAGGATCAGGCGGTCGCACCACAGGCTGAGAAAGAGGGCGGCGGTGCCCCCGAGGAGGGCGAGCAGCAGGCCTTCGACGAGGAGACTACGGATGACGCGCCAGCGGGAGGCGCCGAGGGCGAGGCGGATGGCTATTTCCTTTTGTCGCGCGGCGCCGCGGGCGAGAAGCATGTTCGCGAGATTGAGACAGGCGACGAGGAGGACTATAAACGCGAGGGTCAGCGCGATCGCGGCGAAGAGGGTGAGAAAGCTTTCGTCCTGCGGGTTGTTGTTGCCGAGCTCGGAGCGTGGTGGCGGTGTGAGGACGATGTGGCGGGGCTCAGCGGGATTCGCGCTGGCGGTGCCGTTGAGCTGACGGTTGGCGGCGTCGAGGCGCTGGCGCGCGGATTCGACAGAGACATGCTCGGGCAGCCGCGCGAGGAGGCTGAAGGCGAAGGCTTGAGGGCTGCGAACGTCGCCGCCGCTGAGGGAATTTTGATCGCCGATGGACAACCACACGGCGGGGCCGAGTGAGGCGTGCAGACCCACGAAACCGGGCGGCGTGACGCCGATGACGGTGAAGGTGCGGTCGTTGACCTGCAGGCTGCTGCCGACGAAATCGGCGGGGCGGCCGAGCCGCTCCCAGAAATCGTGATTGGCGACGACGACGGAGAAGGCGGCGCCGGGCTGGCTTTCCTCGGCGGAGAAGAAACGGCCGCGGAAAGGTTGGACGCCGAGAAGGGAGAAATAGTTGGCGGAGACGACGCTGATAAAGCGGCTCGAGAGATTGCCGCGCGGACCGACGGCGGCGACGCCGAAGGATTGGGCGGCGATTTCGGCGAAGACCTCGGTCGACTCGCGGAGCGCTTCGAATTCGAGGTGGGAGAAGTTGCGGTAGTTTCCGCCGACATCGGCGCGGCCGTTGTAGAGGGCAACGAGGTTGTGTTGTTGGATGCGGTCGGCGGGGCGGAGGAGGGCGTTGCGGATGAAGGAGAAGATGGTGGCGTTGACGCCGATGCCGAAGGCGAGGGTGAGGACGGCGATGGCGGTGAAGCCGGGCGAGCGGCGGAGACCGCGGAAGGCGAAGATGAAGTCGCTGAGGACGCCGCTGAGAAAGGCGGGGCGCCAGGTGTCGCGGCATTCTTCGCGATAAACGGCGTCGGCGCCGAATTCGCGTTGCGCGGCGAGTCGGGCTTCGGCGGGGGAGAGGCCGGCGCGGAGGTTTTCTTCGACGAGCATGTCGAAGTGAAACTGGAGCTCGCGGTTGAGTTCGGATTCTTGCGAGCGGCGGCGGAAAAGACCGCGGAGGCGGAAGCGCAGGCGGGGGAGCATGGGGAGAGGGCTTCTCGTGCGCGTGATCTTAATCGTGCTCGTAATCCTGCTCGGCCGGAGAGAAGGGGGGCGCGAGCGCGATTACGATTACGATTACGATCACGAGCACGACCGGGGTGCGGAGAACGACAAAGGAGGAGGACTGAGTTAGCCCGGATACGTCACACTCGAATCAACCAAGTCATGGTTCACAGAGGGCACTGAGCTCTGACACAGAGGCAGCAGGAGGCCACAAGGTGTTGGATGCGTTTGTGGCGAAAACGAGGCGGATTGGAAGGGGAGGCCAGATCGGATCGGTGAATTCTCCTCGGTGAACTCCGTGTCGGAGTTCTGTGCGCTCTGTGACCAATCGTTTTCTTCATCATGGGTGTGATGGATGCGGGTTAGGAGAGCTCCTCCATGGCGAGGACGCTGGACATCGCGGCGACGAAGGCCTGCCAGTATTGCTTTTCGTCTTCGAGGTGCTTTCGGCCGACGCGGGTGAGGCGGTAGAATTTCGCGGCGCGGCCGGCGTCGGAGATGCCCCATTCGGCGTCGATCCAGCCACGTTGTTCGAGCCGGTGGAGAGCGGGGTAGAGCGAACCCTGCTTAAGGGTGAGGCGGTCGCTGGACACGATCGCGATGCGCTTGGCGATGTCCCAGCCGTGAAGGCTGCCGGTCGAGAGCGTTTTGAGAATGAGCAGATCGAGGGTGCCTTGGAGAAGTTCCTGGCGGGGGTTGCTCACGGACGAAGCTTGATGTCGGAGATCGACAACAGGCAAGCGCAATGATGTCGGAGGACGACAACAAAAGTGTCATAGGCGAAAATGGGGCGCGGGGTCAGCGCGGAGGTGAGGGGTGGGGCACGATCAGGTTGATCGTGCTACGGGGTGGGGGAGGCGGG
>JAEYYL010000156.1 GCA_023430825.1 Verrucomicrobiota bacterium | reverse complement strand
AGAGGGGGAGGAGGGCGACCGATTGAGGGATGGAGCCGCGGCGCTCCCGCCGCGCTGGATGGGGAGGATCGTTGCATTTCGATCAAGGCAACGGGCGGCCCGTTTCGACTGCATGAGCCTGAAAGACGGCGATGAACGGTTCGAAGACAACGCGGCGGGGGCGGCGCGGCTCCATGATTCGGGTGGGGGAGGGCGGGTGGCGGACACTCCGGCCTTGCGGCGGTCGGCGGGGCGCTGTCGATTGCGCGGATGAAAGTGTCGTTTACCACGAAGGAATACACGCGGCTGCTCGAACTCGTGCACCTGGGGCTGTCGGTCGCGGGGGCGCGCGCGGACGATCCGGCGACGATGCCGGAGCGTTATGCGGATGTGGCGCAGAAGGTGTTCGGGCTGGCGGAGGTGTTTGGTTGCGCGGATCTGGTGGAGGCGGACGTGAACGGCGAATTTTTCCCGCATGAGAAACTGACGGAAGGCGCGGTGCGCGAGAAGTTGGAGGCGTTTGCGGAGGATGTGTTTTGGAGCGAACTGGCGGCGCGGCTTGCGCTCCGGGATTTACGGACGGAGGAGGGTGCGGCGGCGGTGGAGGCGGAGGAGTTGTCGCCGGAGAACGACGAGAAACTGGCGGAGCGCGAGGATGCGTATTGGCGGGAGTTCGAGGCGCACGGCGTCGATCACCTGGTGCTGTTGCGCGGCGGGCGCGGGTGACGCGATGCCCCGCCCACGCCGGGCCGGGTCCACCACTCAGGTGGCGTCGTCGGTGACCCGCCAGACGACGGCTTCCTGAGCGGTTGCGTCTGCGCGCAGAAACACCCCGCCGCCGATCGCGTGGCAATCGATCACGCGCACGACGTTCTCCAGCGCCGTGGCCGACGGCTCCAGTTCGAGCAGCTGGCTGGGCGCGGTCTTGAACCACTCGGTGTCCAGCGTGTTGCCGGACTTCCGCGGAAAATACGCCACATACAACGTGTCGTGCTCGACGAGGTCGTTGAAGAAATGCGTGCCGAGCGAGACGTCGGGGATCAGCCGTTCGTGCATCGCGACGACTTCGCAGATCACGGATGCGCGACTGATTTCCGCAAAGCTCACCGGGATGCCGAGCGCCGGGCTTTGCGTGCCCCAGCGGCCCGGGCCGATCAACATGAGCCCGCGATCCCCGACCGGGTAGGTGGGATTCAGCCGTCCGATCAACCGGGCAACCGCGTAGCGCTCCTGCTCGCCGAGCTTCGCATACGTTTCCTGCACGACATAGACGATCCGGCTCAGCCGCTGCTCGCGGCTCACCCCGATCACGGCCCCATGGGCGGTGAGCAGGCGTGTTTGATTTTCGGATACGGTGGTGAGGACGCTGGCGGTCTCGCGCCGCACCTGGAAGGTCCGGCATTGCAGCAGGTGGATGCGATACGTGCCGTCCGCGATGAAGTTCAACGCGAACTCGATGTCGACGGGCGCCTCGTAGGCCTGCTCGAGCACGTCGAGCATGCGCCGCAGGTCGGAGGCCACGTTCGTTTCCCGCAGCAGGCGCTCGAAGGTGATGCAGGGGTAGCCGTCGTCGCCGGTGGGCGTCACGTAGAGGTCCGCCGGGTAGTCCTGGGCTTCGTCGAGCACCTCGCCGAAGGGCACGGACAGGAGCTGGCCGCTGGCGAGATCGAGGCAGTCCATCCGGCGCTGCGAGTGATCCCAGACCTCCTCGAAGCTGGCCTCCGGCCGCCGGGTCGGCGCGTTCAGCGCGACGAGGCGCGTGTAGTCGTCGTCCGACCGGTCGACCGCGCGCGTGCCCAAACCGAACACCAGTCGCAGCACGCCGGCGTGCGGGTCGATATCGGGGTGCCAGACGAACGGATTATACGAGAGCCCGACCCCAGCCGCCTGGGGATAATAGTAGCGGCCGTGCGGCGCGCCCGACACGCGCATGATCAGCAGCGCCATGCGCTCCTCGCTGTCGAGCAGGTTGCGCCGCCGCCGGTATTTCAGCGCCTCGCTGTCGAGGACGCTGACATACACCTTGCGCACGGCGGCGAGCAGCGCGGTCATGCGTTCCTCGCGGGTGCCGCGGTTCACCACGAAGACACTTTCGTATTTTCCGGAGAACGCGTTGCCGCGGGCGTCCTCCAGGATCGAGCTGGAGCGCACGATATACGGCGATTCGCCGAAGTAATCGAGCATCCCGCGGAACTGCTCGGCGATGTGCTCGGGGAACACGCCCTCGAGGATGCGCCGGCGACCTTCGTCCAGGCCCTGCAGAAACGTCGCGGGGTTCTTCTGCTGCTCGCGCAACCACCATACGCCGTTCTGCACGAGGAAGGTGATGAACACCTCGGCGCCGACAAAGAACGAATCGTGGGCCTCCAGGCGGCTGGCGAGGTCCGGATCGCGATCGCGCAGGATGGCGCGGGCGACGAGCATCCCGAGCGTCTTGCCGCCGACCGAGCCGATCCCGATCATCCGATCGCGCACGAGGAGGAAGTCCTCGAGGGTGAGGTGCCGTTCCACCAGGGTCGCGATGCCGGAGCGATGCACACGAAACGCCGCGAACACGCGCTGGGTCATCTCGGCGCGCAACCCCGGCGGCGAGCGTTCCTCGCGCCAGTCCTTCGCCACCTGGCCGGCCTCCTGAAACAGCCGCCGCCAGTAGCCGGCGCGGCGGTCGCTTTGCAGCCGGGGCCATTGCGTCCGCGAGAGGATCTGCGCGAGCACCGCGCTGTCCTTCACCGGGAGAAATTCGCCGCCCTGCCGCACGTGGATCGTGTTCATCGCCTCGCGGGAGCGGTGCTGCACCTTGACCGGGCGCACATACAGCCGCAGGTCGAGGCGAAACACATCGAGCATGAACTGGGTGGTGCGCCGGATCGGCTCGAGGGCGTAGAGCGAATGCTTGTCGCGGTAGATCGCGAAGTAGGTGACCGTATCCAGGTCGCGGAGACGCGGACACGTGAGCATGAAGAAATTGCCGAGGCTCTGGTCGGAGATCCACCGGTCCGCGAGGTGCGACAGGCAGTCGAAGACGTAGAGCACGCGGGTGCCGGCCCGTTCGATCACCTCGTGAATCTGGCGCACGACGCGCTCGAAGCCGGCGCCGGTGTCGATGCGATAGACCTCCGCGCCGTCCTCCGCGGCGACGAGCGGGGGGTGCTCGGCGAAGCGGAAATAGATCAGCCGGCGGCCCGCGGCCTTCGCCGCCGCGACATATGGTCCGACCAGTTCCTCATACTCCTCGATCGTGTCGACCTCCCACACGATGTTGTCGCCGGGTTCGATCCCGTGCAGCACGCGATCGATGCCGGCGAGGCCCGTGGTCTCGGCCGGTCGGGCGCGGGCCCCGCCGTCGCGGGGCGGGGCGGCGGGCGCCCGGCGGGGACGCCGGACTCCGCCCGCGGGCAACTCGTCGCCTGCTCCCCGGCTCATGGTCGAGCGGCGTTTTACACCACGCCCTGATCGAGCATCGCGTCGGCGACTTTCACGAAGCCGGCGATATTCGCCCCGAGGACATAGTTGCCCGGCGCGCCGTATTCGGCGGCGGTGGCGCGGCAGGCTTCGTGGATGTTGACCATGATGCGGTGCAGCCGCTGGTCGACTTCCTCGCGCGACCAGTTCAACCGCATGGAATTCTGGGACATCTCGAGTCCCGAGGTGGCCACGCCGCCGGCGTTGGCGGCCTTGCCCGGCCCGTAGAGGATGCCGGCTGCGAGGTAGGCGTGCACGGCGTCCGGCGTGGAGGGCATGTTTGCGCCTTCGGAGACGAGCTGGCAGCCGTTCTTCAGCAGCGCCTGCGCGTCCTGGCCGTCGATCTCGTTCTGCGTCGCGCTGGGAAACGCGCAGTCGCAGGGGACGGTCCAGGGCCGCTGTCCGGCGAGAAACGATCCGCCGAACTTCTCGGTGTATTCGCGAATGCGGCCGCGCCGCGCGTTCTTGAGCTGCATCACCCAGGCGAGTTTCTCCAGGGTGAAGCCCGCCGGATCGTGGATGCTGCCGTCGGAGTCGGACAGCGTCACCGGTTTCGCGCCGAGCTGGAGCAGCTTTTCGACGGTGTATTGGGCGACGTTGCCCGAGCCGGAGACGGTGCAGACCTTCCCGGCGAGCGAGTCGCCGCGGGTCTTCAGCATTTCCTCCGCGAAATACACCGCGCCGTAGCCGGTGGCCTCGGGGCGGATGAGCGAGCCGCCCCATTTGATGCCCTTGCCGGTGAACACGCCGGAGAACTCGTTGGCGAGGCGCTTGTATTGGCCAAACAAATACCCGACCTCCCGCCCGCCCACGCCGATGTCGCCCGCGGGCACATCCGTGTCGGCGCCGATGTGACGGTGCAGCTCGGTCATGAAGCTCTGGCAGAACCGCATCACTTCGGTGTCGGATTTACCCTTGGGATCGAAATCCGAGCCGCCCTTGCCGCCGCCCATCGGCAGCGTCGTCAGCGCGTTTTTGAAGATCTGCTCGAAGCCGAGGAATTTCAGGATGCCGAGATTCACGCTGGGGTGGAACCGCAGCCCGCCCTTGTAGGGGCCGATCGCGCTGTTGAACTGCACGCGAAAGCCGCGGTTGACCTGCACGCGTCCGGCGTCGTCCTGCCACGCCACGCGGAACACGATCTGGCGCTCCGGCTCGACGACCCGGTCCAGGATGCGTCCGTCGCGATACTTCTTGTGGCGCTCGATCACGGGGTCCAGGGACTCCAGCACTTCATGCACGGCTTGGAGGAATTCCGGTTCGCCGGCGTTGCGGCGGGCGACGAGATCGAGGACTTCGGCTACGTAGGAGTTCATATGCAAAGGGGCCGGACAGCGCACGGGCGGCGGACTTCGCCGCGCGCGCACCGACAGGGGGGCACACGTTCGAGGAGTCCTTCCGCCCGAACAATCCGTAAATTTACCGATCTCCGGCTTCGCTCCGGCACTACTTGCGGCGAGCAGGAGCCATTATGTGGCAGCACGGGCGCTTTTCGGGCTGCGCCGGTTGCAACGTGGAACGATTGCACCTCGTTGTCGGGCCCGGCTGCAGCGACTTTGCGCGTGTCGCAACCCCTCCTGATTGCCGCCATGAAAATTCTCTCCGCCGCCGTTCCGGCGGTCGTTTTCACGACCGTGGTCCTTGCCCAGTCCGACGACGCCGCCCTCGCGCAGAAAGTCGCCGCGCTGCTCGCGCAGATGACCACCGAGGAAAAGATCGGCCAGCTCATCCAGTATTCCGCGCCGGGCGAGGAAACCGGCCCCGCCACGCGGCGGAACCTCGAAGCCGAAGTCGCCGCCGGTCGCGTCGGCAGCATCCTCAACGCCGTCGGTGCGGCGCGCACGCGCGCCTACCAGCGCCTCGCCGTCGAGCACACGCGGCTGAAAATCCCGCTGCTGTTCGGCTTCGATGTCGTTCACGGCTACGAGACCATCTTCCCGATCAATCTCGGCCAGGCGGCATCGTGGGATCTCGAGGCGATCGAGCGCTCCGAACGCATTGCGGCGATCGAGGCCTCGGCCGCGGGCCAGCACTGGACCTTCGCGCCGATGGTCGACATCGCCCGCGATCCGCGCTGGGGCCGGATCATGGAGAGTGCCGGCGAGGATCCGTTTCTCGGCAGCGCCATCGCGCGCGCCCGGGTGCGTGGATTTCAGGGCGACGATCTCTCACGCATCGATACGCTGCTCGCTTGCGCGAAACATTTTGCCGGATACGGCGCCGCGCAGGCCGGCCGCGATTACCACACGACCGACATCTCCGAGATCACGCTCCGCGATGTGCACCTGCCGCCGTTCAAGGCCGCAGTGGAGGCCGGCGTCGCCACCTTCATGGCGGGGTTCAACGACCTCAATGGCGTGCCGGTGTCCGCCAACAAGTTCCTGATGACCGACGTGCTTCGCGGGGAGTGGGGCTTCGACGGCTTCGTCGTCTCCGACTGGACCTCGATCCGCGAACTGCTCGAGCACGGCATCGCGGCCGACGAGCGCGAAGCCGCGCGCCTGGCGTTCAATGCCGGTGTCGACATGGACATGGAGAGCCGCCTCTACGGTCCGCACCTGCCCGCGCTCGTGGAGTCCGGCGCCGTGTCCCGGGAGCGGCTCGACCGAGCGGTGACCGCGATCCTCATGGCAAAAGCCCGGCTCGGCCTCTTCGATGATCCTTACCGCTACTCCGACGAGACGCGCGAAAAGCAGGCGATGCTCCGGCCCGAACACCTCGAGGCGTCGCGCGATCTCGCGCGCAAATCCGCGGTGCTGTTGAAAAACGACCGCGATGTTCTTCCCCTGCGCGCCGGGGTCAGCATCGCCCTCGTCGGCCAGCTCGCCGACACGCAGCGCGATCTGATCGGCGAGTGGCGCGGCCGCGGGCGCGAAGAGGATGCGGTCACCGTGCGCACGGCGCTGGAGGAGGCGTTTCCCGGTCGCGTGACCTACGCGCTGGGTGCGAAGACGCAGGGTGAGGATCGCAGCGGTTTCGCCGGAGCGGTCGCCGCGGCGGAGGCGGCGGATGTCGTCGTCGCGGTGCTGGGCGAAGGCTGGTTCATGAGCGGCGAGGCGGCCAGCCGGTCCGAGATCGACCTGCCGGGCGTCCAGGGCGAACTGCTCGCCGCGTTGCGTCAGACGGACAAGCCCGTGGTCCTCGTGCTTTTCACCGGGCGGCCGCTCGCGCTCGGGGCCGCGATCGGACACGCCGACGCGATCCTGCTCGCGTGGCTGCCCGGCACGATGGGCGGCCCGGCGATCGCTGATCTGTTGCGCGGGGCGTTCAACCCGTCCGGCAAGCTGCCGGTCACGTTTCCGCGCAACCTGGGGCAGGTGCCGATTTTCTACAGCCAGAAGCGCACCGGGCGACCCTTCGATCCGGCGAAGGGGCCGGACAAGTGGAAATCCCAGTATCTCGACGTGCCCAACACGCCGGAATTTCCCTTCGGCTTCGGCCTGTCCTACACGAAGTTCGCCTACCTCGCGCCGAAGATCTCGACCGCCCGCCTCGCGCCCGGCGGCACGCAGGAAATCAGTATCACGGTTTCAAATACAGGAAACCGCGCCGGCGCCGAGGTGGTGCAGCTTTACGTGCGCGATGTCGCCGGCTCCGTCACCCGGCCGGTGCGCGAACTGAAGGGCTTCGTCCGCGTTGCGCTCGCGCCCGGCGAGGCGCGCGAGGTCACGTTCGCGCTGCGCCCCGCGGATCTCGCCTTTCACCACGCCGACCTGCGTTTCGCGCCCGAGCCCGGGCGCTTCGAGGTGTTTGTCGGCGGCGATTCCACGGCGCCGAAAATCGGCGAGTTCGAATACGTGGAGTGATGGAGTGAGTGAGTGGTGCGGTGCTTCAGCCCGCACCTTTTTCAATCGACGCCGTTGCCGTCCTTCAAGTGACCGCTGAGGTAGGCGTCATACGCGGCGAGATCGAGCAGGCCGTTGCCGCTGAGGTTGAACACCAGCACGCGTTTCTTCCCTTCCTCGCGACATTTGATCGCTTCGTCGATCACGGCGGCGATCGCATGCGACGACTCCGGCGCGGGCACGAGGCCTTCGCTTCGCGCGAAGAGGACGCCGGCCTCGAACACCTTCGTCTGCTGCACGGCCACCGCCTCGATCAGCCCGAGTTTTTTGCAGTGGCTCACCATCGGCGCCATGCCGTGATAGCGCAGTCCGCCCGCGTGGATGCTCGGCGGCATGAAGGTGTGGCCGAGCGTGTGCATCATCATCAGCGGCGTGGTCTCCGCGGTGTCGCCGAAATCGTAGCGCAGCTCGCCTTGCGTGAGCGAAGGGCACGAGGCCGGCTCGACCGCGATGATCCGCGTTTTCTTTCCGTCCTGCAGTTTCCCGCGGACGAACGGAAACGCGATGCCGGCGAAATTGCTGCCGCCGCCCGCGCAGCCGAAGACGACATCCGGCTCCTCGCCGGCCAGCGCCATCTGCCGGATCGTCTCCTCGCCGATGATGCTCTGGTGCAGGCAGACGTGGTTCAACACGCTGCCGAGTGCGTATTTGGTTCCTGGATGCGTGACGGTGTCCTCGATCGCTTCGCTGATCGCGATGCCGAGAGCCCCGTGGTTGTCTGGGTTTTCCGTGAGCAATTTCCGGCCGAATTGGGTCTGGGCGCTCGGGCTGGCGAAGACGTTCGCGCCGTAGGTCTGCATGAGCAGCTTGCGATACGGTTTCTGGTGGAAGCTCACCTTCACCATGTAAACGGTGCACTCGAGCCCGAAGATGCTGCAGGCCATCGCGACCGACGAACCCCACTGGCCGGCGCCGGTCTCGGTCGCCAGCCGCTTCGTGCCGGCGATCTTGTTGTAGTAGGCCTGCGGAATGGCGGTGTTCGGCTTGTGGCTGCCGGCGGGGCTGACGCCCTCGTATTTGTAGTAGATGTGGGCGGGGGTTTGCAGCGCCTGTTCGAGTCGCACGGCGCGCAGCAGCGGCGTCGGCCGGTAAAGCGCGTAGGCGTCGCGCACCGGTTGCGGGATCTCGATGTGCCGCTCGGCGCTCATCTCCTGGGCGATGAGATTGTCGGGAAAGATCGCCGCCATGTCGGCGGGAGTGGCGGGCTGTTTGGTGCCGGGATGCAGCGGCGGCGGCAGCGGCTCCGGAAAATCGGCGAGCAGGTTATACCAGTGCGTCGGCATTTCGTCGGCGCGGAGCAGGAACTGGAGGGGGGAGTTCATGGGGTGGGCGCGATGCGCCGCGGTCAACTAGCGAGGCCGGCGCGAACCGTCACGCGGGAATTTCGGACGGCGCAATCTTCACGTGGCCTTCGCCAAGAAGTGCGCGGGCGTGCAAACGTCGCCGGTGCCGTGCGGTCGTGCACGCACGTGAGATTTCGACCCTCGCCGCGGCGGGGCGATCGGTTCATCCTCGCGCGATGGACGTGGACGACTCGGTGTGGATTATCGGCGTGCGCCTGGCCGGTGTGCTTCATTTCGTGACGCTGGTGTTCGCGTGGTTCACACCGATCCCGCCGAATTGGGAGGAGCATCTCGCGCGCCTGCCCGATTTGCACCGCCGTTTCGCGGTGGCGCAGAATTTCTTCATCGGGGCCACCCTCGCCTTCTGCGGCTTGGTCAGCCTCTGCTTTGCGCCGGAACTCGTCGAAGGCTCGGTCGCGGCGCGGCTGCTCTGCGGCGGGATTGCACTTTGGTGGGGTGGACGGCTCGTGGTTTTGCCCTGGCTGCGCGTCTGGCCGCACCTCGGCGGAGCATTCTGGCGATTTGGTTTTGCGCTGCTCCATCTCGAGTGTGCGATCTACGCGGTGGCTTTCGGCTGGCTCGCGTTGCGAGGGTAGGGGGGCGCGCGCGATCCTTGCCGTGCCGTTTCAAACCTCCCTGCGCTCACGCGCAGAGCCACTTGCATTTCGTGGCTCGCCGCGTGAGCGGCGGGATCTGGGGTCGCGACGAGCAGGCGTTCAGGCGCTCAGTCCGCGGGCACCAGCCGCACGATCCGGCCCGGTTTACCGATCAGTTCGAGCGCGAGATACAGATGGCCGTCGGGTCCGGTCTTGATGTCGCGCACGCGGCCGAGTCGGTTGAAGACCTCCTCGTTTTCGACGACGCGCCCTTCGCCATCGACGACGACGCGCAGGAATTTCTGCTGCGCGAGCGAGCCGATGAACAAATGTCCTTTCCAGCGCGGAAAACGCTCGCCGGTGTAAAACTCGATCTGGCTCGCGGCGATCGAGGGCGTCCAGTTGATCGCCGGCTGCTCCATGCCCGGCGCCTCGATTTTGTTCGAGATCGGTCGACCGTCGTAACGCAGTCCGTAGGTGATGACCGGCCAGCCGTAATTTTTTCCGCGCTCGATCCGGTTGAGTTCGTCGCCGCCGCGCGGCCCGTGCTCGGTTTCCCAGACGCTGCCGTCGGCCGGGTTGATCGCGAGGCCCTGCGGATTGCGCACGCCATACGCCCAAATGGAGCGAAACGCGCCGGGCTCGTTCGCGAAGGGGTTGTCCTCCGGCACCGTGCCGTCGTGAAACACACGATGGATTTTGCCGTTGGGCAACGTGCGATCCTGGGCGGCGCCGGTTGTGAATTCCTCCATGCCGCGTTCGCCGACACTGATGAAGAGATGTTCGCCGTGAAACGCCAGTCGTCCGCCGAACAACACGGAGCTCGGTTGATACTGGTCCGGCGAGATCGCAAACACGTCCTCCTGATCCACGAGCCCTCCGTCGCGCAGTCGGCCGCGAATGACCTTCGTCATCGCGGTTTCGTTCGGACCGTGGTCGCTGAAGGAGAGATAAATCCAGCCGTTGCGGGCGAAGTCCGGATGGGCAACCACCGACATCAGCCCGGCCTCGTCGCGCACGAGAATCGTTTCGGGCAGACCTGCGATGGGCTCGGGTTGGAGGGCGCCGTTTGCGATCACGCGCAGGCGCCCCACGCGCTCGGTCACGAGGATGCGGCCATCGGGCAGGAACGTGAGCGACCACGGCACATCGAAGCCGTGCGCGACCTCCTCGATGCGAAAGTCGTGCAGCGCGCTTTTCACCACGCCGCGCGGCAGCGGCGATTCCTCCGCGGGCTGGGGATCGGTGGCGCGTGTCGCCACTTCCTGGATATACGCGATCAACGCGAGCGCCTCCGCCTCGTCGATCGTCTCGCCGAACGCCGGCATGCCGGACTGGGGAAACCCCTCGCGAATGCTGCGGAGCAGGCTGGCGTTGTCGCCGCCGTGTTTCCACTGGCCGTCGCGGAGGCTGCCGCCTTTGCCGCCTTCGAGCGC
>JAEYYL010000125.1 GCA_023430825.1 Verrucomicrobiota bacterium | reverse complement strand
GTCGCTCCCATCATCTGACGAAAAAGATAGGGGCACGTGCTTTCCTCACACGCCCTGAGCCCGACAGGCATACGCGAACTGTAGGAGCCTGCTTGCAGGCGATAGGAAGCTTCGTCCGCGCTCGCCTCTCGCAATCGCCTGCAAGCAGGCTCCTACCTCCGACCCCGCTGCGCTCACTCCAGCCCGCTCGCCTTCCGCGCCCGTTTCAACACCACGCTCGCCGTCGCCCGCGCGCGCGCCGCGCCGTCGCGCAACACCCGCTCCACTTCATCGAGATTCGCCGCGAGCTCCGCACGCCGCGCCCGATACGGCGCGAGAAAATTCCAGTAGTGCTCGAAGAGCGCCTTCTTCAAATCGCCGTAACCCAGTCCGCCCGCGCGCAGCCGATCCTCGAAATCCGCCGCCACCTCCGCCGGCGCCACGAGCTTTAGTAATTGCACGGCGAGATTCTTGTCCGCGTCCGGCTTCGGCTCCGCCGGCGTGCGCGAATCCATCACGATTCCCATGATCTTCTTCCGCGTCGCTTTCTCGTCGCCGAAAAGATCGATCGTGTTGCCATAGCTCTTGCTCATCTTCTGCCCGTCGAGCCCCGGCACGACGGCGAGTTCGTCGCGAATATCCGCGTCGGGCACGACGAACGTCTCGCCATACGCCAGGTTGAACTTGATCGCGATGTCGCGCGTCATTTCCAGGTGCTGCTTCTGGTCGCGCCCGACCGGCACCACGTTCGTATCATAAAGCAGGATATCCGCCGCCATCAGCACCGGATACGCCCACAACCCGAAGTTCGCCGGAATGCCCTTCGCGACCTTGTCCTTGTAGCTGTGACCGCGGTCGAGCAGCCCCATCGGCGTCACCGTGCCGAGCAGCCACATCAGCTCGGTGACTTCCGGCACGTCGCTCTGCCGCCAGAACACCGACTTCGCCGGATCGATCCCGCACGCGAGCCAGTCGAGCGCCACGTTCAACGTGTTTTTGCGCCGCTCGTCCGGGTCGAGCAGCGACGTCATCGAGTGATAATCCGCGATGAAATAATACCCTTCGCCGCGCCCCTGCGCCTCGATCGCCGGACGCATCGCGCCGAGATAATTGCCGAGGTGCAGCGTGCCGGAAGGTTGGATGCCAGTAAGGGTGCGCATGAAAAAATCCTAATCGTGCTCGTGATCGTGCTCGTAAATCGTGCTCCGCCGAGCCCGAAGGCCTGGCGGAACCGCAAGGATCGACCACGACCGCCGGCACGAGCAAGAGCAAGATTTCTCAATCCCGCCGCGCGATCGCCGTGATCGTTTGCCGGCTGCGCGCGATCGTATTCGCCGGCAAACACCCCGCAAACGCCGTCAACGGCATCACCAGCGCGCGCCGGCCCAGCACCGTGCCGGGCTGCAGCACCGCGTTGCAACCCACCTCCGCGCCGTCGCCGATGATCGCGCCAAATTTTTTCAACCCGGTCTCATACGTCGCATCGTCCGTCCGCACCACGACCTGCTGCTGATCGAGCCGCAGATTCGAGCAGATCGCACCCGCGCCGAGATGCGCCCCATTGCCCAGGACCGAGTCGCCGACATAGCTGAAATGCGGCACCTGCACGCGATCCATCAAGAGGCAGTTCTTGAACTCAGACGCATTCCCCAGCACGCAGCGCTCGCCCGCGATCACATTCCCGCGAATGAACGCACCCGGCCGGATCTCCGTCTGCGCGCCGATCCACACCGGACCGATCAACGTCGCATACGCCGGCAGCTTCACCGTCGGATGCAGCCAGACCGGCCCTTCAACGTGAACGCCCACCGGCAGCGGTGCCCCCGTCCCCGCCGGAAGCTTCGCCAGCGCCGGCCCAATGCGTTTGATCCAATCCCACGGCGGCATCTCCGCGGAAAACTCCGCGGCAAACGAAGCGAGCGACTCGGGCAGGGAGAAAAAATCGGCGGCTTTCACGGCGCGAGCCATGCCCGTTGCCCGCCTCGCTCGCAACGGGATTCTGTCGTTTCCCCCGCCGCGATTGCCAGCCCGCGCACCACCGTTACCGTCCGCCCCGTGAAACGCCTGCTCCGCGCCCTCCTCGCCTTCGCCACCGCCTCGGCCGCGCTCGCCGCTGCCCGCGATTCCGCCCCGCCCGATCCGCATTCGCACGCCCGCCCCGACCTGGTGCGCGTCGACCATCTCGCGCTCGATCTCACCGTCGATTTCCCGCGCCACCAGCTCCGCGGCGCCGCCACGCTGCAGCTCAAACGAGAACAGCCCGACGCCGCCACGCTCACGCTCGACACCCACGGCCTCACGCTGCACCGCGTCACGCTCCAACCGGGCAACACCGACGCCGCCTACGAACTCGGCGAACCCGATCCCGTCTTCGGCCGCAAGCTCACCATCCCCCTCCAGCCCGACACGACCGCCGTCACGATCGACTACGCCACCAGCCCGGAAGCGTCCGCCCTCCAATGGCTCGAGCCCGCGATGACCGCCGGCAAAAAGCACCCCTTTCTTCTCTCGCAATCGCAGGCCATCCTCGCCCGCAGCTGGGTGCCGCTGCAGGACACGCCAGGCGTCCGCTTCACCTACGAGGCGACGCTGCGCGTGCCGCCCGACCTGCTCGCGTTGATGAGCGCGGAAAACCCGCAGGAAAAATCCACCGACGGCGTGTATCGCTTCCGCATGCCGCAGCCCGTGCCGTCCTACCTCATGGCGATCGCCGTCGGCGATCTCGCGTTCCACGCTTACGACGAACGCAGCGGCGTTTACGCCGAGCCCTCCGTGCTCGCCTCCGCCGCCGAGGAGTTCAGCGACACGCCGCGCATGATCGCCGCCTCCGAGGAACTCTACGGCCCGTATCGCTGGGGCCGATACGACCTGCTCGTCCTCCCACCCAGCTTCCCCTATGGCGGCATGGAGAACCCGCGCCTCACGTTTCTCACCCCCACCGTCATCGCCGGCGACAAGTCGCTCGTCGAACTCATCGCCCACGAACTCGCCCACTCCTGGAGCGGCAACCTCGTCACCAACGCCACCTGGAACGACTTCTGGCTCAACGAGGGTTTCACCACCTATTTCCAGCACCGGATCACCGAACGGCTCTCCGGCCGCGACTACTCCGCGATGCTCTGGCAGCGAGACCTCGCGGAGGTCCGCGACGCGCTCGCCGAACTTCCCTCCATCGACCAACACCTCTACCTCGAACTCGCCGGCCGCGATCCCGACGAAGCCCCGGGCACCGTTTACGAAAAAGGCGCGCTCTTCGTCCGCCTGCTCGAGGAAACCGCCGGCCGCGCACAGTGGGACGCGTTTCTCCGCGCCTACTTCGACACCCACGCTTTCCAGCCGATGACCACCGACCGCTTCATCGCCGAACTCCGCCGCGCGCTCCCCGACGTCGTCGCCCGCGTCGACGTGAACGCATGGATTCACGGTCCCGGTCTCCCGGACAACTGCCCGCAGCCCCAATCCGCCGCCTTCGAAAAAGTCGCCGCCGCCGCCCAACGTTTCGCTGCCGGCGGTGCGGCCACCGAGATCGCCTCCGAGTCGTGGTCTTCGCACGAGTGGCTGCACTTCGTCCGCTCGCTCCCGCCGCTTTCGCCCGCACGCATGGACGAACTCGACGCCCGTTTCTCGCTCAGTTCGACGGGCAACAACGAGGTGCTGTTCGCCTGGCTCTTGAAATCGATCAACGATGGCTACCACGACAACGCCGCCGCGATCGAACGTTTCCTCACGAGTCAGGGCCGGCGCAAATTCCTGCGCCCGATCTACGCCGCCCTCGCGAAAAACCCCGACAACCTCGCGTTCGCCAAGCGCATCTACGCGCAGGCCCGTCCCACCTACCACCCCGTCTCGCAGAAAAGCATCGACGAGATCCTGCAGTAGCCGTGGCGTTCGCCGCGACGCCGCCTGGTGCCGCCATCGCTCAACCCACCCGCTGCGCCGGCCCAAAGTAGCCGATCGGTTACTTTGTCCGCGAAGGACCCCGACGGTTCGCGCGAGATGGTTCGACCGCCTACGCGATCGCCCCGCTCAGGCGCTCGAACGCCGCGGTCGCGCGCTCGAGATGGCGCTTCAGCGTGCGCGCCGCGATGCCCACTTCCCCACAACCCGCATCCCTCCCTCGCCAGTAGGGCTTCTCGCCCGGCAACCCATGGCCAAGTTCATCGGCCAGTCCCGCCGCGAGATTGAGCAGGTGCGACAGCCGGTGTTCGCTCCCCGCCGGCGCGAAATGCTCGCCGATCGCCTGCGAAATCGCCCGCGGAAATTTCCAGTTTTGCAGGATGATCGCGGTCGCCTCGTTGGCTGCGATGCCGAACGAATGCCGCTCCCAGCGCACGAGATCGGTCTCCATTTCCCCCGCGAACGCCGCCACCGGCTCGCCCTCGTCGGCGAGTTTCTCCAGCGCGAGTTTGCCGAGGGCGCGAAAGAGTCCGGTCGTGTAGGCCGTTTGCGACTCGATCCGCGCCGGCAACGCCAGTTCCTCCATGAGCAGCGCGACCAGGAGCGAATTTCCGCGGAACCGCTCGCCCGCGAATCCATAAAGCGGATACATGGCGCGCGAAAACTGGTCGATTGCCACCGCGCCCACGACCCGATGAATCTCCTGCAAACCGATGAGCACCGCCGCGTTCTCGATCGAGGCCACCTGCTCGCTCTGCGCAAACGCCGCGCTGTTCGCCACCCGCAGCAGCCGCGCGGCCAGCGCGCTGTCGCGCTTCAGCGCGATCGCCACATCTTCGAGTCCGACGTCGGGATCACCCAACAGCCGCCCCAGCTCGGCCATGATGCGGGGCGTGGCGGGAAACGCCTGCGCCACCCGCAGCAGCGGTTCGACGGAAAACTGCACGACATTCATCGCTCTCTTCATCGGCGGCCTCGCGCATCGCCTGAGGAAAATCGACCGGACCGCGCATCCGCTGAGGGAAAGACCTGAGCACACCGTTCAATGGAGCCGCGGCGCCCCCCGCCGCGCATCGCCGCCACCGCGGCGAGGGCGCCGCGTCTCCACTCGCGCGCAGTTCAAATAGCGTCGTAGCCAGCTGCAGGAGCCTGCTTGCGGGCGATCGCGGAGGGAACGCGGCCGAAGCGTTCAATCGCCTGCGAACCGGCTCCTGCCTCCAATCCGGAAACGGCTCTGGTTTTCATGGAAAGGCTCCCACCCGTGGCTCGCTCCGTGAGGAGCGGGAATTTCGCCCCGTCCGCCTCAATCCCGCACCGTCTTCAACCCCAGCCGCGCGATGCGATCGATCAATTGCGGATACGTCAGCCCTGTCTTCATCGCCGATTGCGCGAAATCCTCGTCGGGCGCGAGGATCGGATTCGGATTCGCCTCGATGAAATAAACCTCGTTCCGCGCGTTCAACCGCAGGTCCAGCCGCGCGTAGCCGTCGATCGTCAGCAAATGATAGATGCGTTTGCAGACCGACTCGATCTGCCGCACGAGCGCCGGCTCCAGCCCTTCCGCAAAACGATTCTCCAGCCCCCAGCGCTGCCGATACGCCTCGTCCCACTTCGCCTTATACGTCGCGATCTTCGGCTCGTCCGGCGGGACCTCGCGGAAAACGAGTTCGCGAATCGGAAACACCTGCAGCCGATGATTGCCGATCAGGCTCACGTAGAGCTCGCGACCCTCGATGTATTCCTCGGCGATCACGTCGTTGTCGAATTTCGTGTGAATGAACTCCACCCGCTCCCGAAACTGCTCGTCGTTCTCCACGAACGACGCCTGTGAAATCCCATACGACGCCTCCTCCTTCAACGGCTTCACCAGGATCGGAAACTCCAGGTGCTTCGGCCGCACGATGCGCTTGCCCCGCGGCACGATCACGAACGCCGGCGTGTGGATGCGATGATAACTGAGGATCTTTTTCGAAATGCCCTTGTGCTTGCAGAGCGTCAGCCCCGTCGAGCCGCAGCCGGTGAACGGAATCCCATACATCGCGAGAAACGACACGATGTGCTGGTCGAACGCGCGGTTGTTCCGGAACTGGTCCGCCAGATTGAAAATCACGTCCGGGCTGAACGTCTGCAGCTTCTGCCGCAGCAGGTCGAGGTCGTCGAAGATCGCCAGATGCTCGTTCGGATAACCGAGCTCGTTCAACGCCGCGAGCACGCCCGCCTCCGTCTTCCAATCGGCCGTCTTCAACTCGGGCGTCAGATCCTGGTCGAGCGTCGTCGGCCGCACGGCATCGAACAAGGCGAGCACTTTGAGCTTTCGTCCCATGATTACTTGGTGCGTTTGAATTTTCCGGTGAAGAGATAGTTCATCACGAGCGTCGTGATGTAGGCCGACACCGCCAGATCCGGCGGAGGCTGGCCCGGCGCGAGATGGAGATCGAGCTGGTCGCAGCGCTCGATCAAACGCGCGAGCAGCTTGTTGACGCGATACTTTTTCTCGTTCGTCGCTTCGCACACCGCATCCATCAGCGCCCGCCGTCGCTGCCGGAGGTAAAGCGACGCCTTCAACGCCGGCCCCGCGTCCGCCGCTCCCGCGAAAAGCTGGCGCAGATCGCGGTCATAGAAATCCGGATACGAGTCCTCATACTGCTTCCGCTTCCGCGCGTAATAGGTCTTCAGCTTGACGTTGAGAAAATTGAAATCGCGCACGCGAAATTCCGGCTGGTAAGGCGGCGGGTGGCCCGCGAGCGAGCGCATCAACTCGTCGACATACTCGAGTTTCTGCAGCGCCTTCCAGCCCTTGAACCGCTCGCGCCAGTCCAGCCCGGGCGTCAGCCACACCGCGAACGTCTCCGCGAAATCCTCGTCCGGATGGCTCTGCGCATACCAGTCGTCGAGGTGCACCACATAGGAATGGCTGTAAGGCCGCGGCCGGTAAAACTCCGGCGTCGCGTCCGCCGAGGTCCGCCCGAACACCCGCTGCCACTTCCGCTTCTTGAACAGCTGATACGCGTAGGCATACGCGTGCGCCGCCTCGTGCCGCATCAGCCGCATGAACCAGCCCGGACTGTCGCCCTCGACTTCGAGCATCATCTTCGCCTCGAGTTGCCGCAACCGGTCGTGCACCAGGAAAAACGGCACGAAGATCGCCGGGATGCCGACCGGCACGAACCACTCGTCGCCGACATGGCACGGCGGATGAAACACCAGCCCTTTCGCCGAAAGCTCGTCGTGCAACTGCTGCACGTGCGCCTGCAAGGCTGTGCCTTCGAGCGTGAGTCCGAGCTGGGAGATCTTTTTTTCGAGCAACGCTTCGTCGCCAAGACCGGCCCAGTCGGGGGTTTCCATCGCGAGACCCTAAGCGCATCGCTCCGCCCGCGACAAGCAAGCACCCGGAATTTCGCATCCCGCTTGCGGCACGCCGCACATCGGCCAGCCTGCCCGTCGGTGAAACCCTCCCCCGCGCTCCTTTTCGCCTTGGCCGCCGCCCTGCTCCTCGGCCGCGCCGCCGCCGCGGGCGAGGCGCGCGTCGCCGACCTGCGCGTGACCGTGCTGTCCACCATGCTGGTCGGCGGCGCGGGTGAGGGCGAGGTCGGCGAATGGGGATTCGCCGCGCTGGTCGAAGCCGACGGCCGCCGCATCCTCTTCGACACCGGACTCCGCCCGCAAACCGTGCGGCACAACGCCTCCGTGCTCGGTCTCGACCTGGCGGACATCACCGACGTCGTCCTCTCGCACAACCACGCGGACCACACCGGCGGCCTGCTGACGCTGCGGCGCGAATTCGCGAAGAAAAATCCCACCGCGTTCTCGCGCGCTCACGTCGGCCGCGGCATTTTCTGGGATCGCGGCAACGACCGCCACGGCCGCCCGCACAACACGATGCCCGCGCTGAAACCCGCCTATGAGTCCGCCGGCGGCACGTTCATCGAACACGCTGCATCGACCGAGCTCGCGCCCGGCGTCTGGTTCGTCAGCCCGATTCCGCGCACGTATCCTGAACGCAACTACGGCGTCGCGCCGGGCACCCGCGTCGCGACCCCCGACGGCGCGCGCGACGACGACATTCCCGAGGACTCCGCTCTCGTGATCGACACCGACGGCGGGCTGGTGGTCATCACCGGCTGCGGTCACGCCGGCGTCGTCAACACCCTCGCCGCCGCCCGAAGCGAAGTGCGCGCGGCGCCCGTGCGCGCCTTGATCGGCGGTTTTCATTTGTTGCTCTCCGACGAAGCCAACCTCCAGTGGACGGCGGACAAGTTTCGCGAAGCCGGCGTGGCCAATCTCCTCGCGGCCCACTGCACCGGCCTCGAAGCCACCTACCGGTTGCGCCCGCTGTCCGGCCTGACCCGCGAGACCGCCGTGGTCGCAGCCGTCGGCGCCACCTTCGATCTCGAGCGCGGCATCGCCTCGCCCATCCTCGCGCGCTGAGTTTTCGCGCCCGGCGCTTTTCCCCGGAAAGGCGCTTGGCACCGTCGCGACGGTGTGCCTTACCTGCCGGATGAACTACCGCACCAAGGCCGAGTATTACATTCAGGGCATCACGCAGGGCTTCGTCGAAGCCGCCGAGGTGATCGCATGGGCCGACGAGGTGATCGTCGCCGCGCCGAAAACCGAGGACTGGATGATCGAAATCTCCACCTGCGGACCCGACGAACGCATGAAGGTCCTCAGCCAGCTCAACACGATCAAGGGCGACGTCGACCAAGCCGAACTGCAGGCCCTGCTGAAAGCCAAGGGCGTCTCGTAACGCCAGGCCGATGCTCAAAGGTGGAACCCGACGTGTCCCGTCGGGTTTTTTGCGAGCGAACGTCCCTCAGCCCGATGAGGACATCGGGCTCCACCGGCTCCGGTCACGAGAGGTGCCTCACTTCGCCGCTTCAAACCGCGTCCACACTTCGTCGATCGGATCGCCCCGCGAACTGAGCCCGCGGTGCCGCCACGCGCCGTCCTCGATCTCGCCGTCGAATTCCAGCTTCGCGCCGACGCGCGCGTTGTCGCGCGAGAAAAACTCGATGTGCTCGGTGTATTTCCCGTTCTCGAACGTATAGGTGCCGCCGCCCGTGCCGGAGAATTCCCCCGTCTCCACGTTCATCGCCACCCACTGGAATCGCGTGCCCGAAAGAATCTTCAACGTGCGCCGTGCCCGCAGCGGCATCTCCGTCATCGTCCCGTTTGTATGGCGTCCGCTGATACGCCACACCCCCGCGAGCGCGTTCTCCGCCGCATCGAGGCGCGTCCACGACTCCACGCTGCCGTCCGGGTGCGTCAATGTCATCGCCTTCCCCTCGACCCGCATCCGGAGGGAAAAACGCTCCCCCACCCGGTGCGGCTCCGCCGAGTCGAACTCCAAGCCGCCTTCGACGTTCCCGTCCTTCGCCACATAGGTCCCGCCGAAGGTGCGCACGAACTGCGGCGACTCGCGCACGTAGATCGCCTGCGTCCAGTAATTCGCCGTGACGATCATCACGCGTTCCGGCTCGCCTTCGGCCCGCCACGCCCCGAGCACGGAGGACGCGGAGGCCGCCTCCTGGCCGGTGAGCCGCAGCGAAAGGAAAACCAACGACGCAAGACAGAGGAGACGCAGGAATTTCATGGGGAGGGGAAAAAGTGCGATCACCGTGGCGAAGAAAGCCGCATTTGGCCAGAACGACGCAGCATTCCACCGCCGGTTTTTCCGCCGCCCCGCCCTTCGCCGTCTCATTCGCCGGTCGCAGCGAACTGCCGCAGCGTGCGGCGGACCTCATTGATGTCGACGGGCTTGATCAGGTGCGCCACGAAGCCCGCCTCGGCGCTGCGGCGACGATCCTCCTCCATGCCATAGCCGCTGAGCGCGATCCCTCGCAGGCCGTGACGCGCGCGCAATTCCTCCATCAGTTGGAGTCCGGTGCCGTCGGGCAAGCCCAGGTCCGACAATACCGCATCGAACGTCTCCTGGTCCGCTGCGGCGAGCGCCGCGGCCACGCTCCCGGCAGTCGTCACCCGGTGTCCTTTGCGCCGCAGCAGCCGCGAGAGCACGTCCAACGTCGGCGCATGATCTTCCACGATCAACAGCCGCAAGGCCGGCTCGCCCGCCGCCGCAGAATCGCCGTTTCCCGCGCTTTCCGCCACCGCGCTCGCCGGCCGCGCGCCGGGAAGCTCGACGGTGAACGTCGCTCCCCGTCCCTCGCCCGCGCTTTCCGCCCGAATGACGCCTCCGTGCAGATCGACGATCGCCCGCGCGATGACCAGGCCGAGCCCGAGACCCGGGAAGCGCTGGTCCGTCCCCGCCGCCCCCCGCTCGAAGGGCTTGAACAGCCCCTCGGCCGCCCCCGGCGCGAAACCAATGCCGTCATCGCTCACCGCGATGCACAACCGCCGCCCCGCCTCGCCACCGGGCGTCGCCTCCGCATCCGTCGTGCGGATACGCACGTGACCGTCCTCCGGGGCAAATTTCACCGCGTTGCGCAGCAGGTTCCAGAAGACCTGCTGCAACCGCGCTGGATCGCCCGTCAGCCGGCTGCAGCGCGCGCCCGCCTCGAGCGCGAGCGCGATGCGCTTCTTCCGCGCCTCCTCGCGCACAATCTCCACCACCAGCCGCAGGAGCGCATGGACGTCGCACGGCTCCGCCCGCAATGCCAGTTTTCCGTGCGTGATGCGCGTGAGATCGAGCAAGTCGTCGATCAGCCGCGCCTCCAGCGCGACGTTGCGCGCGATCATGTCGAGCTGCTCCCGCGCCGCCACCGGCAGCGCCGGGTCCTCGCGCAGCGCCTCCGCGGTCATCAGCACGGGCGTCAGCGGCGTGCGCAATTCGTGCGAGAGCTGCGCGAGAAAATCGTCCTTCGCCCGCGACGCGCGCTCGGCGCGCTCCTTCGCTTCGCGCAGCGCCTCCTCCGCCTCCTTGCGCTTCTGGATGTCGACCACCGAGCCGATGTAGCCCAGATACTCCCCCGCGTCCGAAAAACGCGGATGCGCCGCATCGATCGCCCAGTGATAGGTCCCGTCGTGGCGCCGCAGACGATACTCGACGCGCAGCGGCGCGCGCCGTGCATTCGACTCCCGAAACAGCCGATCCGCCTCCGGCCGGTCCTCGGGATGCACCGCCTCGAGCCAGCCAAATCCCAGCCCGCTCTCCGGCGTCTGCCCCGTGAACTCGAACCACCGCTGATTCAAATGCACGCAACGCCCATCCGCATCCGTCACCCACAGCATCATCGGCGAATGATCCGACATGTTGCGGAAACGCGCCTCGCTCTCCCGCAGCGCGATCTCCGACCGCTTTCGCTGCGTGATGTTGTTGAACAACACCGCCACCCGGCGCGCTTCCGGCTCGCCCACGCGAAACGCATACACGTCGAACCAGCGGCCGAGCGATTCATACTCGGCCGCGAATCGGATCGGCTCGCCCGTCACGGCCACGCGACCGTAATTCTCCAGCCAGTGCGACTCGATGTGATCGACGAATTCCAGCATCCGCCGGCCCGTCGCTCCCGGCATGCCCGCCTGTAACTCGAATGCCGGATTCACCTCGACGAAGCGGTAATCCACCGGCCGCTGCTTCGCGTCGAACAGCATCTCGATCACGCAGAAACCTTCGTCGATCGCCTCGAACAGCGAGCGATAACGCTCCTCGCTCTGCCGCAACTCCGTCTCCGTCTGGGTCCGCGCCGTGACATCCGTCAACATCACCACCACCCCCGCGACCGTTCCGTCGCGCTCGCGCTGCGGCAAGTGCACGATGTGCATCCGGCGCGTTTCGCCGCGGCGATCCGAGACTTCCATTTCCCATTCCCGGCTCTCGCCCGTCAGCGCCGCTTCGAGCTGCGGCCGCATTGCCTGCCAGACCGCCTCCCCCGCGACCTCCTGCACGCTCCGCCCAATCACCGTCTCGCGGGCCTGGTTGAACCAGTTCGCATACGCGAGATTGCACATCCGGTGGCAAAAACCGGCGTCGACATAGGTCAGCAACGCCGGCACCGCGTCGCCGATCGACAACATTTGTTCGTAACTCAGGCGCATGCGGCGGTCGTCCGGTCCATTCGAAAAGCAACGTGCGACCCATGCCCATCTTGGCAAGGCGCGCCGCCACCTGCCGCCGCTCGCTCACGCCGCAGTCCGCCCCAGCCGCTTCCGCACCGCTTGCGCGTAACACGTGACCGGCACGAGAGAAAGAATCGAGATCACGATGAAAAAGAGCATCTGGTTCCGCTCGTCGTGCGGATTCGCCAGAAACTCCCGCGCGATCGGGTCGTTGGCATGTCGCGCAAACGCGATCGGCCCCTCCGCTGCGATCCGCGCCAACGCGAATCCACCTCCCTGCGCTGTTTCCCAGCCCGTCGCGACCAGCCACGCGATCGCCTTCACCGCCACCGCCGTCGCTCCCATCGCCACCCACCCGACCGCAAACGTGCCGAGCGCCAGCCCGCCCACGCCCACGCTCCCCACCGACACGAGTCCGACCGAGATCGCCCCCACGCTGAACGGCGCGATCGCCAGTCCGCCCCAGGCAAACACCAGCCCGTAGGCGCGATCGCCCCCGGCGAACCACGCGAACACCGGGGGCTCGCCCTCGTCGGGCGACGAAAATCGCACCCGCACCAGCGGCACGCCGAGGAGCGTCCACCGGCTCCGGTATTCGCCGGCGGCCGACCCGACCTGATCCCGTTCGGCCTGAAAATACTCCGGATGCGCCCGCCGCTCCGCGGAGCGCAACACACGCATGCGGCCCATCACGCGCAACAGGCCGATCGGCCACGTAATCATGAACGCGAGCACCAGCCCTTGCGCGAGCGCCGCAAAAATCGCGCGCTGGTCCCACCACCGATACGACGCCTCGCGCAATCCCCACAACAGCGCGAGAACCGCCAACGCCCCGAAAAACGCCGCGATCGTCACCTTCACCACCGCCCGCCGCTCCCGCGGCGTGCGCGATTGATCCAGATTGGTCCGCAGCGTCAGAACCGCGGACACCACTCCCGACAACGACGCGATCAACGCAGCGAGGCTCGTCGTCTTCGCCAGCATCCCGCCGTGCGCCGCTGCCACCCCGATGCCCGCGGCCTTCGCGGGCGCCGCGATCTCCGGCAGCGCCGCGAGCACCGCCAGCGTGAAGACCCGCCCCGGCGTGCTGCGCGCCAGCGCACCCTCGACGAACGCCAGCACCTGCTCCTGCAAAATCTTCCGCCCCCGCGCCAGCCGCTGCTTCACCGCATCCTCCGTCAAATCGAGCGCCACGGCAACGTGTTCCACCGAACGGTGCTCGCGATAGTAAAGCACCAGCGGCTCGCGATAGGTTTCGGGCACGCGTTCGAGCGCGCTCCACAGGATGGCCTGCTCCTCCTTCCGAATCGCGAGATCGGGCGCGGCTTCGTCCGCCGACACGACTTCCCCGGCAAATTCGAGCGCGTCCGCCTGGCGCACCGGTTCGCGGCCATCGGCCCGCCGCAGCCGGGAAATTTTGAAACGCAGGATCCCGCACAGCCACGAGCGCAGCTTCTCCGGCTCGCGCAGCTCCGCGAGCTGGCGCCACGCGTCGACAAACGTGTCCTGCGCGAGATCCTCGCTCGCGCTCAACTGCCCCGTCGCCGAATACGCCAGCGAACACAGCAACCGCTGATAGCGTTCCACGATCTGGCGAAACGCCTCGCGATCGCCGGCGAGGCACGCCGCCACGAGATCGGCGTCGCTGGTGGCTTGGAGAGAAGGCATGGAATCGGAAGCGCTTATATTGGTCCGCTCCTACGTGCCCGAAAAGCGTGAAGCGGTGACAAAGTTTCTGCGCTTTCGGTCAAAAAAAACAGGGTCCGAAAAGGGGAAGAATTCATGTCACCGGCAAGGTGGATTCCGGCACTTATGGGCGAAAACACGTCCTCCACTCCCCTCCTCACCATGCACCTCCTCTCCTCCCTTCGTCTTCGATTCCAGCCCGCCGCCTTCGCCGTTTTTATCTTCACCCCGTTCCTCCCGGTTCCCGCGCACGCGTCGCCCTCGCCCGCTTTGGTGGACGATTTTTCCGCCGAACAACGTCACGGCGCCAACCGGCTCCTGATCGACGACAAGACGCTCGGCAGCCTCTCGCAGGCCACCCAGCGCTGCGAAAACGGCGTGCTCATCGTCGAGGGCGAACTCGTTCCCGGCCGCGGCGTGCCGGCGTTCATCAGCATTCCCCTGCTCCTGTCCGCCGACGCCCAACCTCACGACGTCGGTCTCTACGAGGGCGTCCGGTTGCGCGTGAAGATCACGCAGGGCAGCCTCGCCGTGCAGGTCGCCACCACCCCGATCGAGAACTTCGACTACCACACCAGCGTCCCCATCGCCGGCAAACGCGGCGAATTCAAGGAGGTCCGCGTGGCGTTCAAGGACATGAAACGCGGCTGGTCCGAACAAGTCCCGCTCGATCCGGCCACCGTCACCAGCGTCAACCTCGTCGCCTTCGGGCTCGCCCGCGGGGCGTTCGCCTACGCGATCGACGAGATCGGCTTCTATTGATCCGCCCGCACCGCGCCGCCCCATGTCCTCCTCCGCGCCGGTCGCCGACGCCGTATCCACAGGATTGTTACACGACGGACCCACTCGCCTCGACTACCTCGACGCCACTCGTGCGTTCGCCCTCGTGCTCGGCGTCGTGTTTCACGCCGGACTGTCGTTCATGCCCGTCTTCATGGGCTGGGCGGTGATGGATATCTCCACCAGTCCACTCGTCGGCGGTTTCATTCTGGTGAGTCACGCCTTCCGCATGGAGCTGTTCTTTCTGCTCGCGGGCTTTTTCGCGCACGCGAGCGTGCACCGCCGGGGGACCGGCGCGTTCGTGCGTTCGCGGCTCCTTCGCCTGGGAGTGCCGTTCGTCGCCGGCTGGTTTCTCCTGCGCCCGCTGCTCGTGTCCGGCTGGATCATGGGCTCCGCCAGCCTGCGCGGAAACTTCGATTTTTGGGCGGGCCTGCGCGAAGGTGTTCAAAGCCTTCAGGCCCTCCCTGCCGGACTCTTCACCGGCTCCCATCTCTGGTTCCTCTACTACCTGGCGATGATCACAGCGCTGGTTATCGCTGCCCGCGCCTCGCTGAAATTCACCGGCCTGCGGGGTGGCATCTTCGCGGAACACGCCGACCGCCTGTTCGTCCGATTGGTCGCATCCCGTTTTTCGCTGCTCTTTCTCGCCGGGCCCACCGCACTCGTGCTGTGGTTCATGGGCGGACCCGGCTGGGGCATGGCCACGCCGGATCAATCCCTGCGCCCGCACGGCCCCGTGCTCCTGGTGTATGGCGGTTTTTTCCTGTTCGGCTGGATCCTCGATCGGCAACGCGCACGGATCGAGCAGTGCGCGCGGCTGTCGGCGGCGCGCTGGACACTCGCAGGCATCGCCATCGTCGCCACGTTTCTATTGAGCGCCATCGAACAGGATCCGAGCCATCCCTACCGGATGGCCGGCCATGTCGGTTACGTGGTGAGTTATGCGCTCATGATGTGGTCGCTGGTTTTTCTGAGCATCGGCGTTTTCCGAAAATACTGCGCCCAGCCGCGACCGTGGCTTCGCTACGTCGCCGACTCGTCTTACTGGATGTATCTGATTCACCTGCCGCTGGTGGTCTGGCTCCAGGTCGCCGTGGCGGAACTCCCGCTGCACTGGTCGTTCAAACTCGCTTTCATCTCGGCCGCGACCGTCGCGGTTTCGTTGCTCACCTACGCCCTTTGCGTGCGTTCGACTTGGCTCGGATGGCTGCTCAACGGCCGTCGCCTTCCCCGCCCAATTTAGGCTGATGGAGGCCCGGCCGCCGTGCCGTCCGTTCGACTGCAAACCCGGACTCGCCGAGCCGGGTCCCTCGATTCGATCTGCGGCGTGCGCGCCTTCCCTCGGGAACCGATCGCCTCCCAGAGGGTCGCTCGCTGCGCGTTTACCGGTTTTCCCCGACCACCGGGAAGGCGCTCTCCTCCGCTTCCATGTCAACGTCTCCCGCGCACCTCACCTGCCCGTTGTGCGGCCAGGAACACCAGCCGATCCCGCTCGATCCGGGCTCGCGCGCGCTGTGCCTGCGTTGCGACACGGTGCTCGCGCGCGGCTCGCGGTTCGGCCCCGACGCCACGCTGGTCTTCACGTTGACGGGTCTGTTTCTCGCGGTGCCGGCGTTTTTCCTCCCTTTCATCTCCGCGGGCAAGTTCGGCCAGGAACAGGGCGGATTGCTTCTCAGCGGCGTGCATGGCCTTTGGGACAACGGCATGCCTTTTCTCGGTCTCTGGGTGTTGCTCTGCGGTGCGGTCGTGCCGGTCTCGCTGCTCGCGATTCTCGCCGGCGGACTGCTCAGCGCGCGGCTCGGCTGGTCGCGGCGCCCCAGCGATTTTCTTTCCCGCGCCGCCCGCGCAATGAGCTACTGGGCGATCCCCGAAGTGCAGGTGCTCGCCGTGCTCGTCGCGCTCATGAAGCTCGGCTCGGTCGTCAACGTGACTATCGGCGCCGGTTTCTGGTGCTACGCGGGCATGTCCGTGTCGCTGCTTCTCGCGTGGCGGAGCCTCCTGCTGCGTCCCTCCGGCACGCCGTCGCCGATCGTTGAAACCGTGCCGTCCCACCCATGAGCCGCCGTCGTCTCACGCTGCGTCTCCGCTCGGAGAAACTCGCCAACGCGACCGCGTTCGCATTCGCGGCCGCCGTGATGCTCGTCCCCGCGAATTTCCTGCCGATCCTCACCACGCAGAAATACGGCCAGAGCCGCACCGACACGATTTTCTCGGGCACCGTCGAACTCTGGCGGCAGGGTCTTTGGGCGATCGCCGCCATCGTCTTCATCGCGAGCATTGTCATCCCCGTGTTGAAACTCGTCGGCCTCGGCTGGCTGCTGCTGCAGGCGCGCCGCGGCGCGGTGCGCGACGCGCGACGGGCGACGCGCGTGTATGGCGCGCTGGATTTCATCGGACGCTGGTCGATGCTCGACGTGTTTCTCGTCGCGTTCCTCGCCGGCGTCGTGCGCTTCGGCGCGTTCTCCACCGTCGAGCCGCGCGCCGGCATCCTCGCCTTCGCGATCGCCGTCATCCTCACCGTGCTCGCCACGCACGCCTTCGACCCGCGCGTGCTGTGGCGCGGCGGATCGAAAACCGCGCCCGAACTTCCCGCGCTATGAGCACGTCGTCCACGCCCGCTCCGCTCCCCAAAGTCAGCCGCGCGCCGCGCTTCCCGCTCGTGTGGGTGGTGCCGTTGGTCGCGCTCGTCCTCGGCGGCTGGATGATCGCGCGCGAGCTGCAGAAACGCGGGCCCGAGATCACGATCGATTTCGCCGACGGCTCCGGCGTCACTGCCGGCAAGACCGAACTCGAATACAAAGGCGTCGCCGTCGGCCGCGTCACCGCGGTCGAGTTGAAACCCGCGCTCGACGGCGTCAGCGTCCGCGTGCGCCTCGACAAATCCGCCGAGGCGATCGCCCGCGAAGGCGCGCTGTTTTGGATCGTGCAGCCCGAGATCAGCCTCACCGGTGTGCGCGGCCTCGACACCTTGCTCACCGGCCCGCGACTCAACGTGCGCCCCGGCCACGGTGCGCCCGCCGAGCGCTTCACCGGACTCGCCCGCACCCCGCCACCCGAACTGCCCGCGGAGGGAAAATCGTTCATCCTGCAGGCTGAACAACTCGGATCGCTGACGACCGGCGCCGGCGTTTTCTACCGGCAGATGAAAGTCGGCGCGGTCGAAACCAGCCGACTCGCCGACGACGCGACCGGCGTGCTCGTCCGCGTCCACATCGACGCGCCGTATGCCGATCTGGTGCGCACCAACACGCGTTTTTGGAACGCCGGCGGTTTCTCGTTCAAAGTCGGTCTGCTCGGCGCGGAGCTGAAAAACACCTCGCTCGAATCGATGCTGTCGGGCGGGGTGGCGTTTGCGACCCCGGTGGGAAGCAATGGTGAAATCGCCCCGCTCGCGCCGGAGAATTCGGTTTTCCAAATCGCGACCGAAGCCGACAAAGAGTGGCTGAAATGGGCGCCGACGATTCCGCTCACCACCCCCGAGGTGGTCTCAGAACCGACGCCGCCACCGGCCACCGCCGGAACATAAAGCGGCCGCCCCCGCAATGGAGCCGCGGCGCCCCCGCCGCGTTCGCTAAAGCCCCACGCCGCGCAAATGTAGCGCGCCTGCTTGCAGGCGATTCCGGGAGATCCCGCTGCTCACGCCGCGAGCCACGCCAAAATCGCCTGCAAGCAGGCTCCTACCCCCGAGCCGCGCATCCGCATTCGTGTCGATTCGCGTGATTCGCGGGAGACGGTATTAACTCCGTCTCCCCTCGCACACGCCTCACGCCCACGCTTCACGCCTCACGCTTTCGCGAGCGCCTGCTCCAGGTCGGCCTTCAGATCCGCGAAGTCCTCGCAGCCGAAGCTGAGCCGGATGTAGTCGGGCTGCACGCCGCTCGCCGTCTGCTCGTCCGCCGTGAGCTGGCTGTGCGTCGTGCTCGCCGGATGAATCGCGAGCGACTTCGCGTCGCCGATGTTGGCCAGATGGCTGAAAAGCTTCAGCGCGTTGATCGTGCGTTTCGCGCCCTCGTAGCCGCTCTTCACGCCGAAGCCGAGCAACCCGCCGTATCCGCCGGTCAAATACTTGTTGGCCGCAGCGTGATACTTCGACGTCGGCAGGCCCGGGTAGTTGACCCACGCGACGCCGGGATGCCCCTGGAGAAAATGCGCGGCGGCGAGCGCGTTCGCGCAGATGCGCTCCATCCGCAGATGCAGCGTCTCGAGCCCGATGAGCGTCTGCCAGGCGTTGAACGGCGAAATGCAGCCACCCGTGTCGCGCAGGAGCTGGAGCCGCATCTTCATCGCGAAGGCGATGTTCGCTCCGCCGGCGGGCGGAAACGCCTTGAACGCGTCCCAGTGCACGAGCCCGTGATACGAGGCGTCAGGCGTGGTGAAGCCGGGAAAGCGCCCGGAGCCCCAGTCGAAATTGCCGCCATCGACGACGATGCCGCCGATCGACGTGCCGTGTCCGCCGAGATACTTCGTGGTCGAGTGCACGACGATGTTGGCGCCCCATTCGAACGAGCGATGGAGGATCGGCGAGAGGCACGTGTTGTCCAGGATCAGCGGCACGCCGGCCGCGCGCGCGATCGCGGCGACTTCCTCGACGGGGAAAAGATTGAGCGCCGGATTGCCGAGCCCTTCGCCGAAAAACGCCTTCGTGTTCGGCCGCAGCGCGCGGCGGAAGGCCTCGGGATCGTCCGCATCGACGAACGTGATCTCGATGCCGAGCTTCGGCAGCGTGTGGTGAAACAGATTATACGTGCCGCCGTAGAGCTGCGAAACGGAAACCACATGATCGCCCGCGCCGGCAAGGTTGAGAATCGCGTTGGTGATCGCCGCCTGACCGGACGCGTGGGCCAGCGCGGTCGTGCCGCCCTCGAGCGCAGCGATGCGCTGTTCGAAAACGTCGGTCGTCGGATTCATGATCCGCGTGTAGATATTGCCGAGTTCCTTGAGCGCGAAAAGGTTCGCAGCGTGCTCGGTGTCGCGGAACACGTAGCTGGTCGTCTGGTAGAGCGGCACGGCGCGCGAGCCGGTGGTCGGATCGGGCGTCTGGCCCGCGTGGAGCGACTTGGTGCCGAGGCCGGTGGGATAAGGGCGGAGCGAGGACATGATCGAATCGGGGGTTGAGGTTTGCCCGAGAAAAACACGCCCCGCACGCCCGATGAAAGCACGAAATCGCCGCCGTCGGCGCATCCCAAGCGCAAGCGAATCGCGGCCGCGCATCCCCCCCACCGTCTCTCGCACTCCGGCCTTCCCCTTCCGTTCGCAGATGCTTTGGTTGCACCTTCCATGAGCAAATCCCTCCGCATCGCAATTGTCGGCTATGGCAACATCGGTCGTGCGGCCGTCGAAGCCGTGAACGCCGCGCCGGATATGGAAATCGCCGGCGTCATTCGCCGCGCCGCCACCTCGCCGATCCCCGCCGAACTGGCCGGCGTGACGATCGCCGACGACGTCGCCAAGCTCGGCCACGTCGACGTCGCGCTTCTCTGTGGCCCGACCCGCAGCATCCCCGAAACCGCTCCGCGCTACCTGTCCCGCGGCATTCACACGGTCGATAGCTTCGACATCCACGGGCAAAAACTTTGGGACCTCCGGCAGTCCCTCGACGCCCTCGGCAAGCAGCACAACAGCGTAGCGGTCGTCTCCGCCGGCTGGGACCCGGGCAGCGATTCGGTCCTGCGTGCGCTCCTTCTGGCGATGGCGCCGCGCGGTCTCACCTACACCAACTTCGGCCCCGGCATGAGCATGGGCCACTCGGTTTGCGCCAAAGGCAAACCCGGCGTGAAGGACGCCCTGTCGATGACCATTCCCACCGGCACCGGCGTCCATCGCCGCATGGTTTACGTCGAACTCGAGCCCGGCGCGGAGTTCCCCGCCGTGGA
>JAEYYL010000116.1 GCA_023430825.1 Verrucomicrobiota bacterium | reverse complement strand
TGGATTTCGAGCGAGGGTTTCGTGGCGGCGATGCTCTCGCAGATTTCGAGCATGTGCGCACCGAGCACCTGGTGGCCCTTCGGCGACAGGTGATACGTGTAGTCCTCCATGAAGGACGTGCCGCCGTCGAGGCCTTCGCCCATGACCTTCATCGCGCGGAGGAGCGCGGCGGTCTTCCAATCGCCCTCGGCGCCGAAGCCGTAGCCGTCGGCCATGAGCCGCTGGACGGCGAGGCCGGGAAGCTGGCGGAGGCCGTGGAGATCCTCGAACGTGGTGGTGAAGCCCTTGAAATTCCCCTCCTCGAGAAACGCGCGCAGGCCGAGTTCGATGCGGGCGCCGTAGCGGAGCGCGTCGTGGCGTTTGCCGCCGCGGCGGAGGTCCTTCGCGACGTTGTAGGATTTTTCGTAGATCGCGCAGAGGGCGTCGACGTGGTCGTCGGCGATGCCGGCGTGCGAGATTTTCGCAACGAGGTCGCCGATGCCGTAACCATTAACTGAATACCCGAAACGGAGTTCGGTGGCGACCTTGTCGCCCTCGGTGACGGCGACGTAGCGCATGTTGTCGCCGAAGCGGGCGAACTTGGCGCCCTGCCAGTCGTGCCACGCGCGGGCGGCGCGGACCCAGGCGCCGAGGCGTTCCTGGACTTCGGCGTCCGACCAGTGGCCGACGACGACCTTGCGGTTGAGTCGCAGGCGCGTGTGGAGGAAACCGGCCTCGCGATCGCCGTGCGCGGCCTGGTTGAGATTCATGAAGTCCATGTCGATCTGGCCCCACGGCAGATCGCGGTTGAACTGCGTGTGCAGGTGGCAGAACGGCTTCTTCAACGTGCTCAGGCCGCGAATCCACATTTTCGCGGGGGAGAACGTGTGCATCCAGAGGATGAGGCCGGCGCAGTTGGCGTCGGCGTCGGCGTCGATGCAGAGCTGCGTGATCTCGTCGGGCGTGGTGACGAGCGCCTTGAAAACGATCTTGAGCGGAATCTTTTTGGATTTCGCGAGCCCGGCGGCGACCTGCTGGGCGTTGGCGGCGACCTGCTGGAGCGGGCCGGGGCCGTAGAGGTGCTGCGAGCCGCAGACGAACCAGATTTCGGGAGAGGCGAGGAGTTTCATGAGAGAGGAACGAGTAGCGGGTGGTGAGGAGCGAGTAGGAAGACGACGTGCGGAGGTGGAATGCTCGCTACTCGTTGCCGGCGGCTCGCTCCTTCAGTTCCAGCAGGTCCTTCATCACGCGGCTGAGGTCGGCGTTCTTGTTCAGGCCGCCGAATGCGTCGTGGAGTTGTCGATACAAGGCGTAGAGTTCGCCGTAGGTTTTTTGCGCGGCGGCCTTCGGCTTGTAGGAAACCTTTTTCAGCGAAGTCATCGCTTTTTGCGCGGCGGGGAAATCCGGGTGGGCGCCGGCGAGGACGGCGGCGGAGATGGCGGAGCCGAGCGCGCAGGCCTGCGAGGAGCCGGCGACGAGCATGGTGCAACCGGTGACGTCGGCGTAGATCTGCATGAGCAGCGGGTTTTTCTCGGCGATGCCGCCGGCGCAGACGACGCGGTCGATCGGCACGCCGTATTCGCGGATGCGCTCGATGATCGCGCGCGCGCCGAAGGCGGTGGCCTCGATCAACGCGCGGTAAATTTCGGCGCGCGTGGTGTGCAGCGTGGTGCCGAGCAGGGCGCCGGAGAGCCGCTGGTCGACGAGGATCGTGCGGTTGCCGTTGTTCCAATCGAGCGCGAGCAGGCCGCTTTGGGCGGGCGCGAGTTGGGCGGCTTCCTTGGTGAGTTGCGCGTGGAGGGCCGCGTTGCCCTGGCAGACGACCTCGACCCACCATTTGAAAATGTCGCCGACGGCGGACTGGCCGGCCTCGATGCCGTAGAAACCGGGAAGGATCGCGCCTTTCACGATACCGCAGATGCCCGGGATGTCGGGGACGGTTTTGTCGGCGGAGACGACGCCGCAATCGCAGGTGGAGGTGCCGATGACCTTGACGAGCGTGCCCTCGGTGACGCCGCTGCCGATGGCGCCGTAGTGGACGTCCATCTCGCCGATCGCGATGGGGATGCCGGCGCGCAAGCCGAGTTTCTTGGCCCAGGCGGGCGAGAGTTGTCCGGCGGATGCGGTGGCGTCGTGGGCCTTTTCGTAAAGGCGGTCGCGGAGGTCGGCGAGTTTCGGATCGAGGAGGGCGAGGAACTCCTTGTCGGGGAGGCCGCCCCAGTCGTCGGCGTAAAGCGCCTTGTGGCCGGCGCAGCAGATGCCGCGGACGACGGCGCGCGGGTCGGTGACGCCGGCGAGGACGGACGGTATCCAATCCGCCAATTCAACCCACGAGTGCGCGGCGGCAAAGACCTTCGGGTCGACGGCGAGGCAGTGCCAGATTTTCGACCAGAACCATTCGGACGAGTAAGTGTTGCCGCACTTGGCGATAAACTGCGGGCGGTGTTGCGCGGCGAGTTCGGTGATCCTGGCGGCCTCGCGCCAGCTGGTGTGGTCCTTCCAGAGCCAGCACTGGGCGTTGAGGTTTTTCGCGAACTTCTTCGACAGGGCGAGCGGAGTGTTGGTGGCATCGACGGGAATCGGCGAGGAGCCGGTGGTGTCGACGCCGATGCCGACGATCTTGTCGGCGGAGAAACCGCGTTGTTTCCTCGCTTGTGCCATCGCGGCGCGGACGGATTTCTCCAGGCCGAAGAGGTAATCGGCGGGATGCTGACGGGCGAGGTGAGCGTCGCGGCGATCGAGCAGGATGCCTTGGGCGCCGCTGGGATAGTTGACGACAGCGGAGCCGAATTCCTTGCCGTCGGTGACGCGGACGATGAGGGCGCGGACGGAGTTGGTGCCGTAGTCGAGGCCGAGGGTGAACATGGGGTCGCGGGGTGAGTTGGGAGTCGAGAGATGAGAGTTGGCTGTCGGAGGGTCAACGAAGGCGCGGGCATGACCGTAAAGCGGAGACGGGCGGTCGGGGTGGGTGAGGCCGCGCGGCGAGAAGCGGGGTGCGGCGCCAACCCAACGGGGCGTTGGGCGCGATCGAAGCGGGGCTTCGTCGGGGTTACTTGACGGTTCGATGAAAGTGAGGGAAGAAGGCGGTTCGCTGCTGTCTCCATGCCCCGGCCAACGCTCAACGATATCGCCCGTGCGGTGGGTTATTCCAAGAACACCGTGTCGCTTGCGCTGCGCGGCGATCCGCAGATTCCGCCGGTGACGCGGGAGAAGATCCGGCAGGCGGCGGAGCGGATCGGCTACGAACCGAACGCGGTGGTGTCGCATCTGATGGCGCAGCTCCGCGCGAGTCGCACGACCCGCCTGCAGGCGAAGCTGGCGCTGGTGAACGCGAACCGCGACCCGGATGCGTTTCGCAACCACCCGACGATTCCGACGTATGTCGAAGGCTGCGAAAGCCGCGCGGCGAAACTCGGCTACAGCTTCGACCGGTTCTGGTTGCACGATCCGACGCTCAACGCGCAGCGCTGGCTCCGGATTTTGAATACACGCGGGATCAAGGGCGTCGTGCTGGTGGGATTGATGGACACGAATCATCTGCCCGATGCGCTGCGGCCGGTGTGGGAGCAGCTGCCGACGGTCGTGACGGGCGTGCGGACGCGGGAGCCGGCGCTGTCGTTCTGCTCGGTGGATCACCACAACCTCGCCCTGATGGCGTTCGAGCGGGCGCTGGCGCTGGGTTACCAGCGTCCGGGGCTGGTGCTCGACGACGTGATCGACGCGCTGGTGGAGCGGCGGTTTTCGGCGGGTTACTTCACCGGCCAGCGGACGCTGCCGCGGGCGCAGCAGGTGCCGATCTTCAACGAACGCGCGGGCGTGGCGGCGGAGGCCGAGCGGTTTCGCGGGTGGCTCGACAGTCACCGGCCCGACGTGGTGTTCACGCTTTATAACCACGTGTTGCACTGGCTGAAGGCGGCGGGGCGGCGCGTGCCGGAGGATGTCGGCGTGATCCAGCTCGAGTGGCGCGCGACGCGGCCGGAGATCGCGGGGATGAATCAGCACAACCTGGTCACGGGCGAGGCGGCGGTGGACATGATCGTGAGTCAGATCCACAACAACGAAGTCGGCGTGCAGGAATTTCCGCGGGCGACGTTGATCGGGGCGACGTGGGTGGAGGGGAGCAGCGTGCGAGAGGTGAAGCCGCAAAGGATGGAGAAGCACCAAGCGCCAAGCACCAAGCTCCAGGGAAGCGCCAAATACCGAGCGGGTGGCGGGCGGCGGGGTCGTGGGTAGCGGCGAGCCTCCATGCGCGCCTGCGTTGCTTGGGTGGTTGGCGCGCTTGACGCGCCACGTGGCGCGCGAGCGCGCAAACTACCGCTGAGCAGGCACCGGCCTGCCGCTACGGGAGCAGCGAGAGTTGTTCGCCGTCAGGGTCGTCTTCGGGGGCCAGTGGCGGCGGGACGGGCTGGCCGAGCAGGCGGCGGAGGGCGAGCGCGGCTTTCGGGGCGAAGTCCTCGGCGTGGTTGTTGGCGCTGACGTGAACGTCGCGGGCGCGCGTCGCGAGAGATTGGATACGTGTGACGATTTCCTTCAGCTCGGCGGCGGAATAATCGTGGTGATGGCCCTCCTCCGCCGTCCTGGCGTGAGGATACTGCGGGTTTCGTCCGTGCAGGCGGAGGTAGGCGAGCTGGGGATGGGTGACCTCGTCGATCGGCGGAAGAATGCGAGGGGCGTTGACCGGCGGAACGTCGGTGGCGACCCACCCGAGTCGACGGGCGCGGAAATAGTCGAGGGTCGTCGCAAGGGCGTCGCCCTCCACCCAGGCGCGATCGCGCAGTTCGGCGGCGATGGGCGCGTAAGGGCCGAGTTTTTCGGCGACGCCGTCCAGCTCAGCGAGACGATGACGCTGGGGACCGAAGCTGGGCGGGAGGGTCCAGAGGAAGGCGCCCAGTCGTTTGGCCTCAACGAGCGGCTGGATGCCGGCGATGAGTTTGTCGAGTTGGGGGCTCGTCGCGGCACCGCGCGGATCGGCGCAGAAGTCCTTGTGCAGCTTTACGTCGAACTGGAAAGAGGAAGGGGTTTGCTCCAGCCAGCCCGACACGGTTTTGGCAGTGGGGATATTGTAATAGCTCGAGTTGAGTTCGATGCGCTCGAACCAGTTCGCGTAGAGCCGGAGGCGCGCGGTTTTGGGCTGCCCCTTGGGATAGAGGAGGCCGACGTAGGCGTCGTCCGTCCAACTTCCGCAACCGATGAGAATGGCCATACAAGGACGGTGCGGCGCAAAGGCCGTGGGGCAAGAAAGGGATGACCGCGAGTATCCGTGGACCAGAAAGGCGCCGACGCCCCGGTGCACCGCTTGACGGTGGTTAAGATGTCAGACAACATTCGGGGCATGACAACCAACGTTCGCACGTTTCTTCGAGAATTTGCCGCCTTCAAGACGAAGGCGCGTCGCGGTGGGACGGTGCGCATTCGTGACAAGGAGGGTGAATTCATTTTCACCGCGGTGGGTGCGCGCGACACCCTGTTGGGAGCCGCGCGCGGCAAGATCGCGTTTCACGACGATCTAACGCGCCCGACGCTGAAGGCCGATGGCTGGAAGCCGTCGCTGTGAAATCGCGGCTGAAATACCTGCTCGATACGCACGCATTTCTATGGGCGGCGGTCGATGAGGAACGGCTGGGGGCGGAGGCGGCGCGCGTGCTGGCGGTGACGCCTTACGAGCAGCTGGCGATTTCGGATGTGACGCTGCAGGAGACCGGTCTGCTCCTGCAGACAGGGAAAATTTCCTTCAGTGGCTCGCCGGCCAGAGTTTTGGGCCAGCTTCTGGACTTTGTGCAAGTGCTGCCGATCACGCTGCCGATCGCGATCACGGCGCCGGGGTTGAAGCTGCCCCATGGCGATCAGTTTGACCGGGTGATCACGGCGACAGCGAAGGTGCATGGGCTGACGCTGGTGACGAAGGATGCGAACATCGCGGACTCGGGGCTGGTGGCGACGCTTTGGTGAGGGCGCCGGCGCCGCAAAGTGCTCGCCGTCGGCGCGACGCGGGCGCTAGCGTTTTGCAACGATGCCGGGCGTCGCACCCCGCCTGGGGCCGCCCACTTCCCATTCTTGACCATGAACCCGCCCGACAGCGACCTCCCCGACCCCACGCCGTCGGCCCGCTCGCCGGTGTTCGGCACGACCTTGTGGACGGTGGTGCTGGCGGCGGGCGACCCGGATCATCCCGGCGCGGCGGCGGCGCTGGACCGGCTGTGCCGGACGTATTGGTATCCGGTTTATGCTTACGTCCGGCGGAAGGGCCGCGCGCCGGCGGAGGCGGAGGACCTCACGCAGGAGTTTTTCTCGCGGCTGCTGCGGCTGGGGTTTCCGGTCGGCGTGCGGCGCGACGGCGGGAAGTTTCGCTCTTATCTGCTGCGCGCGCTGGATCATTTTCTCGTCAACGAATGGCGGCGCGACAACGCGGCGAAACGCGGCGGCGGCACGACGACGTTTTCGCTCGATGGTGTGGACGCGGATGCGCGCTACCGGCTGGAGCCGGCGGACGACGCGACGCCGGAGTCGCTTTACGACCGGCGCTGGGCGGCGACGGTGCTCGAAACCGTGCGCGAGCGGCTGCGGCAGGAGTATGGACGGCAGGGGAAGGCGGAGTTGTTCGCCGCGCTGGAGCCGTGTTTGACCGGAAGCGACGGCGCGCTGCCCTACGCGGAGCTGACGGTGCAGCTGGATCTCAAGCCGAGCGCGTTGAAAATGACCGTGCACCGGCTAAGGAAACGTTTCGGCGAGCTGTTGCGCGACGAGATCGCGCAGACGGTCGCGACGCCGGCGGAGATCGACGAGGAGATTCGCCAGCTCATTGCGGCGGCGACGGCGTGACCGGCGCGGATTTTTGCGGTGAGGAAAGAACATGTCCCGCACCGATTTGCCGCGCGATGTGTGTCCGACCTGTGGAGCGCCGCTGCGCGCCGGCGTGCCGCCGGAGCGCTGTCCGGCATGTTTGCTGAACCTGGCGTTGACGCTCGATGCGGGCGACGACGCGGATGACGGCGGCGAGGCAAATGATGGGTCGGACACGTTGCCGGAAGCGCCGGGCGTGTTTGCGGACTACGAGTTGATCGAGACGATCGGGCGCGGCGCGATGGGCGTGGTGTTCAAGGCGCGGCAGACGAGCCTCGAGCGGCTGGTGGCGTTGAAGGTGCTGGATCTGGCGGGACGCGTGACGACGGATGCGGCGCGGCGGTTTCGCACGGAGGCGTCGGCGGCCGCGGGGTTGCGGCATCCCGGCATCGTGACGATCCACGAAGTCGGCGTGCATCACGGGCGGCATTATCTCGCGATGGACCTGGTGGAGGGCGCGACGCTCGCGGCGATGGTGGCGCAGCGGCCGCTGTCGGCGCAGCGCGCGGCGCGGTTGATGGCGGCGGTGGCGGATGCGGTGCAGTGCGCGCACGCGCGCGGGATTCTGCACCGCGATCTGAAGCCCTCGAACATCCTGGTCGACACGGCGGATCAACCACACGTGGCGGATTTCGGGCTCGCGAAGCGGATGGAGGCGGATGCGGACCTGACGATGCCGGGGCAGATCATGGGCTCGCCGAATTACATGTCGCCGGAGCAGGCGCGCGGCGGCGCGCTCGGGCCGGCGTCGGACGTGCATGCGCTGGGCGCGGTGCTGTATCACTGTCTCGCGGGGCGTCCGCCGTTTTTCGGTGAGACGATTCCGGATACGCTGCATCAGGTCGTGCACGGCGAACCGGTGCCGCTGCGACTGCTCGTCGCGGGCGTGCCGCGCGACCTGGACACGATCGCATTGAAGTGCCTGGAGAAGGACCCGGCGAAACGCTACGCCGACGCGCGCGGGCTGGCGGCGGACCTGCGGCGTTTCCTGCGGCACGAACCGATCGCGGCGCGGCCGGTGAGCCGGGCGGAGCGGGTGTGGCGCTGGGGGCGGCGGCGGCCGGCGCTCGCCAGCCTGGTCGCGGCGACGGTGGTGCTGGCCGCGGCGGTGTCGATCGGCTCGCCGGTCGCCGCTTTTCGGATACGCGCGGAGCGGGAGCGGGCGGAGGACAATCTTTACGCGGCGGACATGAACCTCGCGCAGCAGGCGCTGGCGCGGAGCAGCCGCGGGCAGGCGCGCGCGCTGCTCGAACGGCACCGGCCGGCGCGGGGCGGTGCCGATCGGCGGGGTTTCGAGTGGCGGTATCTTTGGACGCACACCGAGAGCGAGGAACGCGAAGTGCAGCGTGTGCCGACGGGCGAGCGGCAGATCGTGGCGATTCCCGGCACAAGCCTCGTGGCGGCGAGCAATGTGGTGTGGGACCGCGATGCACCGGGGCAACCGGTGTTCACGCTGCCGGCGGGCTACGTGACGATGGCGTTCGATGCGTCGGTCGCGGGCGGCGGCGCGCTGCTGGCGGGCGGCGATGGCGGATTGGCGGCGTGGGAGATCGGCACGTGGGCGCGGCGCGAGCGGGTCGAGGGCGAGGCGGTGCGCGCGGTGGCGTTTTCGGCGGACGGACGCTGGATGGCGACGGGCGGGGCGCGGTTGCGCTTGTGGGGCCGGGACGCGGAGGGATGGCGCGAGATCGCGAGTCGTGAGCGGACGTTCAAGGCCTGGCACAATGCGCGAACGCTGGCGTTTTCGCCGGATGGCTCATTGCTCGCGACGGGCACGGGCGAGAGCTGGGCGAATCGCTGCGAGCTGGAGTTGTGGTCGGTGCCGGGGCTCGAGCTGCAGCCCGGGATGAGGGGCGCGCCGGAGGATATCGTGAGCCTGGTGTTCTCGCCGGACGGGCGCGAGTTGATCGCGGGATGCTGGCACGGGCGGATACGTAGTTGGAATGTGGAGACGCGGGCGGAGCGGGTGGGGAGCATGCGGCATCACGGATTTGTGAGCAGCCTGGAACTGGCGCCCGGCGAACCGGACGTGCTGGCGAGCGTGGCGTCGGACCGCGTGGTGCGGTTGTGGAACCTGCGCACGGGGGAGGAACTGGTTTCGTTGCAGGGGCCGCTCGACCAGATCTGGGCGATGACGTTCGCGGACGGCGGCGACACGCTGCTGACGCTCGAGCAATCCGGGCGCGTGGCGGAGTGGGATACGCGCACGCGCCGGAGCGGAGCGGCGTTGATCGCGCGCGGGCCGCCGACGCAGCCGCTGGGGTTTTCGGCGGATGGTGCAACGCTCGCGACGATCGACGAGACGGGCGCGCTGCGGTTCTGGGATGTCGCGCGGCGGAGCGAGCGACGGGCGATGGCGCAGGCGGTGGATCTGACCGGCGTGCTCACGCGCGATTTCGAGATCATTGCACCGGCGATCGCGCCCGATCTCGACACGCTGGCGATCGGGATGCTGGACGGGCGGGTGCAACTGCGGGAGTTGTCGACGCGGGCGACGCACGTCTGGGCGGCGCATGCGCGGCGGGTGCGCAATGCGGCGTTTTCACCGGATGGCCGGGTGCTGGCGACGGTGGGCGAGGACGGGATGTTGCGGTTGTGGGATGTGGCTTCGCGGGCGCTGCGGAGCGAGCACGCGGTGGCGGGGGAGTTGCACGGGGAGGATTTCAACATGCCGCTGGTGTGGAGGCCGGACGGGCGGATGCTTGCGCTGGCGACGGCGAGCTCGATCCAGTTTCACGATGGCGGGAGCGGGGCGATGCTGCGCGCGGTGAAGCCGGAGCGGCTGGTTTACAGCATGCGATTTTCGGCGGACAGCGGACTGTTGGTGTCGGCGCAGGAAAATTTCGGACTGCGGTTCTGGGATGCGGATAACGGTGCGCTGGTGGGCGAAGTGGCGACGAGTCATCAGGAGGGCGTGTATGACATCGCGTTCTCGCCGGACGGGCGCTCGATGGCGACGGTGGTGGATCAGGTGAAGCTGTGGAGTCTCGCGACGCGGCAGGAGGTGGCGTCGCTGCCGGGGCATGAGCGGAATATCTTCGCGGCGCTGTTTTCGCCGGATGGAAATCTGCTGGTGACGGCGGACTACGAAGGCGCGGTGCGCGTGTGGGCGGCGCTGCCCTTCGACACGATCACCCCGGGTGGTCCGCAGCGATGATGAATCGCCGTCGCTGGAGGTAAGCGGTCGCGCAAACCCGGCGCGCCGGAGTGAACATTAAGATGTCGCATATGCGACATCTTAATGTCGATGAAGCCAAGGACGCTCGGGGAGGAGCCGACTTGTAGAGAGCATTCAATGAAGCAAATTGGTGCGCTTTGGCGGATCGCCCAAGCGGGCGGGCGAACATTAAGATGTCGCGTATGCGACATTTTAATGTCGCGGAGAGGTGATGGGGGGATGGGGTGGGTCGCTCGGGTTGCGCGGGGCGGTCGGGGGTGGCTGGCGGGGCTCGGAGGGGGGGCGAATTTTTTTGTGACCGCGGGCGGGGTTTGCGGTGTGTAGGGGAGGAGAGCGGTTCCAGCGGCTTTTTTTATCAACCAGGCATATTATGAAACACACTTCTTCCTTTCACCTCACGGTGCTCGTAGCGGGACTCGGCTTCGCCGGTCTGGCCGCCTTCGCGTCCTACGCAGACGATCCGGCGCCCTCGGTCGCGCCGGTGAACCGCACCGAAAACCCGGCGCCGCTGTTCAGCGGGCTCGGTGACTACTCCAAGCGCGTGTCGACGCGCGATCCGCTCGCCCAGCGTTATTTCGACCAGGGGATGATGTTCCTCTGGGGGTTCAATCATAACGAGGCGATCCGTTCTTTCACGGCGGCAGCGACGCTCGATCCCCAACTCGCGATCGCGTGGTGGGGCGTGGCGTTCGCGCACGGGCCGAACATCAATGCGCCGATGGAGCCGGGTGCGGTGCCGCCGGCGCTGGTGGCGCTCGGCAAGGCGCGCGAGCTCGCGGCGCACGCGTCGGGGTGGGAGCAGGCCTACATCGCAGCGCTCGGCGCGCGGTATTCGGAAAACGGAGACGCGGACCAGGTGAAGCTCAACGCGGACTATGCGGCGGCGATGCGGGAAGTCTGGCGGCAGCAGCCGCACGATTTGGACGCGGCGGTGCTCTATGCGGATGCGGTGATGAACACGATGGCGTGGGACTACTGGCTGGCGGACAAAGTCACGCCGAAGCCGGAGACGCGCGAGATCATCGAGCTCATCGAGAACGTGCTGCAGCAGGACGCGAGTCATCCCGGGGCGAATCATGCGTTGATTCATCTCGTGGAGGCGGGGCCGGAGCCGGCGCGCGGGCTGGCGAGCGCGGAGCGGTTGAAATTTCATGCGCCCGACGCCGGGCATCTGGTGCACATGCCTTCGCATATTTTCATGCGGGTCGGGATGTATCACGAGGCGGCGCTGGCGAACGAACGCGCGGCGAAGGCCGATCGCGGCTACATCACGGAGTGCCAGATCCAGGGATTTTATCCGGGGATGTATTACCCGCATAACGAGCACTTCCTGTGGTGGGCCTACACGTTTCAAGGGCGGCGGGCCGAGGCGCAGGCGAAGGCGGCGCAGATCGTGACGCTGGCGAACTCGCCGCTGTGCGGGACGCCCGTGGCGGAGAAGCAGCGGTTCACGCATCTGGCGTTGCTGACGGCGGTGCGGTTTGCGGACTGGGAGACGATCCTGGCGGCGGCGGAGCCGGACGCGGTGGAGGCGCTCGATCGCGTGATGTGGCACTGGGCGCGGGCGACGGCGTATTCGGCGCGTGGAGACGCGGGCGCGGCGCGAAGCGAAGCGGCGGCGGCGCGGGCGCTGGCGGACGGCGCGGCGGTGGCGGCGATGGACAACGTTTACCTGCCGGCGGTCAACATTGCGGGAATCGCGGCGGCGTTGGCGGAGGGGCGCGCGGCGCTGGTGCGCGGAGAGTCCGAGACGGCGCTGACGGCGCTGCGCGCGGCGGTCGCCCTGGAGGAGGCGATGCCCTACATGGAGCCGGCGTTCTGGTTCTATCCGACGCGGCAGACGCTCGGGGCGGTGCTGTTGTCGCTCGGACGGGCGGGCGAGGCGGCCGAAGTGTTTCGCGAGGATCTGCGGTGCTGGCCGGAGAACGGCTGGTCGCTGCACGGGCTGGCGCTCGCGCTGGAAAAGACGGGCGACGCGATGGAGGCGGCGGCGGTGCGGGCGCGGTTCGATGACGCGTGGCAGCACGCGGACGGGCGGCCGGAACTCGCGATGTATTGAGAAATCCAGGACGCGAACGGAAGGAAACGGGAAATTTTTTGGCGGTGCGGCTGGCTCGCGAAGGGGCGGGTCGGAGACCCGCCCTACATAACACAC
>JAEYYL010000108.1 GCA_023430825.1 Verrucomicrobiota bacterium | reverse complement strand
GGCGCCGAGCCGCTAATCGAACGCATCCGAGCCGCCGTCGCGGACTATCCTTACGCCGCCGACTACCACATCTGGCCCGGGCCCAATTCGAACACGTTCGTCGCGCACCTGCTGCGAGCCGCGCCGGAATTGCGGGTCGACCTCCCCGCGACCGCGATCGGCAAGGATTACCTCGGCGCCGATCTCGTCTCGCGCACGCCCAGTGGCACCGGCGCGCAGTTCAGTCTTTTCGGCGCGCTGGGCTTCCTCGTCGGCTGGGAGGAAGGCGTCGAACTCAACCTCTTCGGGCTCACCTTCGGCGTGAACCCGAAACGTCTCGCGCTCGAACTGCCGATGCTCGGCAACGTGGGCCTGATCGACATCGCCAAGCCGCGCGTTTTGACCGAAACACCGCACATTGCCGACGCGCAAAAATTCCCACGAACGGCGAGCGCTTCTTCGCGCTAGCCCGGACTCGCCCCCGGCCCCGCTCCGTCCAACGCTCCGAGCCATGCGATCCGCCGCTTTCGTTTTGGCGACCGTCGTCGGCTGCTCCTTTTTCCCTCTCTCCGCCGCCCCCGCGTCCATGCCTCCGCCCTCCCCGCTCCGGCAAATCGACCACGTTCTGCTCACGTCGGACGACGCGCCGGCACTCTTCGAACTTCTCACCGAAGTCCTGCAACTGCCCGTCGTCTGGCCGCTGTCCAACCACGGCGGTTTCGGCAGCGGTGGCGTCGCTCTTGGCAATGTGAACCTCGAGATCGTCAAAGCCCGCAACCTCCCGCCGGGCGGGCCGCGAAATCGCTTCGTCGGCCTCGCCCTCGAGCCCGAGCCGCTGGCCACCAGCCTCGGCGAACTCCAGGCGCGCAACATCCCCCATGGCGCACCGGCACCCTTTCGCTCCAGGCAGCTGCATCGCTTTTTCCAGACGCTCTGGACCACCGTCTCGCTGCCGGAGGTATCCAGCGACGCGCTCGAAGTTTTTCTCTGCGACTACGCGCACGACGAGTCCGCGCGACGTCAGCGGTTCCGCGAGGAACTGCGAGCGCGCGGAGGCGGCCCGCTCTCCGTCCATTCGGTCCGCGAGATCGTGATCGGTGCACGCGACCTGACGCGCGCGGAAGCGAGTTGGCAGAAGCTGCTGCATCCCGCTCAAGCTTCCGCTGACGGCACCTGGCCGATCGGAACCGGGCCCTCGATCCGCGTCGTCGCCGCTGCGCAGGACGAAATTCAGGAGATGATCGTCCAGGTGACCTCGCTGAATCGGGCGCGGGATTTTCTGCAACCCCAGCACTTGCTCGAGCGCGACCAGGCGGCCGCGCTCGTCCTCGCCAGCCCGCGCTTCCCCGGTTTCAAACTCACTCTGGTCGAACGGCCCGCGCCGCGTTTATGAACCGGCAAGCCGTGCCGCATCGCCGGCCGGAAAACGCTTCGCGCCAACGTCGGCGTCAGTCTGTCCGCTGCGGCACGCGTTCCAGCTTCGCAGCGTCCAGCCCGCGAGCCGCGATGCGTTCGACCAGATCCGCATACGTCGCGGGCGGCAGCCCGGTTTCGCGGGCCAGAATCCACAGCCACTTCCCGCCGCGCGACGCGACGACCGCCCACCGGTAATCGGGGTCCAGTTCCAGCACGAGGTAATCGGCCCAGAAGGGCCAGAGCAGTTGCACCTTCCATTCCGCGTTCGTGTCCGCATCGACGATTTTCGCCACGCCCCTCCATTCCTGCTCGGGCGCATCCAGGGAACCTTTTCGAAACACGTAGATGGCATCCAGTTTCCCATCCGGCCGTCGGGCATAGATATCCGCCGTGGCGACCTTGCCCCTCTCCATGAAGTTGGGCGTGTAGGCGATGACATGCCAACGGCCGAGATAGCGGTCGACATCGAGCGAGGAAACCGTGGAGAGATCGGGGGTGCGTGGGGAGGTCATGGTGGAACAGCCCGCCGCCAGCGACACGCCAGCAGCCAGGAGGAGGATGCGAATAAATCGGTTCATGGTTCTCCCCTGTTACGTGCGAGACCCCGCGATGGATGACGGCCGCTCGGCGATCGCCCCCCAGGCCGCCATCGCGCGTCCGCCCGCCAGGCAGGCCGCGCCGGGTTGCACAGAATGCCGCGCACGATCGGTTGCGTTCCGGCGAATCCCGCGCCTTTTGGCGCTCCGCCTACATCGTTTCAACATGCACCACGCTTCGCTCTTCACGCCCGTCCACCTCGGCGCCCTCGCCCTGCCGAACCGCATCGTCATGGCGCCGCTCACGCGCTGCCGCGCCGACGCCGATCACGTCCCGACCGAAATCATGGCCACCTACTACGCGCAGCGCGCCAGCGCCGGCCTGATCGTCGCGGAGGCCACGATGGCGATCGAGGGACACTCGGCCTTCGGCGGTCGCGAACCGGGCATCTACTCCGACGCGCAGGTCGCCGCCTGGAAAAAGGTCACCGACGCGGTCCACGCCCACGGCGGGCGAATCGTTTCCCAACTCTGGCACGGCGGCCGCGCCTGCCATTCGCTGTTGAACGGCGGTGCCCAACCCGTCGCACCCAGCCCTCTCCGCATCACCAACGACGAAACGCACACGCCGCAGGGCAAGAAGCCCTACGAAATCCCGCGCGAACTGCGCGACGACGAACTACCCGGCATCGTCGAGGGCTTCCGCCGCGCCGCCGAAAACGCGCGACGCGCCGGCTTCGACGGCGTCGAGGTCCACGGCGCCAACGGCTACCTGCTCGACGAATTCCTGCGCGACGGCAGCAACCGCCGCAGCGGCGCCTACGGCGGACCGATTCCCCACCGCGCGCGACTCCTCCTCGAGGTGGTCGATGCCGTCGTCACCGTCTGGGGCGCGAACCGCGTCGGCGTGCGCATTTCTCCGCTCAACCGCTACAACGACATGCAGGACAGTGATCCGGTGGCCCTGACGAGCTACGTGGCGGCAGAGTTGAACCGGCGCGGAATCGCGTTTCTCGACCTGATGCGCGGCGACTTTTTCGGCCCGCCACCGGTCGACGTCGTCACCCCCGCCCGCGCCGCCTTCAAAGGCGCGCTCCTCTGCGGCATGGGCTACACCCCGACGGAGGCCGATGCCACCGTGGCCGCCGGCACCGCCGAGGCGATCGTGTTCGGCCACCACTACGTCAGCAACCCCGATCTGGTCGAGCGTATCCGGGAGGGTATTACGCTCGTCGAACCCGACTCCCAGACGCTCTACAGCCCCGGCCCGCACGGCTACACCGACTATCCGACCGCGACGGCGTGACCGTGGCCATTCTGGAGGGACGGCCTCCGTATCGTCCGCGGCCGGCCCTCCGTTCGGGCAGCCATGTTTTTTTGAAAGCGATCTGAGGTGGCTCGCTGCGTGAGCAGCGGGAGGGCCCGAAATCGCCTGCAAGCAGGCTCCTACCTCCCGACCGCCGCCTGCAGATGGCGGGCGACATCGACCACCGGAGCGGTCCAGATCGACGCACGCTCCCGGTCGAGCCATTCGATCAACTGGCGGTGTTCGTCGTCGTCGATGAAGAGATTGTGCGTGTCGGCGCCGACGCCGTGAAACATATAGATGATCCATCCGCCCT
>JAEYYL010000107.1 GCA_023430825.1 Verrucomicrobiota bacterium | reverse complement strand
CCCCCCCCCCCCGCCCCCGCCCCCCCGCCGCCGCGACCTTCACCCTCGACCTGCCGGCGGCGCCGTAAGAGCCGGGGCCCGCCGCTACCCCTGCATCGCCAGCTCGCGGCAGCCCTTCAGGTCGAGCTTGCCGCTGCCGAGCATCGGGATCTTCTCCACCCGCTTCACGATCCGCGGCACCCAGAGATTCGGCAGCCCCGCATCGAGCAGCCGCGCGCGCAACTCGTCGTTCGCCAGCGGCTCGGTCGTCAACACCACCAGCGCCTCACCCTTCACGGAGTCCGACACGCCCGTCACCGCGATCGTCGGCTTCTCGCTCTGATCGAGGGAAAACAGCTCGGCGATCTTCTGCTCGATGGTCACGTGCGGCACCATCTCGGCGCCGATCTTCGAAAACCGCGACAGCCGGCCCTCGATGAAAAGAAAACCGTCCTCGTCGAACCGCCCGAGGTCGCCCGTCACGAACCAGCCGTCGCGAAACGCCGCGCGGGTCTTCTCCTCGTCGTTGAGATAACCCGAAAACACGTTGGCCCCCCGGAACAGCACCATGCCGGTCTCGGTGACGGCGAGTTCGCGACCTGTATCCGGATCGACGATACGAGCGGTCATCCCGGGGAACAGCCGGCCGGTCGAGCCCGCGCGCTTCCCCTCCTGCGGCTCCGCCGTGAAGGTCGTCACCGGCGGATCCGGCTGGTTGATGTTCGTCGCCGGCGTCGTCTCCGTCAGCCCGTAGCCCTGGAGAATCTCGATGTGGAACGTCTCGAGGAACGCCCGATAAAGATCGTCCGGCAGCTTCTCCGCGCCGGTGACGACCAGATCGAGCGAACGCAGCTCGGACGGCTGCGCCTTCTTCAGGATCGGCCGGACGAACGTCGGCGCACCGAGCAGGACGGTCACGCCCTCGTCGCGGATGGCGTCGACGATCTTCCGCGTGTCGAGCGGGCTCGGCACGGTGACGACATGGCAGCCGCGCAGCATCGGATACCACAGCGTCACGGTGAAGCCCATGCTGTGAAACAGCGGCAGACAGCCCATCAGCGATGCGTTCTTCGGCAGGATCGAGAGCGAGGAAATCTGGGCGCAGTTTGCGAGAATGTTGCGGTGGGTCAGCACGACCCCCTTCGGCTCGCCCGAACTGCCGCTGGTGAACAGCAGGCCTGCCTCCGCACGGTCGCCGACCTCGGGGAGTTTCAGCAGGTTCGCGACCCATTGGTTCGGCAACAGCCAGGCGGCAAGCAGCCACGGCAGCATCGCCTTCTTCCCGCCGGCCGCGGCGATCTCCTCGCGCAAGTCGAGCGTGCGCTCCGGCCAGGGAAACGCGGGCACCTTGGCGCGCATCGCCTCCGCCGACAACACCGTGCGCACGTCGCCGAGCCGGATGCTGGCCTCCGCCGAGGCGCGGCCGAGCGTGAAGTTCAGGTTGACCGGCACCTTGCCGGCACAGATCACCGCGAGGTTCGCGATGAACGCGCCGGCGCCCGGAGGCAGCACGATGCCGACGCGCCGCTCCGGGATCGTGGCGCGTATCCGTTTCGCCAACACTGCGGCTGCCGCGAGCAGCTGTCCGGCCTTCACCGGCCGGCGCTCGGCCGTGCGATCGACGACCAGCACCCGGCCCGGTATCTTGGCCAGCGCGCGCACGCACTCGCGCGCCAGGTGCCGGCGCAACACCGGCCGCTCGTCGAACGCCGTCGCGCCGAGATCGAGCATCGCCTTCCGCGCGACCGCCACGCTCGCCTGCTCCGGCGGGATCGGCGCGCCGAACGCCACAAAGACCGGCGTGGGCTTCAACCGGGGCGATTTCCAGAGGTAGCGGTTGCCCGCGAACGAAAAGATCGAGCCCCACAGGCCGTCGATCGCGGCCGGGATCACCGGCACGTTCGCATGGCGGGCGATCAGCTCGAACCCACGCTTGATCTCCATCAACTGGCCGGTGCGCGAAATGTGCCCTTCGGGAAACACGCACACCAGTTCGCCGGCCTGCACCGCCCGGATCGCGCCCTTGATGCCATCCGACGGCCGGCGCTCCGAAATCAGCAGCGCGCCGCTCCAGCGCAGGCAGAGGTCGAAGAACCAGTGGTTGCGCAAGCCATGAAACCCGACGAAGCGAATTCGCCGCGGACACGCCAGCTGCAGCACGATCGGGTCGACGTAGGAAAGGTGATTCGCGATCAGCAGCGCGCCGCCCGTCGCCGGGATTTGCTCCGCCCCGCTGAAGCGCACGCGATACAGCACCCGCGCAGCCATGGCGGCCAGAAGTTCGACCGGATACGGCAGGTAGGATCGCCGGGGAAAAAGCGGGGTGGCCATGGGCGCGACGTCGCTATGCCGACGCGGAAACGGGCGTTTTCAAAGCTTTTTCGGAGGAGAAAAACGCGCGTGGCTTGCGCGCAAGCTTTGCGCACGCCGGCCTGACGACGAGCTTCCGCCCCTCCCGCCCGCTCCCTCTCCCTTACGGATACTCCGCGCCATCGAGCAGCACACGTCTGATGTAAAGCCGGTGCGTCGGGCTGACCGAGGCCTCGACCTCCAGCGTCTTGAACTGCGGCGTCCCGCGGCCCTCGGGCACGTAGAAATTCTCGATGCCGAATTGCAGGCCGCCCCACGCCCGCCGTGCCCGCACCGCGATCTGGCCGGCCGCCGGCGCCGGCTCGGTCCCCGACGCCGCCACCGCCTCGTGATGCTCGCCGCGCTGCTCGAGCACGACCCACACCTCGCTGCCTTGCGGCAGATCGTCCGACAGCGGCACGTCCGCGATCTCGTAGCCGAGAATCATGTAGTCGCCGCGCAACAAATCCCGCGGGTCCACCGGCTTCGTCTTCAACCGCACCACGGGCGCATGGCGGCGAACGGAGTCGTGATAGCCCGCCCATGCGCCGAGAAAGAGCACCTGCGCTGCGACCAGGCCCCAGAACCAACGCACCGCCCGCGGACTCATGCGTCCTCCTTTCGCGCCTGCGCGACGAAGGCTCGGCGTTTGCGTTCGAGATAGAAACCGAGGCCGAGCACGATGACGCCCGTCACGACGAAGAAAATGCCTCCGTCCAGCATCGAGCTGAACAGGTCGAGGTAGCGGGCGACGATGTTCAGCGCGACGAACGCGATGCCCAGGTTGATCCAGCTTTCGCGGCCGGTGGCCAGGCCGGCACGAATCATCCCGACGTTGAGCAGGAACAGCGCAAGGCAGGCGACAGCTCCCCACCACCAGGCCGCGCCATAGCCGACCATCCCCACTATGAAGCCGAGCGCGGGCACCAGGCCGAGCGCCACCCATCCGCCGATGCGCGCCGTATCCGCAAAGTTGCGACGCCACGCCCAGGCCGCCGCCGCCAGCAACCCGGCGAGGAACAGCCCAAACGGCTGCAGGCGGGCCTCCGCCGCATCCGCGGGACTCCAGAGGTGCCGGTTCCAGCTGAAAGTAAGCGCGTAAAGCGCGCCGTTCGCGATGAGCAGTCCAAATTTTTCGTGCAGCCCGGCGAACGCGGCGTGCGGGCCGCGGCGAAGGGCCAGGCCGACCGCCAGCAAGGCCGCGCCGAGCAGGAAGAACGCGACGGCGTGCAACTCGGGGGAAGCTGAGGCGCCCTCCGCGCGCAACCGTAGCCAGGAGTCCGTCGCCTCGAGTTCCATCGTGAGCCAGACGAGCAGCGCGACGAGGCTGACGAACTGCGCGCTCTTCACCCGCACGATCCATGGCAGCACCGCGATCCCGAGCCACCAGATCAGGACGCCGGTCGCCGGGCGGCTATTGAGATGGAAAATCTGGCTGACCAGCGCAATGCCCAGCAGGAACAACACGCAGCCGAGCATGAAAAACACTTCGCCCGTTTTCGGAAAGTCCCCCGGCGAAATCCGCAGCCGCCAGCCGGCGACGTGTGCGCCGACCAGGAGCGCGAGCAGGCCGGCGATTTTTACCCAGTCGCCAATGTCGTGCCAGTTCGCCGCGATCAGCAGGCCGATGCCCGCGGCGACCAGCGATCCGCCGATCGTGCCCACGATCGCAATAAACCGATGGCCGCTCTCCCCCGCCGGATGACGCGCCAGCAGCGCGGCCCGCTGTTCCGCGGAGATCAATCCCTCGCGCACCCACTCGCTCGAATGTCCGGCGAGTTTGTCTTCGAAGGTCTTCATCGCTGCGATGGCTTTTGCCAGTTTCGCAGATCTTGCGCAAGAGCGCCAAACCCCCCGGGGAAATCCGCCTCGAGGCGGCGCACATCGCCGCGGAGCCGCCGCACGGCCTCGAGCGCGCGCTGCGTCTCGTGGGGCAGGCTCGGTCGCTCCGTGCCATAGACGCGCCACTTCAATTCGCGTCGCGTATAGGGTGGCGCGCCGCGTTGCTGCCCGTCGATCCAGGCGTTTTCGCTCACGCTCGGGTCCTGCCCGCACAAATACCACGCTTCGATCGCGGGCACGGCGACGCCGACGCAACGCAGCAGATGCGCGCGCCCGCGGGCCGGCGGCAGCTTTTTCGTGGCCCGGCGAAACACCGCGCGCACCTGGCAGAGCCGGCAAAGCGGGTGGTGATAATCCGGCGCCTCGTGCGCCGCGGTGTGGATCACCGAGTCATCGGCATCGACGACGACGACGAGGCCATCCGCGTCGGTGTTGAAATGGAGGTGGCGCGCGATCGCCGGAAGGATCTGCACGACATTCGGCCAGCCGCGGGCGCGCAGCCCGGATTGCACCGGCTCGA
>JAEYYL010000085.1 GCA_023430825.1 Verrucomicrobiota bacterium | reverse complement strand
CCCCCGCGCCGGCGGGCTGGTCTCGTGAGTGACTGACGGGCGGGTTGAAAACCCGCCCGGCCGTCACGCAATCGCGCTTTCCCCCACACTATGCGTTCCATTTCCCTGGCCACGGCCTCGTGGCGTTTTCGCGATGCGACCTCTGCTTCCTCCTGGCGGCCGGCCGTCGTGCCCGGCTGCGTGCATCGCGACCTGCGGCGACTCCAACTGATTGCCGATCCCTTCTGGGCGAGCAACGAGCTCGACCTGCAGTGGATCGAGGAGCGCGAGTGGGAGTATCGCGCGACGTTCGCCGTGCCGAAATCGCTGCTCGAGGACGAGCACGTCGATCTCGTGGCGGACGGGCTCGACACGGTGGCGACCGTTTCGATCAACGGCGCGGAGATCGCGCGCACCGAGAACATGTTCATCGGTTACCGGTGGAACGTGAAGCCGGCGCTCCGGGCGGGAAGAAACGAGATCGCGATCCGTTTCGCGAGCGCGCTGGATTACATTCGCACGCATCGCGCGGAGCATCGGCCGAAGGAGTTCAACGATCCGGTCGGCCGCAGTTCGACGCTGCGCAAGCAGCAGTGCCAGTTCGGCTGGGACTGGGGTCCGCGCCTGGTTACCGCGGGCATCTGGCGCGATCTCCGGCTCGAAGCCTGGAGCGGCAACCGGCTCGAGAGTGTGCGCGTGACGCAGGCGCACCGCGCGGAGGGCGGCGTCGTGTTGACGCTGGCGCCGGAACTCGCGCGCGAGGATGCGGGGGCGGAGTGTCACTGGCGTTTGACACTCGTGACTGCGGAAATGGAGCCGCGGCGCCTTCGCCGCCAAACCCGCGAAGCCAAACGCGGCGGGGGCGCTGGGGCCCCAATGATGATGAGCGGACGCGGCGCAGAAATCGTCGTGGAACATCCGCAGCTCTGGTGGCCGGCGGGGCAGGGCGGCCAGCCGCTGTATCGGCTGGAGGTGGACGTCGTCGACGCGCACGGCGCGGCGATCGGCCGGTGGACGCGGCGGATCGGGCTGCGCACGATCAAGCTCGATCGTCACGCGGACGAGTGGGGCGAGACGTTTCAGTTCGTGGTGAACGGGCGGGCGATCTTTGCGAAAGGGGCCAACTGGATTCCCGCGCACAGCTTCGTCGCGGATCTGACACGGGCGGACTACGCGCGCGATCTGCGCAGTGCGGCGGAAGCGCACATGAACATGATCCGGGTGTGGGGCGGGGGAATTTACGAGAGCGAGGAATTTTACGACCTGTGCGACGAGCTGGGCCTGCTCGTGTGGCAGGATTTCATGTTCGCGTGCACGCTGTATCCGTTCGACGCGGCGATGCGGGCGAGCGTGCGGGCGGAGGCGGAGTTCCAGGTGCGCCGGCTGCGGCATCGCGCGTCGCTGGCGCTGTGGTGCGGCAACAACGAGATCGCCGCGCTCAACGCGCCGGCGCTGGAGGAGAAGGCGCTGCGGGCGGGCTACGAGGCGCTGTATCACGAGACGCTGCCGGCGGCGGTGGCGGCGGTCGGGCCGGGGACGGACTACTGGCCGAGTTCGCCCTGGCGCGGCGACTACGCGCACGATCACGCGACGGGCGAAAAGCGGGGCGACACGCATTTCTGGGACGTGTGGCACGGCCGGAATCCGGTGAGCGACTACGAGAAATACGCGTTTCGTTTCGTATCCGAATTCGGGATGCAGAGCTTCAGTTCGCCGGCGACGCAGGCGACGTTCTGTCCGCCGGATGACGCCAATGTCTTCGGGCACTCGATGGAGAATCACCAGAAGAACCGGGGCGGCAACCAGGTGATCCTGGACTACGTGTCGCGGCGCTATTGTTTTCCGAAGACGCAGGAGGCGCTGATCTACCTCTCGCAGCTGAACCAGGCCTACTGCATGCAGACGGGGGTGGAGCACTGGCGGCGCAACAGCCCGCGGTGCATGGGCGCGCTGTATTGGCAGTTGAACGACTGCTGGCCGGTGGCGTCGTGGAGCTCGATCGAGTTCACGGGCCGCTGGCGGGCGCTGCACCATGTGGCGCGGCGGTTTTTCGCGCCGGCGCTGGTGACGGCGCACGTGCCGGGCGAGGAGACGACGATCGTGGGCAACTACCGGCGGAGCACGGTGCGCGAGGTGCACGTTTACACGGTTTACGATGCGCCCACGCCCGCGCGCGGGACGGTGCACTGGGACGTGTTTCATCTCGACGGGCGGGCGTTGCATCGCGGGCGGAAGGCGGTGGCGCTGCGGCATGGGGAAAGCGTGCGGCAGCACACGGTCGATCTGGCGGCGCCGCTGGCGAAGCACTCGCGCGACTCGATCTATCTGCGCATCGCGCTGGAGATCGGCGGCGAGCGGGTAAGCGAGGAGACGGTGTTCCTGACGCAGCCGCGCTTCGTGAACCTGCCGAAGGCGAAGACGCGCGTGGCGGTGCGGCTGGAGGCGCCGGGGCGCGCAACGCTCACGTTCGCCTCGAGTGCGTTCCAGCATCGTTTCGCGTTCGATTTTTCCGGCCTCGAATTCTGGAGCAGCGACAATTTCTTCGAGCTGTATCCAGACGAGCAGAAGACGGTGACGGTGCGGTTTGCCGGGCGGAAAACCGCCGCGCAGTTGAAGAAGCTCCTGACGCATCAGTCGCTCGTGGACTCCTATTGAGCGGCGCGCGAAGCGGGCGGCGTGATCGTCCTCAAGCGGTCTCCTACCTCGGATAAGTTGCGATCAACTCGGACGGTCGGGGCGTTTTTTCCGTTGCCACGAACGGCGGGGTTGAGCGGGCTGCAGGGCGCCCAAACCCCGCGCTCCATGGAATCATCCGCTTCGTCCGGCCAGCCCTCCAACGTCACCGCTCCCGCCGACAAGGTGCCGGTGCCGGAGAAAATCGTCTATGGCTTCGGGACGTTTCACGACATGTGGGGCCACTGGCTGTATCCAAATATTGGATGGCAGGTGTTCAACATCTTCCTCGGCGTGGCGCCGTGGCTGATCGGGATCGCGCTGTTCCTGAACCGGCTGTTCGACGCGATCTCGGACGCGGTGTTCGGGTGGCTGTCGGACAACACGCGCACGCGCTGGGGCCGGCGGCGGCCTTACATCCTGATCGCGGGCGTGCTGTCGGGGCTCGGGCTGCCGCTACTGGTGGCGGTGGCGCCGGGGTGGGGCTCGTCGACGTTTTTCGGGACGGAGGTGCCGCATTACTTCTGGTTCATGGTGGTCTCGTCGGCGATCTACCTGCCGATCATGAGCGCGTTCAAGATGCCGTTCGACAGCCTCGGCTACGAGATGACGCCGGACTATCACGAGCGGACGAGCGTGTGGTCGTTTCGCAACGCGGTGCAGAAGGTGCCGGAGCTGGGGCTGTTTTTCGCGGCGCAGTTCATGACGATGTCGGTGTGGGTGGGAGCGAGTGGCGGCGACGGGTGGGAGCGGGTGAAACTGCTGCTCACGGACGGCAATGCGTGGCGGCCGGCGGCGGAAGGCACGCGGCCCAACATGCTGCTGGCGGCGCAGGTTTACACCGTGGTGCTCGGGTTGATCATGGCGGCGGCGGCGGTCGCGATGTTCTTCGTGCTGCGGGAGCGTTACTACACGAAGGTGACGGAGCGGAAGCAGGGGAAGGTGCGGCTGATCGAGACGCTCGGTCTGACGCTGAAGTGCAAACCCTTCCGGATGCAGATGGCGATGAAGCTCTCGTATGCGATGGGCACGAGCATGGTGGCGGCGCTCGGCTACTACGCGACGCTCTACTACGTCTGCCGCGGCAATATCGCGGAAGGCGCGGTGTGGAATTTCTGGATGGGCATCTCGGGCATGGTGCTCGGCTTCCTCGGCATCCCGGTGTATGCGTTCGTGGCGCGCCGGTTCGGCAAACGCGTCGGGATCATGTCCGTGTTGTCGACGGCGGTGCTGGTGTTCGTCGGCACGTGGTGGTTCTACAATCCGGACATTCGCTGGCTGCAGATTTTCGCGTCGGGGTTCATCGCGTTCACCGGCGCCGGATTCTGGATGCTCGACGGGGCGATCGGGGCGGATGTGATCGATTACGACGAACTCGAGACGGGGAAGCGGCGCGAGGGTGCGTTCACCGCGTGCGGCTCGTGGATCATGAAAGTCGGGATGGCGATCGGCGCGGGGGCCTCGGGCGTGATCCTTTCGTTGACGGGCTTCGACGCCGACCTCGGCGGCGCGCAGGCGGAGTTCACCATCTTCATGATCCGGCTGCTCTTGATGGTCATTCCGATCATCGGCCTGCTGCTGGCGCTGGCGATGATCTACTTTTTCCCGCTGACGCAGGAGAAGATGGCGGTGATCCGCCGGGAGCTCGAGGCGCGGCGCGGCACGGTGTAGCGCGCGGCGGCCCGCGCGCTTGCATCGATTCGGACGGCCTTTCACGGTGCGCGCATGAAACCGCACGTGCTGCTCGTCTTCATGACCCGCTTCGAGGAGTGCGCGGCCATGTTGAAAGGGATCGCGCACTACGAGCGGTCGCACCACCCGTGGGCGGCGTTTCTCGACGACGAGGCGAGGGCGGAGACGAACGAGCAGTGGTTGCGCAGCAAGAAATGGCACGGCGTGATCAGCCGGCACACCTCGCCGGCGCTGGTGAAGACTTGCGCGGACCTGAAGCTGCCGCTGGTGGATTTGAACGACGTGGCGCCGTATCCCGGAGTGCCGAAGTTCCGTCCGGACAACCGGTCGATCGGCCACCTCGGCGCGGAGCACCTGCTCGAGCGCGGGTTCCGCCACTTCGGGTTTTGCGGCTTCAACGACCAGGGCTGGTCGGGGGAGCGCCGCGATGGATTCGTGGAGGCGTTGAGCCTGGCCGGGCATCGTTGCGAGCTGCTGGAGGTGGGGCAGCCGGAGGATGTGACGCCGTTTTGGGAGGCGCGGCAGATCACGACGCTGGGTGGGTGGCTGCGGCGACTGCCGAAGCCGGCGGCGGTGATGGCGTGCAATGATCTGCGCGCGCTCCAGATCGTGAGCGCGGCGCAGGCCGCGGGTCTGCTCGTGCCGGAGGAACTGGCGGTGCTCGGGGCGAACAACGACACGATTCGCTGCGAACTGGCGGAGCCGCCGTTGTCGAGCGTGGCGACGAATGCGTTCCAGTCCGGCTACCAGGCGGCGGAGAAACTCGCGCAGCTGATGGCGGGGCAGGAGGCGGGCGAGCTGTTGCACCGGATCGAGCCGCTGGGGGTGGTGACGCGGCAGTCGACCGACATCCTCGCGATGGGCGACAAGAACGTCGCGGCGGCGGTGAGCTACATTCGCGAACACGCGTGTCAGGGCATCAGCGTGGAGGATGTGTTGAAGCATGCCTTCGCGTCGCGCAGCCAGCTGGAGAAAAAATTTCGGCGGTTCATCGGGCGGTCGCCGCAGGCGGAAATTCGCCGCGTGCAGGTGGAGAAGATCCGCCAGTTGCTGTTCGAGACCGATTTTCCGCTCAAGAAGATCGCTGAACTCACCGGGTTCGAGCACGTGGAATACATGTGCGTCGTGTTCAAGCGGCTGACCTCGGACTCCCCGGGAAGCTACCGCAAGAAGGTCCAAACCAGGCCGGCCGCGAGGCGGTAAGGTGGCTTAAGGCGAGGGGGAACAGGGGGCGGCGCGGCCGCGATAATCGCGCGAAATCCGCCCGGAGGGATAACGTTAAATCCCCCGGGTGCGTCGTGGGCGCAACAGGACTCAATTGAGGAGGAACTAAACTCATTCCCAGCAGGAGAGCTAATCTCTATGATTGGATTGCTTGTTACCCCGGACGTCGTTGCTGGAGCCACAAGTGGCGCCTCCTAGAGGTGCCCAGTCCCCACCCTAACACCCTACAACCTATGAAACGCCCTACCGCGTGGAATCGCGCCTGCCTAGCCGCGTCCACGCTCTGCCTAGTAGCCGCGCCGCATCTGCATTCGCAGACTGCGCCGCCCTCAGCCGCCGCCGAGGAGCAGGATGAACCGATTGTGCTGTCGCCCTTCGTGGTCGATGCCGCCGAAGACACCGGCTCGTATCGCGCCACGGCGACCCTCGCCGGCACGCGCATCCGCACGGAGTTGCGGGATGTCGGTTCGGCCATCTCGGTGGTCACCGCCCAATTCCTGGAGGACACCGGTGCGCGTAACACCGAAGACCTGCTCGTTTATACCACCAATACCGAAGTCGGCGGCAGCGCCGGCAATTTTTCGGGCACGCAAGGCCGGAGCAACACCACCGAGCCTCGCCTTCGCCCGCACGAGAACACCCGCGTTCGCGGCCTGGCGCGCGCCGACAATTCCCGCGATTTCTTCCTCACCGACATTCCGTGGGACAGCTACAATGTCGGGCGCGTCGATCTCCAGCGCGGGCCTAACTCCATCCTGTTCGGATTGGGTTCGCCGGCCGGTATCGTCAACGCCTCGGTGAACGCGGCGTCGTTTCAGGACGCCAACAAGGTGGAGGCCCGTTACGGCAGCTACGGCAGCTACCGCGCCTCGATCGACATCAACAAGGTGCTGCTCAAGGACGAGCTTTCGATCCGTGTGTCCGGTTTGAACGACAAGACGTTCTACCGCCAGGATCCCGCCTACGCGCACCAGCGGCGCGCGTTTGGGGCGTTTCGTTTCGACCCGAAGATGCTCGCCCGGGGATCGGCCCGCACTTCGATCAAGGCCCACTACGAGAAGGGCGACATCGATGCGAATCGGCCGCGCATCACCCCGCCGGTCGACGCGATCTCGCCGTGGTTCACGGACCCGACGCTCGGGAAAAAGCTCTACGATTCGCGCACGATTTCGGTCAACACCCCCGAGGCGATCGCGGCGGACCCCACGCGCACGACGGGCGCCAACAGCCGTTATCTGCCGGACAACGTCACCCCGAATCCGAACTACTCGGCCTGGCTCCAGAACGGTGCCGGCGGCGGCATCTTCGGCGAGGGCGTGGTCTGGTTCGACGATCCCGCGGATTCCGAGCAGAACGGCATCTTCGAGCCCACGTTGAATACCACCGGTAAGCCGGCGCTGCCGGCCGGAGTGGCCATCCCGTGGACGGTTTACATGGGCATCACGTCCTACCAGACCTGGGCGAACCAGGGCGCCATCCAGCTGCCCGGCTCGCGCGTCGGCGCGGTCAAGAATCCCACGCTGCGCGATCCGCGGATCTTCGATTTCTACAACAAGCTGATCGACGGTCCGAACAAGCGCGAGCTGATCGATTTCGAGGCCTTCAATACCTCGCTGTCGCAGACCTTCCTGAACAATCGCGTCGGCATCGAGGCGATGTTCGACAAGCAGTCGTATCACGACGAAGTGAGCCAGATCCTCGGCGGCGATCCGTATTTGACGGTTGAGGTCATGAGCGTGCTGCCTGACGGCCGCACCAACGCCAATGCGGGACGTGCCTACGTCGCCGGTTTGCCCAACAGCGGCAATAGCGGCCGTTGGTCGGAGCGCGAGGCCACGCGCGTGACCGCATTCGGCGAGCTGGACTTCAAGGACTACATGGGCGAATCGCGGCTCCAGCGTATCCTCGGGCGCCATGTTTTCACCGGTCTGTATATGAAGCAGCGCCGGGATCTCGAAACCCGCGGCTGGTATAACTTCGTGCACAACGAAGACTACAAGGCCGGCCTCAACCGCTCGCTCGACAGCCGTCGCGTCAACACGATCAATTACCTGAGCGGGAACCTCGCCGGAGCCACGCTGCCGAACCTCGGCATCGATCGCATCCATGCGGTGCACATCCCGCAGAACGGCACGATCACCGATTTCCAGACCGGCCTGAAATCCGATGCGACGCCCGATGCCGACGGCAACTACACGGAAGCCGACGTGATCGGCTGGCAGCCGTTCGGCTATCGCATCCTCGACGGCTACACCGGCCGCGATCGGGCGCAGCTCTACAACAACGCCAGCAAGACCCGCGACGATGTGAAGTCCAAGGCCTTCGTCTGGCAGGGCTTCTTCTTCGACGGCGTCCTGGTTCCGACGGTCGGCTTCCGCAAGGACGTCGCCGAGAACTTCAACGCCGGCGACGCACCCTCCGACCCCGTCGACCAGTCGCGCAACGTGTTCGCGTCCGACTGGCGGATCACCACCGGTGCCGATGACCGTCGGCTGGACCCGACGACCCTGGTCGGCCCGAACAACGAACGCTACTCCCGCTCCGAAGGCGACTCGACGAGCTGGAGCGTCGTGCTTCACACCCCGACGTGGCTGCGCGAGAAGCTGCCGTTCGGTTCGAACCTCAGCCTGTTCTACAACCGCTCGGACAATTTCGAGGCGCTCACGGGCCGCTCGGACGTTTACGGCAACACGATTCCGAATCCGACGGGCAAGACGAAGGACTACGGCGTCGTCCTCAGCGTCCTCGACGACAAGGTGAGCTTTAAGATCAACTGGTTCGAAACCTCGGTGTCCAACGCCACGATCGACAGCGGCACCGGCAGCCTCCAGGCGGTTTACCGCATCGGTTTGAACGAAAACTGGGGCCGGGCTTTTGCCAACTGGGCGCGGCTCGCCGTGCCGGGCACGGGTTTCGACGACAACTATGCGCTCGTGAATCCCACGCAGGCGGAGAGCGCGAGCAATCCGCGGATCGATCCGAACATCGGCGACCTGCGTTATCAGCCGTCGCCGAGCGAGACGATCGCGCAGGCCTACGCTCGTCAGACTAATGCCATCAGCACGCTGCTGGCGAATCCGCCGCCGGCCAACCTCGCCGGGCATTGGCAGATTCAGATGGAGCAGGACTGGACGGCGGGCTGGGGTGGCCACGTCGGTGCGTCGCAGCCTTCTTCGCTGGCGGTCACCGGCGACACCTACTCGGAAGGCGTGGAATACGAGCTGGCCATCACGCCGGTCTCGAACTGGAACATCGCCATCAATGCCTCCAAGACGACGGCGACCCGCTCCAACCTCGCCAAAGGTTTCTCTGAGTGGGCGGAGAGCCGCGCGGAATTCTTCCGTGGTCCCGGCGGTCAAGTCCAACTCTGGAACGGCAGCTGGGGTCAGCAGACCGTCGGCGGCGTCTGGCTCAGCGAGTTCTACTCCTCCTACCTGCTCTACAAGCAGCTCGAGGGTTCTGAAGTCCCGGAGCTCCGTCCGTGGCGCTTCAACGCCGTCACGAACTACACGTTCCGCAGCGGCTTTCTGAAAGGCGTGAACGTGGGCGGCGGTTATCGCTGGCAGGACCGCAGCGTGATCGGTTTCGGTCTCGTGAACGCGGGCACGCCGGACGAGGCCTACGACATCACGAAGAAGTTCTACGGCCCGAAGGAGGATGCGCTCGATCTTTGGACCGGCTATGAGCGGAAGCTCACTCCGAAGATCACCTGGCGTATCCAGTTGAACGTGCGAAATGTGCTCGCCACGAAAAAGCTGATTCCGATCTCCACCCAGGCGGACGGCTCGATGGCGGTGGGGCGCATCCCCGAGCTGACCACGTGGTCGGTCACGAATTCGCTGCGCTTCTAGTCGTTGCTTCGCGTTTCGTTTCAAGGCATCGGGCCCCAGGGCCCGGTGCCTTTTTTGTAGGCTGACGAGATCGGCCGGCGTTGACCAGCACGGGAGCCGCGGGGCTCTCGCCGCGAGCGCACCGAATCGCCTGGGATGACTCAACGCGCCGGTTTCACGAGCGTCACGCGGGCGACGCCCCGCGGGTGAGGGTGGACGCTGCGCTCGCCGTCCGGCCACTGCACGCGGATTTCGCGGGGCGGATCGTCGTCCTGGAAACCGAAGAAACAGGCCGGACTCGACTGGCTGAGGTAGCCGCCGCCGGCGTGAACCTCCGCGACTTGCTGCGCGCCGCTGGCGTGCACCACGGTGATGCTCGCTCCGATCGCGGCCGCATTAGC
>JAEYYL010000073.1 GCA_023430825.1 Verrucomicrobiota bacterium | reverse complement strand
TCGTTGTATGACCAAGGAGCCTGACGTGCGCAGCAACACTCCGAAACGTTTCCACCACGGGCGGGAAGAGTTTTTGGCTGACCTCAGCCGAGCACCTCCTGGGGCACGATCAGCTTCAGTTTTTCCGGCGTGGTTTGACCCGTGGCCAGTCGCCACAGGTCGACGGCCAGCCGCCGCGCGGCGGCGACGGCGCATGTTCTGCGGGCGGCCCCGCGCGCGACGCCGGCCACCAACGCGCGCACCGGCGGGTAGTCCGGCTGCCAGCGGGCCAGTCGCCAGACCAGCTCGATCAACAGCGCGCGCACGCGGGCGTTGCCGTAGCGGTTGATCGCCCCGTCGCGTCTGCGTCCACCGCTTTGGTGCACGCCGGGACACAACCCGGTGAAGCTGGAGACCTGTCGGCGGTTCTTGAACCGGCGCCAGTCGCAGATCTCGCGCAGGAGCAGGACCCAGGTGAGTGCCCCGATCGCTTTGGGCAGGCGCTTCGGCGCTTCCGCTTCGAGTTTCTGACGGAGCGCTTTTTCCTGTTCATCGAGCTGCAGGAGGGTGGCGCGGATCACGCCGAGTGGTTCCACCAGCCAGGCGTCCACGCTTTCGCCCAGTTGCGCCCAGCGGTGTTTCGTCCACCATTTGCCGGTCACGTGGTGGCCGTAAAACAGCAGCAGGCTGCGGCCGCGCGCCTCCCACCCGTGACGGCTGTGCTTCAACTGCTCGCGCAACCGGCCCACGCTGCGGCCTTGCTGCTCCCCGAGCGTGGGGACGCGCACCGGCGTCATCGCCTTGACGTTGCCCCGCAGGTAGCGGTCGAGCTTGTCGCACAGCGCGGCTGCATCGAGCCGGTCGGTCTTTTGCTTGCGCCCGTCGCCCAACGCCTCGGCCACGATCACGTAGGCGTCCGCTCCGGCCGCTTTCAATTCGTAATAAAGGCTGTAGCCGCACGGTCCGGTCTCGTAGCACACGTGCACCTCCCGGCCCCCGGCGATCACACCCCGCACCAGCCGCAGCAGGTGCTCGCGGTTCATCAGCTGCGGCCGCAAGGGCTTCGCGCTGTCCAGCTGGATCGACACCGCCAGCTCGCGCGCATGGATGTCGCAGCCGACTTTAATCGTTTCGCACTTGGTTCCGAGCAACCGCTCGATCAGTTTTTCAATGTTGGTTTTATTCATGGGCCGACAAGTTGGAGCCTCTTGCCCCGCTTGTCGGCCTCATGGCATCTACCTCCGGCTACGACTCTCTTTGAACTGCTCTAGGGTTGACTGTTGGGGGCTCACTTCGAGTCGGTTCATCTCGCCCCGCGCAACCTCCGGCGGCACGCGACGTAAATCTCCCGCTCAAAATGGCCGGTTTTGATTCGACCCTACCTGGCCGTTTTAACCGACCGCTGACAAACGTGGGTCAGTTTCATGGGCGGACGGATCTTTTACGCTGGCGCGTGCCGTTGCTAGTAAAGCGAAGGCGGGTTCGTCTTACCAGGCGTGGCGCTGAGTAAAGCGAAGTTTACATGGGAGCGGGTTCGCTGGGTGGCGGTCGCAGCGCGCGGGCGAGGGCGGTGAGGGACAAGCCGATGTTGCGGGGAGGCGTGGCCTGCACGGCGTCGTCGATGCGGTCCTTGTTTTCCAGGAAGTTGGCCCACCAGCGGATCATTTCCCAGTGCTCGGCGAGATCGGGGCGGTTGAGCGGGCCGGCCCACGCTTCGGGATGGCGTTCGGTCATGCCGTAGAAGCCGGCGGCCCACTCGGCCATGGCGGCGAGGGCGTAAATCTCGCCGCCCTCGGGGAAGTCTTCGAGCCAGACGTCGATGACCTGACTCTCGGAAGGAGCATCGGGAGCGGTGGCAGCGAGGATGAGGTCGGACAGGTTGTTCCAGTAGTCGGTCAGCAAAGAGAGGAACTCCTCGAGTTGGCCCGGGTGCGACCAGATGGGGGCCGTCGGGTCCCACAGCGTTGCCACGATTTCCGCCGGCGAAATCATCTGGGGGCACAGGATCGCGGCGGTCACCCTGCCGCTGAGAGCGTAAAAGCGCGGAACGTCGGGCGGTTCGGCGTCGAGCCATTCGATCAGGTTTTCGCGCGCGGCCAGGCTGGCATCTTCCTCGTCCTCCTCGTCGGCGAGGGGGTCGACAAAATCGAAGCCATCGGCGCCGACGCGTGCTTCGAGGATGGCGAGCACGCGCTCGACGCGTTCGTCGGAGTCGTGGGGGCCGCGCATGAAACAGGGGCGGCCGTTCGAACCGTAGGAGAACTCGGTCGGACAGAGCGAGGCGTCGAGGCCGGAGAGCACGCGGCGGGCTTTGCGGAAATCGCGATGCGGGGCGAAGCCGAGGCGTTCGGCGTAGGCGAGAGCGCCGTCGATGAGTTTTTTTGCGCAGGTCGGATGAATCGGTTCGCGCATCGACTCGGGCAGGCGGTCATCGACGAAGGCGCGGAGGTCGGATTCGAGCGCGTCGTTTTCGCCGAAGGCGTCCTTCACGCCGAGGCACCAGACGTCGACGGCGAACATAGCGAAATCGGCGGAGCCATTATCGCGGATGCGACCGACGAAGACCGGGGCGAGTCCGTGCTGCGCCCAGTCTTTCTGGATGTAGGCTTCGTAGCGGGTCATGGCGGAGGGTGAGTGACGCCGAAAGGCAGGTGAGGGCAAATGCGAAAAGAGAAGGAGCGAGGCGGGCGATGGTGCGATGATCCCGCCGCTCACGCGGCGAGCCACGGCCGGCGTGCGAGTCCTGGCCGGTTATTTCTACAGAAGATCGCAAAGAGCGCGAAGCGAAACCGGAGCGGCGCATGGGTTTTTCGGGGCGGGGTTCACGGCCCGCGCCAGGCGTCACCACAAAAGCACTACGGCGGAGATGCGGAAAATGTCCCGCCGCTCACGCGGCGAGCCACGGGGGCGAGGCAAATGTGGCCAGGCGCGAAAGCGCGGCGAGGTGATGCGCCGCCCGACGGGAGTCGGGCTCTGCCAAACGGAACGGCGCGACGGGGCGTCGCGGCTCCAGGGAATCCCGCTGCTCACGCAGCGGGCCACGGAGGAACGACGCGCGGCGCGGCGTTTACGCGAGGATCTGGCGGAGGCTGTCGAGGTCGAGGACGCTCGCGAGCGACTCTTCTTGCACGACGGCGCTGGCGAGGGCGGCCTTGTC
>JAEYYL010000072.1 GCA_023430825.1 Verrucomicrobiota bacterium | reverse complement strand
TGCCCACGCTGCGCATCGAAGGCACGCCGCGCCCCCTCACCCCCGGGGTCGAACACGCGCTCTTTCGCGCCGCGCAGGAGGGCCTCACGAATCTCCGCAAACACGCTCACGCCACCGCCGCCGAACTCACGCTCGACTTCCGCGATCCCGCGCGCGTGCGACTCACGCTGCGCGACAACGGCCGCGGGGCGCCGCACGCGTCCGTCGCCGCCGACGGCAACGGCTACGGCTTGCGCGGCCTGCGCGAACGCCTCGCCCTGCTCGGCGGAAATCTCGCCGCAGGCAACGCGTCCGACACCGGCGGTTTTTCCCTGAGCGCCGACGTGCCCGCATGAAAAAAATCCGCCTGCTGCTCGTCGACGATCAGTCTCTCTTCCGCGAGGCGCTGCACACGCTGCTCGGGCTTCAGCCCGATTTCGAAATCGCCGCCGAGGCAGCCAACGGCGAACAGGCCGTGGCTGCCGCCGCGAAGCACCGCCCCGACGCGATCCTGATGGATCTCCGGATGCCCGTGCTCGGCGGTGTCGAAGCCACGCGCCGGATCGTCGCCGCCGATCCCGCCGCGCGCGTGATCGTGCTCACGACCTTCGACGAGGACGCCGAGGTCTTCGAAGCGCTCCGTGCCGGTGCCGTCGGTTATTTGCTCAAAGCCTGCTCGGCCGAAAAACTTTGCGGCGCGATCCGCGCCACCGCACAAGGCTCGTCCGTCCTCGAACCGAGCATCGCCGCCAAACTCATGGCGGGGGTCGACCGCGGCGCCGCGCCCGCTCCCCGTTCCCCCGCCGCGGCCACCGCGCTCGCCGAGCCGTTGTCCGCCCGCGAACTCGAGGTGCTGCACTTCCTCACCCGCGGCTGCAGCAACAAGGAGATCGGCACGCATCTCCACATCTCCGAGGGCACCGTGAAAAATCACATGACGAATGTGCTGGGAAAACTCGGCGTCCTCGACCGCACGCAAGCCGCACTCCGCGCACGCGAACTGGGGCTGATCTGAGGATCGAAACTGTGGGAGTGGCTTTGCGCCTCGACGGCTTGGTTAGCTGGATCAATCACGCCGAAATCAACCAAGGCTTGTTACACAGAGATCACCGAGCACCGACACGGAGGAAGCAGGAAGCCACGATGTGTTTGGCGGTCTTTCGTGCAGACGAGTGCCGACGACGATGAAGACTGGGGTTTGCTTCAAGCATTTCGCTCTGTGGGCTCTGTGTCGGAGCTCTGTGTTCTCTGTGTCCCACCGGTTGGTTCGTTGAAGTATGATTGATGCGTCGCGTCCATGACCCCGCGCATGACCTCCGTCCGATGCGCGTGACCCGCCGCACCTGCTACTGTGGGGCCGTTATCACGCCCCATGCCCGCCTCGCTTCTCCGCCACGAACTCGCCGCCGCCGTCCGCTCGCTCCTCCGCGCACCGGGTTTCACCGCAATCGCCTTCGCGATGCTCACGCTCGGCATCGGCGCCAACGTCGCGCTCTTCTCCGTTTTCCACTCCATCGTCCTCTCACCACTCCCCTACGCCGACGCCCACCGGCTCGTCGGCATCGGTTCACTCAACACGTCGAAGGCCCTCGCCCAACCCGCCCTCTCCGCCGCCGACTTTCGCGACCTCCACGCCAGCGCCGAAAATTTCTCCGCCCTCGCCGCCTTCCGCCCCGACTTCAGCGCCTACACGCCGAGCGGAGGCGAACCCGTGCAGGTCGTCAGCGCCCTCGTCACCGAGGATTTCTTCGGCGTGTTCGGCCTCGCGCCTTTGCGCGGAAGAACGTTTCGCGCCGACGAATACGGGGCCGCCGCCCCGCGCACCGCCGTCATCTCGGCCGCGTTCTGGCGACGTCAGTTCGGCGAACGCGACGATCTCGTCGGCACCACCGTCCTGCTCGACCAGCAACCCACCACGATCATCGGCATCATGCCGGACGGTTTTCGCGAACCCGAGTTCGTCGACCTCTGGCTCCCCTTCGATCCGCAATCGCCCGAAAACCTCGCGCGCGATTCGCGCTATTGGGAAACCGTCGGAAAACTCAAACCCGGCGTCACCCTCGCTCACGCCCGCGCCGAGGCGGCCACGCTCGCCGCCGGCCTCGCTCGCGAATACCCCGCGATGAACCGCGGCTGGACCTTTGCCGTCGCTCCGCTGCTCGAGCAACGCACCGGCCCGGTCCGCCATTCGCTGCTCCTGCTCGTCGGCGCCGTCGGCCTCGTGCTGCTCGTCGCCTGCGTCAACCTCGCCAACCTCCTGCTCGCGCGCGGCCTCGTCCGCCAGCCGCAGCTCGCCGTGCGGCTCGCGCTCGGTGCCACGCCGGCTTCGCTCGCCCGCGGCGTGGTGTTCGAAAGCACGCTGCTCGGACTCGCTGGCGGCGTCGCCGGCATCGCGCTCGCCGCCGCCGCGCTCTCCAGCGTGCCGCGATACCTGCCGGCGGGTTTGATTCCACGCTCGCACGCGATCGGCCTGGACGGCTCGGCACTCGCGTTCGCGCTCGTCCTCTCGCTGCTGACCGGACTCGTGTTCGGCCTGCTGCCCGCGTGGCAAGTGGGTCGCACGAACGTGAACGAATTGCTCAAAAGCGCCGGCGCGCGCGGCACGTCCAGTCGGTTCATCCGACGCTTGCAGGCCGCGCTCGTCGTCTCGCAGGTGGCGCTCACCCTCACCGTGCTCACCAGCGCCGCGCTGCTCGTGCAAGGCCTGCTCCGCCTGCAACGCACGCATCCCGGCTTCGATCCGCACCACGTGCTCGCCGTTCGCATCTCGGCCGGCATCGACGCCTGGCAGGACCCCGTCGCTCTCGCGCATTACTACGACCGGCTGCTCACCGAGTTGCAGCGCACCCCCGGAGTCACGGCCGCGGCGATCAACTCCAGCGCGCCGCTCGCCGGCATCACGCTGCGCTATCCGTTCTGGGTGCAGGGACGCCCGCGCACGGAGGGCAACACCGACGAGGCCGTTTTCAGCAGCGTCAGTCCTGACTTTTTGAATACGCTCCAGCTCCCCCTCGTCCGCGGTCGCTTCATCGACGCCCGCGACGACGACGCCTCGCCGCTCGTGTGCGTGGTCAACGAAGCGTTCGTCCGTCGCGTATTTCCCGATCAGAATCCGCTCGGCCAGCGCGTGCAGACCGTGCCGTGGCTCGGCGCCGGTTATCGCGAGATTGTCGGCGTGGTGGCCGACACGCGGCAGGACAACCTCGCCGATCCGCCGCCGCCGCAGCTCTACGTGCCGTCGCCCCAATCCCCGTGGTTCTTCACCACGATCCTCGTGCGCGTTTCACCCGCCGCCACCGCCGCGACCGTGCAGACCGCGCTGCGTCGCGCCGATCCCATGCTGCCAATGCAGATTTCCTCGCTCGACGACGCCATCGCGCTCACGAGCCTGCAACCACGGTTGCGCGCCTGGCTGTTCGGACTTTTCGGTCTCAGCGCGCTCGCGCTCTCGGGGTTCGGCATCTACGCAAGCCTCGCGTTCACCGTTAGCCAGCGCATCCGCGAGATCGGCGTGCGCATGGCGCTCGGCGCCGCTCCGCCCCAGATTCTGCGCTGGGTGCTCGGCCGCGCCGCGCGTCTCACGGCCTGCGGCGCACTCGCCGGCGTCTTCGGCGCCGTCGCCGCCGCGCAACTCCTGCGCGGATTCATTCCCGATCTCCCGCGCATCGACTTCACCACGCTCGGCGCGCTCACGCTATTCCTCGCCGTCGTCGCGCTCGTCGCGAGTGCGCACCCCGCGTGGCGCGCCGCCCGCCTGAATCCGACCCACGCGCTGCAGCAGGACTGAGCTCACGCGCCTTTCGCCTTCCCTCCATGAAAAACAAAAACACCACCGCCCTCCTCGTCGCCTGCGCCACGCTGCTCGCCAGCGCCGCTGCCTTCGCTCAAGCACCTTCGCCGCTCGAAAACGCCCGCGCCGCTCTCGCGCAAAACGACCTCGCCGCCGCCGAAGCGTTGCTCACTCCTCTCGTCACCGGCGAAAAACCCGACGCCGCCGCCTGCCACCAACTCGGCCTGCTGCGCCTTCGCCAGGGCCGCGCCAAGGACGCAATCGAACTCCTCGAGCGCGCGACCAAACTCGATGCCACCCACGCCGACACCTTCGCCGCGCTCGGCATGGCCGTCGGCACGCGCATGTCACAGGTCTCGTTCATGCAGCAGGCGATGCTCTCGATGAAGTTGAAGAAAGCGTTCGCGAAGGCCGTCGAACTCGATCCGCACAACGTCTCCGGCCTGATCGGCCTCGCGCGTTTCTACACCAACGCCCCCGAGATCGCCGGCGGCAGCATCGAGAAAGCGCGCGACTACGCCGCCCGCGTGAAACAGATTGTCCCCTTCCTCGGCGAACTCGAATACGGCAACATCGCCGAACATCACGAGGACTACGCCACCGCGCTGACGCACTACGAGGCGGCCGCGCTCGCCGCGCCGAAGAACGTCGACCCGCACCTCGCCGCCGCGCGCGTCCTGGCGAAACTGGATCGCCCCGAAGACGCCCGCCAGCACCTCGCCGCCGCGTTGGAAATCGCCCCCGCGCACCCGGCCGCCCAAACCGCCCTCGCCGCGTTGCCGCCACCGCGCGGGTAGTTGCACGCTCGCGCGCAACAGCGCCGCCCGCACGGTCCACTCATCTCACGCCAGCAGCGGCTGATACTCGCGCTGGCGCTCGATGAACGCCGCCACATAGGAGCACGCCGGCACGACCTTGAACTGCTTCGCCCTGGCGAACTCGAGCGCCGCGCGCACGAGTTGCTGCGCGATGTTTCGTCCGCGCAGTTCCGGCGGCACATACGTGTGCGTGAAAATCATCCGCTCGCCTTGCATCTGATACTCGCACAACGCGAGTTGCCCGAGCACGAGCGATTCGAAGCGACTTTCCGGTTCGTTGTGAGTGACCGGAATGTCGTCCGGCGCCGCGGGCATGGCCATGGTTAATCCTTGGTTCGGTTCGCCCAACGCTGCGCCAGCACGCCGCAGATCACAAGTTGCAGCGGATGATAGATCATGATCGGCAGCAGGATCACGCCGATCGCCGGATGCGCGCCGAAAATCAGCCGCGCCATCGGCACACCGGACGCCAGCGTTTTCTTCGAACCGCAAAACATCGCCGCGATCCGGTCGCCTCGCGTGAAACCCAGCGATCGCGACACCCCGCCAACCACCACCATCACGATCGTGAACAGCACCAGCGAAATCCCCACCACGAGCGCGAGCATCGTCCAGCCGTGCTGCGACCACACACCCTCCTTGAACGAATCGCAAAACGAGGTGTAAACCAGCAGCAGAATCGTGAGCCGGTCGACCAAGCTCACTTTCTCCGCGTGCCGCCGCACCCACGCCGCGAGCAGCGGCCGGCTCGCCTGGCCGAGCACGAGCGGCAGCACGAGCCACGTCATCAAATCGACAAACACCGGCCCGAGCCGCGGCGCAGCGCCGCTCGCCGTCACCATCAGCGCGATCCACAGTGGCGTCAGGAAAACGCCCAGCAGACTCGACACCGTCGCGTTGAACAACGCTCCCGCGACATTCCCGCCCGCCGCCGCCGTCAACGCGACCGACGACGACACCGTCGACGGCAACGCGCACAAAAAGAACAGCCCCAGCTTCAACTCCGCCGACACCGCATCGCCCAGCAGCGCGATCAGCCCGAGTCCCAGCAGCGGAAACAGCAGAAACGTGCTCGCCTGCACCACGACGTGCAGACGCCAGCGCAGCGTCCCTTCCTTCAGCGACGCGGACGACAGCGCCGCACCGTGCAGGAAAAAAATCAGCGCCACACCCGCCTTGGTCAGCACCTCAGGCTGCATCCATCCGCCCGCCGCACCGGGTTCGGGAAACAACCACGCCAGCAGCGTCGCGAGCGCCATCCCGATCAGGAACCAGTCGCGTTTCAGTTTCATTCGCGCACGCGCTCCCGCTCCCCGCGCCGCCTCACCGGCTCCACCGCCCGCGCAGTTTTTCGACCATCGCGACAAACTCCTCGCGACCTTCGATCTTCAACGCCCATAGCGCCGCCGCATACGACGCCGCCGCCAGCGGAATCAGCGCGAAGATCGCGACGACATCCGCGACCCGGCTTCCGCCGAAACCCGCGCGCAACGCCAGCCAGCCGAGCGTCACCACGACGCCCATCGCCGCCGTCGCGAGCGCGACTTTTCCCACCGTGCGCCACAGATCTCCGAAACTCATCCCCGACAGCCGCCGCGCCAGCAGGCGCTGCAGTGCGAGCGTCTGCACCACGATCGCCACCGTGCTCGCCACCACGAGGCCCGGTGCGCCGAGCGGTCCTTTCAACGACCAGCTCAGCGCGACGTTGATCACGAAGCTCAGCGTCGCGATCTTCACCGGCGTCACCGTGTCCTTCGTCGCATAAAACGCTCGCGTGGTCAGGCTCGACACCGAGTAGAACGGCATCCCGATCGCAAACAGCGCGAGCAACAGCGCCATGCTGCGCGTGTCCTCCGCGAGGAAATTTCCATGTTGGAACAACAGCCGCACAATCGGCTCGCTCAACAGCACCAGCCCCAGCGCCGCCGGCACGTTGATCATCAAGATCAGTCGCACGCCGCTCCGATAATCGCTGCCCATCCCCGCGAAATTTTTCTCCGCTGCGTGCTTCGCGATGTGCGGATAAATCACCGTCGCGACGGCGATCGCGAACACGCCGATCGGCAGCTCCATCAGCCGGTTTGCATAAAAAATGTGCGTCGCCGCCGCGTCATCGATCGAGAACGCGAACAGTCGCGAAACGTAAACGTTGATCTGATAAATCGCGGTGCCGAACAACCCCGGCGCCATCAGCCGCGCGATCTCCCGCACGCGCGCCGACCGGCCGAAATCGAATCGCGGCCGCCAGCCTTCGCGCATCAACACGCCCGCCGGCACGAGCATCTGCGCGAGCCCGCCGATCAGCACCCCGGCGCACTGCCAGTGCATCCGCGTCAGTTCATCGTCCGTCACATACCAGCCCGCGGCGAGAAACCCGATCATCGCCAGATTCAGCCAGATCGGCGACAACGCCGGCTCGGTGAACCGCTCGAACACATTCAACGTCGCGTTGAACGCCGCCGCCACGCAGATCATCACCAGATACGGAAACAGCAGCGCCGTCAGGTCCGCCGCGAGATACCAGCGCGGTTCATGTCCCGGCAGCAGCCGCGACTGGCTGAATCCCACGATCGCCAGCACGCCGAGCGCGCCGCACACCAGCAGCAGCCAGCTCGCGACCTGGTTCAGCAAGCGAAACGCCCCCGCGCGGCCGTTGTCGCGCAACTCGTCCTGCAACGTCGGCACGAACGCCGCCGTCAACGCCCCCTCGCCCAGCAACCGCCGAAACAAATTCGGCAGACTGAACGCCGTGATGAACGCCGAATTCAACACGCTCGCGCCGAAGATCGCCGCGCCGAGCTGGTCGCGCATCAACCCGAGCACGCGCGACACGACGGTCAGCAGCGATACCACGCCGATGTTTTTCAGCTTTTTCGACACACGCCACGTTGTCCGCGCACGCCGCGGGCCTGCAAGTCCTTAGCCGACGCGTCGCGTCGCGACCGCGCGTCGCGCGCGGTGCCGGTCGCTCGCCTGTCGCACACTTGCCCCCACCCGCGCCGGTGTCTCACTCTCGGCGACTCCGATGGCGAAACTCTATTTCTATTATTCGGCGATGAACGCCGGCAAATCGACCGTCCTGCTCCAGTCGAGCTACAACTATCGCGAACGCGGCATGCACACGCTGATCTTCACGCCCGGCGTCGACACCCGCGCGGGCGTCGGCTGCGTGAAATCCCGCATCGGGCTCGAGGCCGCCGCCATCGCCTTCGACGCGCAGGACGACCTGCTCGCCCGCGTCCGCGCCGATCACGCCGCGCAGCCGGTGAGCTGCGTGCTCGTCGACGAGGCGCAATTCCTCACCGAGGCCCAGGTCCGCGAGCTCAGCGATGTCGCCGACGAGCTCGACATCCCCGTGCTCTGCTACGGTCTGCGCACGGATTTCCAGGGCCGCCTCTTCGAAGGGTCCGGCTGGCTGCTCGCGTGGGCCGACGACTTGAGCGAAATCAAAACGATCTGCCACTGCGGTCGCAAAGCGACGATGGTGCTGCGCCTCGGCGCCGACGGCCACGCCGTGCGCGAAGGCGCCCAGGTCGAAATCGGCGGCAACGATCGCTACGTCTCCGTTTGCCGCCGCCACTTCAAATCCGCGCTACCTCACGGCCACGTCTGATACGTGAGACGGAGTCCGCCGAACGCGCTCCATCAATCCGCGCGCGCCTTGTGATAGGCCGCCTGCAGGCGATCCCACGCGGCGATCGTGTTCTGCTTCGCACTGTCCCACGTGGCGGCGGTGGCGTTGCCGAGCGCGTCGACCTTGGCCTTGTAATCGGCTTCGGAGTTTTTGAGTTCCTCCATCGCCGCTTTGCGACTGGCGCTCGCTTTCGCGTCCGCGTAGTTCGCGCGCACTTCCGCGACTTGGGCGTCCATCCGCGACGACAGCGCTTTGGCGTTGGCGGCGAACTTGTCCTTTTCCTCAAACGAGAAGGACTTCACGTTGTCCCACGCATTCGTCATCGCGTCCTTCGTTTCGGTGTAGGCGTTTTTCGCCGCGGCGCTCGCGTCGGAACGCGATTCTTTCGAGCATCCGGTCATCCCCGCGACGGCCAAGCCGGCCGCAAGGAAGGAAACAGGGAGCAAACGGGAGCGGAGAACATTTCCGCGCACAGGACTGGAGTTGGTTTTCATATTGGAGGGGGTTAGCGAATGCTTCGTAGCCCGCTGCCCGCCCGTGTTCCCGGCGTCCCGCGAAATGGCGACGCGAAGCACGGTCCGCCCACTCACAGCCGGCCGTCCGGGGGCAACAGCTGCGCCGCGAGGATCGGCAACTGCGGATCGGGCCACGTGCCGCCGAGCTGTCGCACCAGCCCGAGCAGATTTCTCAATGCGCCGGGCGTGAGCTGGCGCAACGCAGCCGCATCGAACGCCCGCAGCACCCCCGCCAGTTCCTCGCGCGCCTCGCCGGTTTTTCCGGAGATCGCCAGCACGGCGAGCAAATCGACCCGATCCTCCGGCTCGAGCGTCGCAAGCTGTCCGCGCAACTCCCGCACCCGCTCCACCGTCGCGTCCAACCCCGCACGGTTCTGCGTCGCGATGTGCAACCGCGCCAACGCCACCTGCGAAGCCAGGTCGCCGCGGTAACGTTCCAGCTCCGGCAACAATTCCACCGCTGCGGCGAGTTGCCCGCGATAAAGGAAATCGCGCGCGGCGCGCACGACCACGTGCTCCGGCCGCGTGCGCTCGGTCACTTCGAAAATCAAGGCATGCTCGGCTTCGAACAACCGCACGTCAGGCAGATGATCGGGCAACCGCCTCAACCACGCCGGCGGCACGCGCGCCCGCCCCAACTCGAACCCGAAAGCCGGCCGCGTGATCGGCTCCTCCGGACCAAGTCCGCGCGCCAACCGCACGTAAGCGTCCGCGAAATCGTCCCACGATAACCATACGACATGCGTGATGCCGGCCGCGCGCACCCGTTCGCGCGCCTCGTCTGCCGTCTCCGCCGCGAAAATCGCCGCCGCGCGCTTCAGTCCCTCGAGATTTTCCCAGTAGGGCGTGCCGAGCCCCTTCGCCCCGCCGAAATAAATCATCCGCGAGGTCGTCGCCGGCCCACTCAGAATCGTCAACGGTCCCGACCCCACCCGCTGCCGCAGCGTATGAGCGAGATCGCGCTCCGCGAAACTGAAGAGATCGTCGCCCGTGAGCCCTTCGGCGCGCGGCATCCGCCGCACCGTGTCGATCAATCCCGGCGCGAACGCCACCGCCACGACCGCCCAGCACGCCGCGCGCTGCCGCCGCGACCGCGCGAGCCCCGGGATCAGTTTCCCGACCATCACCACCACACCGATCATGAAACCGTATCCAACCGTCCACCACCGGATTTCCTTCAGTGCCATCAGCCAGAAAAGGATCGTCGCCGCGAGCGGGACCGCGACCAGCGCGCGGGCGAGCGCCGGCGTCGACCGGCGCGACAGCCACCCCACCACCGGCACCACGAGCAGCATCGGCAGACACGACGCAATCGTCGTGAAACTCCAACCCGCCCGCCCCATCGCCACGCCCAGCCCCTGAAACTCCGGCGTGTAGTCATTGCTCAACGACCAGAGAAACCGGTCGCTCACCGCAAACACCCGCTCGCCCGCCAGCGCGATCACCACCGCCGGCGCCACCATCGCCGCCGCGCCCAGCACCAAACGCCATCGCGCACCACCGCCACCCGTCGCGCGTGGCTCGCTGCGTGAGCAGCGGGATGGATCGCCCGCCGCGTGCGCCAAATTCCCCGCGCTCCGCCGCCGTCCCGCCAGGATCGCCGTGAGCTGCGCGAGCACTTCCCCCGCGCCCAGCCACGCGAACGCATACAACGGGTGGTTGACCTCCAGCCGCCAGCCGAAATGTCCCGGAAAATACTCCAGTAGATAACATCCCAGCGCGGTCACGCCGCCGATCGCGCCCCAGCGCCGCCAGAGATCCGCATCGAAATCCGCCGCAGCCGACGCGTTTCGTCCGAGCCTCGCGCTGACCAAAGCACCGAGGCCGATGCCCGCGAACACCGGAATCATTCCCGCCGCGCTCACCCACAACCCCACACCGCCCGCCACGCCCGAAAGCGTAAACGCACGTCGCGCCTGCGCCGCGTCCGGCAACCAGCTTCGCTCCGCGCCGGCAGCGTCGCCTTTTCCCCGCGTCCAACCGCTGCCGCCCGCCAGCACCGCGATCAAGGTCACCATCGCACACGCCTGGATCGCGCCGTGGTGATCCATGTTCTCCGGATCGAACAGCACATAAAGCGGCGCCGTCCCGACCATCAGCAGCGCGAGCGATGCGGCCGCACCGCCGCCGAACCGGCCCGCCACCCATGGCACGAGGCTGGACAACAGCAGGGACAACAGCGCCGGATTCGCGAAAATCGCCGACCGCTCCACCGCCCGCCCGATCGGTTCGCCGGTGAACGCGCGATCGACCGCCGCGCACGCTGCGAGCCACCAGCGAAATGGAGCACCCCAATGCACCGCCCGCCCATGCGGCGCGTTGTCGTCGTCGACATGCCGCACGCGCGCCTCGCCCGTCGCGAGCATCTGCTGCGTCTGCATGATCCAGTGCTGCGCATCGACCCAACGCGACGGATACACGATCGTGCGCCGCCCTTCCGCCCAGCCGGTGACGCTCGCCGCGTCCGCCGCCGGAGCGTGCACCGCCACCCCATACGTCGCGCTCGCCTTCGCATAGTGACGAAACTTCTGCACCGCGTCCCAGCCCACAAACGCCAGCGCCGCAAACAACGCCAGCATCCACCACCGCGCCGTCGGACGCGGGGCTGTAAGGGGTGAAACAGACGCCGGCATCCACGCAACTATTTGAGACCGCGCACCGGCGTTCAACCCAATCACGTGCGCTGATCCACCACCCCGCTCCGCCCGGATAACGGACGTCCCCCGTCCGTTCAAATCTCCCGACACGGCTCATGCAGGTCCGCCCTCCTTGAGCTCCGCCTCCTCGTTTTCCCTGCTGCTCACACGCCCCGCGGCAATCTTCGCTCCGGATTTGTGATTTGTCTCCCCGTCGCGAACGCGCGTTAGTGACCGCCTAACGATCATGAAAATCGCGCTCCGTTCTCTCGCTGGTTCGCTCCTCGCCCTTCTTGTCACCGCCTCCGCCGCGCTCCGCGCCGACGACGGTATGTGGCTGCTCAATCAACCTCCCGTCAAAGATCTCCAGGCCCGCTACGACTTCACCCCGACCGCCGCCTGGCTCGAACACGCGCAAAAATCCTCCGTGCGCTTCAACAACGGCGGCTCCGGCTCCTTCGCCTCGGCCGACGGCCTGATCGTCACCAACCACCACGTCGCCTTCGACGCGCTTCACAAGCTCAGCACGCGCGAGAAAAACCTGCTCAACGACGGCTTCCACGCCCGCACTCGCGCCGAAGAGCTGAAGTGCGTCGATCTCGAACTCAACGTCCTGATGTCGATCGAGGATGTGACGGAAAAAATCAACGCCGCCGTAAAGCCCGACATGTCCGCCGAAGCCGCCCTCGCCGCGCGCAACGCCGCGAAGGCCGCGCTGGAAAAGGAATCGCTCGACGCCACCGGCCTGCGCAGCGACGTCGTCACGCTCTACCAGGGCGCGCAGTATCATCTTTATCGCTACAAACGCTACACCGACGTCCGTCTCGTCTGGGCGCCCGAGGAGCAGGCGGCCTTTTTCGGGGGCGACCCCGACAACTTCGGCTACCCGCGCTTCAACATCGATGCCGCGCTCTTCCGCGCCTACGAAAACGACGCGCCGGCGAAGGTGGAACATTTCTTCAAGTGGAATCCCGCGGGTTCACGCGAAGGCGATCTCGTGTTTCTCACCGGCCACCCCGGCGCCACGCAGCGGCTGATCACGCTCGCCGAACTCGAATACGCCCGCGACCGGCAGGTGCCCAACGCCCTGCGCTGGTTGAAAAGCCGCGAGGTCCTGCTCAACAGCTACTCGAAAGGCGGCCAGGAAAACGCCCGCCGCGCGCAGGACGAACTCCGCTCGATCGAGAACAGCCGCAAGGTCTGGGACGGCCGCATCGCCGGCCTGCTCGATCCCGCGCTGCTCGCCGCCAAACAAGCCGAGGAAGCCGCGTTGAAGGGCTTCGCGGTCAGCGACCAAAGCCTCGGCGCCGCCACCGCCTGGGACGACATCGCCGCCGCCCAGCAGGTCATCGCCGAACACGCCGTGCGCTACAATTACCTCGAGGCCTATGCCTTCAACTCGGAGCTCTTCGACCTCGCGCGCAAACTCGTCCGCTCCGCCACCGAGCGCACCAAGCCCAACGGCGACCGGCTCGCCGAGTATCGCGACTCCGGCCAGACCACCTTCGAACTCGCCCTGTTCTCCGCCATGCCGATCCACGAGGACTTCGAGACGCTGAAGCTCGAACACTTCCTCACCGTGCTCGCGATCGAGCTCGGCGCGAACGACCCGGTCGTGCAACGCGCCCTCGACGGTAAATCGCCCGCCGTGCGCGCCGCCGAACTGGTCGCCGGCACGCGCGTGAAGGACATCGCCGCCCGCCGCGCGTTCTACGCGCAGAGCGCCGACCAGCTCGCGCAAGCCTCCGACACGATGATCGCCCTCGCGCTCGCGATGGACGAGCCCGCCCGCGCCGCGCGCAAGATCGTCGAGGCACAAAACGAGTTGAAGGTGCAGGCTCACGCCAAGATCGCGAAGGTCCGCTATGCCAAGGACGGCGACAAAGTTTCGCCCGACGCCACGTTCACGCTTCGGCTCTCCTACGGCGTGGTGAAAGGCATCGAGCAAGGCGGCGAGAAAATCCCCGCCTACACGCAGATGGGCGGCCTCTTCGAGCGCGCCGCCGACCGCGGCCACGTCTCGCCCTACCAGCTCCCCGAGCGCTGGCTCGCGGCGAAGGAGAAGTTCGATCTGAGCACGCCGTTCAATTTCATCAGCACGAACTACAGCATCGGCGGAAATTCCGGCAGTCCCGTGCTGAACCGCGACGGCGAGTTCATCGGCATCATTTTCGATGGCAACATCCACACGCTCGTCTGGAACTACGCCTACACCGAGACGCTCGCCCGCTCGGTGAGTGTCGACGTCCGCGCGATCCTCGAGGTGATGCGCAAGCTCGACGGCGCCGACACCCTCGTCGCCGAACTGCTCGGCTCCAAATAACCGCAAGATAGCGCGGCTTGCAGGCGATTCAGGCTCCGTGGCTCGCTGCGTGAGCAGCGGGACCGCCCGAAATCGCCTGCAAGCAGACTCCTACCTTCAAGCCGGAAGCGACGGTGGCTTGCGCTAAGAGTCTGTCGGACTTAGAAAATGAAGGCCATCTGGCATCGATTATTCGCGATAAAAAGGTCCCGTGAGATCGAATATGCATCTATAAACGCCTTTGTGCGCCTAAGTCCGACAGACTCCT
>JAEYYL010000038.1 GCA_023430825.1 Verrucomicrobiota bacterium | reverse complement strand
GTCACGCCCACGCGTTCGACCCCGAGGATCGTGCGCCAGATCTCGGCGAGCGCGCGCTCGCGATCGTTGCGCGGCTCCACGTAATCCGCCGACACATCGGTCGCCAAACCGGTCGGATCGGGCAGGGCACGCTTGTCGACCTTGCCGTTGGTCGTGAGCGGCAGTTGCTCGAGCGGCACCACCGCCGACGGCACCATGTATTCCGGCAGACGCGTGATCAGGTGCTCGCGCAGCACGTCGACCGTCAGCCGCTCGCCGCCGCGCGGCACGACATAGGCCACCAGGCGTTTCTCCGCGCCGGGCGTGTCAGCGCGCGCAAGCACGACCGCCTCGCGCACCGCCGGATGCGTCGCGAGCACGTTTTCGATTTCGCCGAGCTCGATGCGGAAGCCGCGGATTTTGACCTGGTCGTCGATGCGCCCGAGATAATCGATGTCGCCATCCGTCAGCCGGCGCGCGAGATCGCCGGACCGGTAAAGTTTGCCATTCACCGAAACGCCAAACGGGTCCGGCACGAACTTCTCCGCCGTCAGCTCGGGTCGTTTCAGATAGCCGTCGGCGAGCCCGAGCCCGCCGATGCAGAGTTCCCCCGGCACGCCGAGCGGCACGAGATGGCCGCGCGTGTCCAGCACGAGCGTCGGCAAGTCCGCAATCGGAATGCCGATCAAACTCCCGCGCCCTTCGTAAGCGTCGCCGCGGCGCAGCGGACGATACGTGACGAATACCGTCGTCTCCGTGATGCCATACATGTTGACCAGTTGCGGACGCGTGTCGCCGTGCCGCTCGAACCAGCCGCGCAAGCTCGCGAATTCCAGCGCCTCGCCGCCAAAAATCACATAGCGCAGACTCAATGGAGCCGCGGCGCCCCCGCCGCGCGCCTCCTCCGCCTTCATCAACTGCCGAAACGCCGACGGCGTCTGGTTCAAAATCGTGACGCGCTCCCGCACCAGCAGTTCGCAAAACGCCGCCGGCTCGCGGCTCGTGAAATACGGCACGACCACGAGCCGACCGCCGTAGAGCAAGGCACCCCAGATTTCCCACACCGAAAAGTCGAACGCCGCGGAATGGAAAAACGTCCACACGTCGCTCGCGTTGAAATCATACCAGACCTCCGTCGCGGTGAAGAGCCGCAGGACATTGCGATGCGTGACGATGCAGCCCTTCGGCCGGCCGGTGGAACCCGACGTGTAGATGACGTAAGCGGTATCCTCGGGCTCGTTAACGCACGGCAGCGGCGAACAGTCCTCGCCCTCGGCCGGACGCAGACACTCCGCATCGAGTTCGATCCGCATCACCATCGGATCGCTCAACCGTGCGGAGAGTTCGCTCGACGTGATGATCACCGGCACGCCGCTGTCCTCAATCGTGTAGTCGAGCCGTTCGTCGGGATAAATCGGATCGAGCGGCACGTAAGCGCCGCCGGCCTTGAGGATGCCGAGCAGCGCGACAACGATCGGCGCATCGCGTTCGAGGAAAAGTCCAACAAGCGTGCCGCGTTGGACACCGAACGCCCGCAGTCGCTGCGCGATCGCGTTCGCCGCCCGGTCGAGCTCCGCGTAAGTCAGCGTGCCCGCCTCCGCCGTCACCGCGATGCCGTCCGGCGTCGCCGCCGCCTGGCGCGCGAACCACGCGTGCAGGCTGCCTTCGCGCAAATCCTCCACCGGCGCGACGGGCGTCGACAACGTGAGCAACGCCGCCCGTTCCTCGTCCGACACGAGCGCGATCTGGCCAAGCCGCACGTTCGGCTCACCGAGCGCCAGCAGCGCGCGCCGAATGTGCCCGAGCATCCGCAACACCGCGTCGCGTTCGAGCCGGGCCTTGTCGAACGCCGTGCGCAACGTCAGCCGCGCGCCCGGCAGCACATCGATCGTCAGCGGATAATTCGTGCGCTCCACGAAGCGCAGCGCGCGCGGCTCCAGTTCGCCGAAACGCTGCGAGAGCGCCGTGTCGACCGGGTAGTTGATGAAAACAAACAGGCTCTCGAACAGCTGCTGCCCGCGCGGCACCTCGCTCCAGCCCTGGATGTCGCCCAGTCCCGAGTGCCCGTGCTCCTGCAACGCCACCTGCCGCTCCTGCAACGCCCGCAGCCACACACCCGCCTCGGCATCGTCGGTCACCGGCACGCGCAACGGCAGCGTGTTGATGAAGAGGCCAACGATGTTCTCCACCCCCGCGAGATCCGCCGGCCGGCCCGACACCGTCACGCCGAACACCACGTCCTCCGTGCTCGCATAGCGCGACAGCACGAGCGCGTAGGCGCCCTGCGAAAGCGTGTTCAACGTCACTTGATGATCGCGCGCGATCTGCTGCAGCCGCGTCGTGTCCGCCTCGCTGAGCGCAAAATCGATCACCTCGTAATCGTCGCCGCCACGCCCCGGCCGGTCGATCGTCAGCGGCGTCGGCACCGCGAACCCGCGCATCTGCTCCCGCCAGAATGCCTCGTCCCGCGACGTATCCTTTTTCTGGAGCCACTGAAGATACGCGCCGAACGGACGCGCCGCCGGCAGCTCCGGCATCCGCTGCGTGCAAAACGCGCTGTAAGCCACGCCGAATTCGCGCAGCAGCAGCGGAAACGACCAGCCGTCGAGCAACAGGTGATGATGGCTCCAGACGAGTTGCCAGACCGTGTCCGACAACCGCAGCGTCGCGAGCCGCATGAGCGGCGCACGGTTCGGTTCGAAGCCGCGCTTGCGGTCCGACGCCAGAAACGCCGCCAGTTTTTCCTGCTGCTGCTCCGGCGAAAACGCGCGCCAGTCCTCGCGCTGCCACGGCATCTCGAGCGTTTTGTGCACCACCTGCCGCGGCTCGCTCTGGCCTTTCCACACGAACGCCGTGCGCAAAATCGGATGCCGCGCCACGAGCAACCGCCAGGTGTCCGCAAACGCCGTCTCGTCGAGCCGGCCGACCAGTTCACACGTGAGCTGCTCGAAATACATTCCCTCGCCCGGCGAATAGAGCGTGTGAAACAGGAGCCCTTTTTGCAGGGGGCTGAGCGGAAAAATGTCTTCGATGGAAGCGGCCTTGCTCATGAGTGATAAATTCGTCCGTCGGTGCGCGCGCGGTTATGCGAGATCGTCGAGCAGCGCGTCGAGTTCTCTCGCGTCGAGACGCACATTCGTGAAATCCGACGGCGTCGGCCCGCCTGCGTCCGGCGACACACAATGCGCCAGCAGCGTCCGCACCTGCGCAAGAAACGCGTCCGCCTGCCGCGCGATCGTCGCCCGGCGATGCGCCCGCCCGCTGTAGATCCAGGTCACGCCCAGCCGGCCGTTCGTCACCATGGCGTTGATGTCGATCAGGTGCGCACGATGACCGCGCAGACTCGATCCGGGTCCGGTCACCGCGTCCACCAGCGCAAACGGCGCGTCCGGTCCGAGCGTGTGATCGACCTGCCCGAGATAATTGAAACAGAGCTCCGAGCGCGGCAACGCGGCGAGTTCGCGGCGCACCGCGTCGTCCGCGCAAAGTTGCGACAACACGCCAAAACCGACGCCGTGACGCGGCACCGCGCGCAGCGTTTCCTTCGTCGCCGTCAACAATTCGCCGATCGTCGTCCCCGCCGCGGCGTCCAACCGCACTGGATACAAGCTCGTGAACCATCCGACCGTCCGGCTGAGATCGAGCGCGTCGCCGAGATCCTCGCGACCGTGATTCTCCAGGCTGACCACCGTCGCCGCCCGTCCCGTCCACGCCGCAAGCGTGTGCGCCAACGCCGCGAGCAACAGCTCGTCAGCGCGCAACCGATAGGCCGCGGACGCCTCACGCAACAACGAGCCGGTCGCCTCCGCATCGAGTTCCACGTGCAACGTCTCCACCGCCTCCACCCCCAGCGCACCGGCGTCGGCCAGAAAATCGCGCGGCAGCGTGCCACCGACTCCCGCGAGCATGCGCCAATGCCCGAGCTCCGCGCGCATCTCCGCCGTCTGCGCCCGCTCCACCAGCGAACGCGCCCACTTTCCATACGACACCGCCGGCGTCGCCAGCTCCACCGGCTGTCCGGCGACGATCTGCGCGCATGCCTGCGCCAGATCTCCCGCCAGAATCCGCCACGACACGCCGTCGACCACGAGATGGTGAATGACCAAAAAAAGCTGCGGCTTCGTTTTCTCGTCGCCCGTGAACAACGCCGCACGCCACAGCGGGCCCTCGACCAGATTCAAGCTCGCCTGCAGCGCCGTCGCGACCTCCGTCAGTGTCGCAAGCGGATGCACCGGCAGTTCCACGTCCGCCGCATCGCTCGCGATCGCTGCGTAGGTTTGCCGCCACGCGGCGGCCGCATCGCGCGTGAAACGCAGCCGAAACGCACCATGACGCGCGATGACCGCCGTGAGCGCGCAACCGAGTTGCTGCGCCGAGATCGCGTGACGCCACTCGAGCACGACCGACTGATTCCAATGATGCGCGTCCGGCTGCTCCTGTTTGAAAAACCAATGCTGAATCGGCGTGAGCGGCGCGTCGCCGTTTTCATCGTCCGTCGCGTCGGCGCGTTTTCCCGCGCGCGTCGCCACCGTCGCCAGCGCGCGAATCGTCGGCGCCTGGAACAGCTGCCGCGGCGTCAGCTCATAGCCCGCCTGATGCGCACGCGCGACGATTTGCAGGCTCACGATCGAATCGCCGCCCAGCTCGAAGAAATTATCGTCCGGCCCGACCGCCGCCACGCGCAACACCTCGCGCCAGATCGCCGCCAGCGTCTCTTCGATCTCCCCGGCGAGCGGCGCCGCCGACTCACCGCGCTCGCTCGTTTTATCCTCGGCCGGCGTAGGCAACGCCCGCCGGTCGATCTTCCCCGCCGTCGTCAGCGGCCACGCCGCGAGCACCATCACATGTCGCGGCACGAGATAATCCGGCAGCCGCGACGCGAGGTGCGCCCGCAACTCCGCCGACGTCAGCGTCGCACCAGCCTGCAACACCGCATACGCCGCGAGAAATTTCGCGCCATTCGCATCGTCGAGCGCGAGCACCCGCGCGCCCGACACGGCCGGATGCGTCGCAAGCGCCGCCTCGATTTCGCCGGGTTCCACGCGAAAACCGCGAATCTTCACCTGCTCATCCGCCCGCCCAAGAAATTCGACGCGCCCGTCTTCGCGCCAGCGGCCGACATCCCCCGTGCGATACAGCCGCGATCCCGGCACCCGCGAAAACGGATCCGGCACGAAGCGCTCGGCCGTCAATTCCGGCCGCCCGAGATAACCGCGCCCGACGCCCGCCCCGCCGACGCAAATCTCGCCCGGCACGCCCGCCGGACACGGCGCGCCCTGCGCATCGAGCACGAACACGGTCAAATTCGCCAGCGGACGCCCGAGCGTGATCGCATCAGCGTCCGCGGCGATCTCCGCCATCGTCGCGCACACCGTGATCTCCGTCGGACCGTAAGCGTTGAACAACCGCCGCCCCCGCGCCCACACGCGATAAAGTTCCTCGCTCGCCGCCTCGCCCGCGACCAGCAGCGTGCGCAGTCCGGAAAAATTCGCCGGCTCCAACGCACCGAGCAGCGCCGGCGGCAGCGTCGCATGATCGATCCGCGCCGTGCGCAGCCGCTCCGCGAACGCCCGCGGCTCGGGCACGTCGTCGCGCGGTTCGAGCCACAGCGCCGCACCGGAAACCAGCGCCATGAAAATTTCCGACACCGCCGCATCGAAGCTGATCGACGCAAACTGCAGCACGCGCTGCCCCGGCCCGAGCCCCGTCGCCACCGCCTGCGCCTGCGCCAGATTCGCGAGTCCGCCATGCGTGAGCATCACGCCCTTCGGCCGCCCCGTGGACCCCGACGTGTAAATCACATACGCCAGATCCTCTGCCGTCACCGCCGTCTCGGGTGACTCTGCGCGTGAGCGCAGGGACGTTTCAGCCTCATCGGCAAGTTCACCCTCGCCGCCGCTCACCGAAATCACCGGCACCTCCACCAACTCCGCCGTCCACGCCGTCGCCTCATGCACGAGCAGCGCCACCGGCTTCGCATCCTCGACCAGAAACGCCAGCCGCTCCCGCGCGAAACGCGGATCAAGCGGCAAGAACGCCGCCCCCGCCTTCAACACGCCGAGCATCGCCACGACCAGCTCCGGCGTTTTCTCGAGACACACCGCCACGCAGCTCCCGCGGCGCACACCGATCCGCTGCAGTCTCGACGCAAGCTGCGACGCCCGTCGTTCAAGTTCACCATAACCGATTACGCGCTCCGGCCCGAGCAGCGCCGGCGCCTCCGGCGTCTTCGTCGCCCACGCCGCAATCAATTCGTTCACCGTCGCCGCCCCATCGAAATCCACCGGCGCTTCACTCCACGCCCGCACGCGCGCGCGCTCGTCGTCGTCGAGCAGCGCGATATCGCCGAGCCGTTTCGACTCCGCCTCCAACCCCGCCAGCGCCGCGGCAATCTGACGCCAATGCGCAATCATCCGCCGCATCGCCGGCGCGGCGAACCGCTTCGCATCGAAATGCAGCTTCATCGTGATCGCGTCGCCCGGCAGCACCGCCGCCGTCAGCGGATAATTGGTCCGCTCGCGCGTGTGCAATCCCTCGAACTGCAAGCTCGTCCGCAGCGCGCGCACCGCCTCGTCGCCCGGATAGTTCTCGAACACGAGAATCGATTCGAACAGCGCCCGCCCGCGCGGCGCCTCGCTCCAGCCCTGCACCGACGCGAGCGGACTGTGCTCGTAGCCGCGCATCTCGGCTTGCGCGAGTTGCAGCGCCCGCAGCCAGTCCGCCGCCTCGCGCTCCGCTGCCACCTGCACGCGCAACGGCAGCGTGTTGATAAACAATCCGATGATCTTCTCCGCCCCCGGCAACTCCGCCGGTCGCCCCGCCACCGTCACCCCAAACACCACGTCGTCACCCGCGCCGTAGCGTTGCAACAGCAACGCCCACGCACCTTGGAAAAGCGTGTTCAACGTCAGCCCGTGCGCGCGAGCCCAACCCCGCAGCGCCGCACTTTCCGCCGCGTCGAGCCGCAATTCCAAATCGCCCGAGTCCGCCACCGCTTCCGCCACGCTCGGCGCCGGCAAACGCAGCTCCGGCGCGCCCTCGAACCCGGCGAGTTGCGCACGCCAGTAACGCTCCGCCGCGGCCAGATCCTGCGCGAGCACCCAGTCGACATACGCGCGATACGGCAAGCCGGCCGCCGGCGCCGTCTCCACTCCGCCGATACGATGCTCGTAGTCGCCCAGCACGTCCTGAAACACCAGCGGCAAACACCAGCCATCGAGCAGCAGGTGATGATGACTCCACAACCACCGCCAGCGATCCGCGCCGACGCGCACAAGCGTCACCCGCATCAACGGCGCCTCCTCGAACGCGAAACCACGCGAGCGATCTTCCGCCAACAACGTTTCCCACGCCGC
>JAEYYL010000023.1 GCA_023430825.1 Verrucomicrobiota bacterium | reverse complement strand
CTCTTCAACCCAACCTTAACCATCCGCCCACGGTGTTACCCATGTCTCCGAACACCTGTTACCCTTGTCTCCGGTCCAAAGAGTCCCGTCGGGCTGGTTTGAAAGCAACCTGCGAAGGCGAATAGCCCGGCGGCGACGTCGGGCTCCACCGGTGACGAATTTCGGGTCGGCGGGTTTGACCGAGAACGGGCCGGCCGCCAATTTGCGCGCGTGCTGTCCGACGCGTTTGCGAATCTGCAAAAGCTGATGCTGCCGGATCGCTGGCAAGCAGACGCGCTGGCGGGTCTGCGGGCGGCGAAGGACGTGATCGTCGACGCGCCGACCGGGGCGGGAAAGACGTATGTGTTCGAGCGCTGGGCGGAGCAGGGCAATTTCGCGAAGCGGGCGCTGTTCACGGTGCCGACGCGTGCGCTGGCGAACGACAAGTTCGCGGAGTGGCGGGCGCGCGGGTGGCGCGTGGGGATCATGACCGGCGATCTGTGCATCGAGCCGGAGGCGCCGGTGGTGGTGGCGACGCTGGAGGCGGTGCAGGGACTGGTGGTCGCACCGGCGGCGCGGGAGCCGCGCGGGCGGGCGGGCGGCGGGCCGTTTCAACTGCTCGTGGTCGACGAGTATCAGTGGATTGGAGACGCGCATCGCGGCAATCATTACGAAGGCGTGTTGCTGTCGGCGCCGCGGGAGCTGCAGTTGCTGTTGCTCTCGGGATCGGTGGCGAATCCGGCGGATGTGGCGGCGTGGCTGACGCGGCTCGGACGCGACGTGGCGGTGGTGCAGCATCGCGAGCGGCCGGTGCAGTTGGAGGAGGTGGATGTGGACGATCTCACGCACGGTCTGCCGCGGGTGATCGAGGGCTTCTGGTCGAAGCGGGTCGCGGGGGCGTTGCGCGAAGGGTTGGGCCCGGTGCTGGTGTTCGCGCCGCACCGGCGGGATGCGGAGCGGCTGGCGCGGCAGTTCGCGCGCGAGCTGCCGCTCGCGGATACGTTGACGCTGACGCCGGAGCAGGAGCAGTTGTGCGGGCCGGTGCTCGCAAAGCTGTTGAAGGCGCGCGTCGCGTATCATCACAGCGGGCTGAGCTACGGCCAGCGCGCGGGCGTGATCGAACCGCTGGCGAAGGCGGGGCAGCTGCGCGCGGTGGTGGCGACGCTGGGGTTGAGCGCGGGGATCAATTTCTCGCTGCGATCGGTGATGGTGACCGCGGGAAGTTACCGGCATGGTCAGGTCGAGCGGGAGATCGCGCCGCATGAGCTGCTGCAGATGATCGGGCGCGCGGGGCGGCGCGGGCTGGACGAAATGGGCTATGTGCTGGTGAGTCGCGAGACGCCGCGGATGCGGCGGGCGGAGCAATTGCGGTTGAAGCGCGCGGTGGCGCTGCCGTGGGCGTTTTTTCTGCGGCAGCTCCGCGGCGGTCGGTCGGCGGCGGAGCTGGCGATCACGGAAGCCGAGCGGTTTTTCAGCGACGGGCGGATTCCGCTGGGCATGGAACGACGCGGCCCGGAGGCGTCGGCGGAGAACGTGCCGTGTGGTGAAGAAACGGATACAGGTCGCGCGCGGCTGGTGCGGCGGGAGCGGAATCCGTTTCCGGGCTGTGTAACGTGTGCGCGGCGCGAAGTGTGTCTCGCGCTGAATCCGCAGCCGACGCTGTTGTGGCAGTGGCAGCGGACGGGCGTGCTGGATCGCGGGTTGAAGCTGACGGTGCGCGGCGAGATCGTGTCGTTTTTCCTGGGGCCGGAAGGGCTGGCGTTGAGCGCGGCGCTGGAGAACCGGCGGTATCCGGTGGAGGATGTGTTGTTCGATGCGGCTAACCTGTTTGGCGGCGAGCGGTTTTGCGGGACGAATCCGCGCCGGCTGGGCCGGCTGGCGGCGGAGTGTGCGCGGGCGTATCGGCGGCTGACGATCGACGGGTGGCTGCACGAAGGCTTGCCGGTGAATTATGGGTCGGGCGCGAGTGAGGCGGTGCGGGCGCTGGTGGCGGACGGCGCGCGTCGGCGTGAAGTGTTGGACGAGATCGAGACGGCGGGTCGCGGGGATTTGGATCGATTGCTGACGGAGTGGCGGAGTTTGCTGCGGCAGGCGGCGGCGGCGGGGCCGCTGGCGGGCGACGGTGCGCCGATGACGGGGCGGGATCAGTTCATCGCGGAGCGGTGGGACGAGTTTCGCTGGCTGGCGCGCGATTGGCTGAACGAGTCGCGCGCGAACGCGCTGCCGGATCTGCCGCCGCTGACGATGGAGCAGCGGCGGGTGGTGAATCACAGCGTGCTGCGGGCGAAACCGCCGGCGCCGCCGGGGAGGATGATGCCGGCGCGAGCGACGGCGGCGCGGTGAGTTGGAACTACGAAGGGATGCTGACGTGCGGCCGCAAAAAGGCGCAGAAGGCGGAAGGAGCCGAGGGGGACGCGTGATGTAGCCATAAGCGGGCGAACCCTCGTCAGAGTAGCCGATCGGTCCAGTAGCTGGGGCGCTGACGGAAGTGCATCACGGCCACGATCCAGACGTGATCGGGCCGATTGAGGTAAACGATGGCATAAGGAAAACGAGGACCGAAGTGCCGTTGAGCCGGTGGGGCGAACGTGCGGAAAGCCGTGGGGCGAACCCGCACATCCTGGATAAGCCGTTCGATCGCGTCGTAGAAACGTCGGCCAAGGGCCGGGTCGATGGCGGCGTAATGTTCGGCCGCATGCCGGAGTTCCTCGCGGGCCATGCGGTGGAACCGAACGGATTTCACCGGCCAACGATTCGGCGGATCTCTGCCAGCACTTCTTCACCGTCGACGCCCTTTTCGCGGCCTGATTCGATATCGCTCAGGCGATGGCGAATTTCTTCGGTCCAAGTGCGATCGATAGCCTCATCCGGAGAAAACGATTCGACGAGCAATCGATCGAAGAGTTCTGCGCGCTGCGCGTCGGGAAGTTGACGTGCCTCGGCGAGGATCTGGTCAACGGACATCGGCATGCGGACACGATGCAGGGAGGGCGGGGTGTTTTCAACCTGGATATCGGAGCTCAGCTGACCGGGCTGTGACCAGCTCCCCGGAAGCTGGAGGGTTAAAACGAGAGAGCCGGACTGGATGAGGTTGGGTTACTGATGGTGGTTTCGACTGCAAGGGGAGGGTTGGACTGGTCCAGAGACCGGCTCGGAAACGAATTTCGAACAGCCCGACGGGCGTCGGGCGCGACCGCGGCGAAGTCGGTGCGCCTGGCCCTACCCGGCCAGGGCCTTGGCGCGGGCTTTTTCGAGGATGGCGAGGAGCGCGGCGAAATCTTCGTCGCGGGTGTGGCTCTCGATGCGGAAATCGAACTTGTGCGCTTCGCGGAGTTCGCGCTCGGCGGTCTTCATGCGGCCGGCGATTTCCTCCTCGTTGTCCTGCGCGCGGGCGCGCATGCGCGCGACGAGACGGTCGTGGTCGACGATGATGAAGACGGTCGTCATGTGACGCGCGAGCAGCGGATTGCTGCGCGCGGCTTCGCGGAAGCTTTCGACGCCCTGCACGTCGACGCTCATCACGAGGTTGTGGCCGCGGGCGAGCGGTTCGAGGACGCTCGACTTGAGCGTGCCGTAGCGGCGTTTGCCGTGGACCCAGGCCCATTCGAGGAACTCGCCGGCGGCGATCTTTTCGTCGAACTGCTCGGGTGTGAAAAAATGGTAGTGCACGCCGTCGATCTCGCCCGGGCGCGGGGCGCGCGTGGTGGTCGTGATGACGCGCGAGAAGGAGGGGTCCTCGGCAACGAGACGGTCGCACAGCGTGCTTTTGCCGGACCCGGCGGGACCGGCGAGGACGAGGAGGACGGGTGGATGACTGGCGGCGTGCGTCATACCTGGTCGGAGGTAGGAGCCTGCTTGCAGGCGATGGCGATCCCGCTGCTTACGCAGCGAGCCACGGAATCTGAACCGCCTGCAAGCAGGCTCCTACCCTCGAACCTCGGCGGCGACAAGTAAGGCATCGCGCGGGGTCAGTAGGTGAAGGACACGACTGCGAGCAGCAGGCCGTAGGCGGCGAGCGCGCCGCCGAAGGTGCGCGAGCGCGCGGGACGTGCGAAGAGCCAGCCGAAGAAATCACGGAGCCGGTAGGGCGAGGCGCCGAGCCAGATGGCGAAGGCGATGAACACGTAAACGAGCGTCACCATGAACAGGCGTTGCGGGTGCTGGTATTCCATGAACGCGGCCTCCAGGAGCGGCGAGGCGGAGAGCAGCACGAGCACGCACAGGCCGCGGACGGCGAGGAAGTCGGGCACGCACTTGAACGCGAGCACGGCGACGGCGGCGAAACCGAGTGCGAGCCAGACGCGGTAGTCGCCGAAGTCGGCGGGCGAAAGGTGCAGAACATTCCAGAGAAACCACAGCGCGCCGATTCCGAAGAAGACGTAGGCGGCGGATTGCGAACGGGGCAGGGCTTTCAGCGACGACACCACGCGCGAGCTGTTGAACAGCAACGGCACGCCGAGCGCGACGAGGAACAGGCCGGGAAGCAGCGTGGCGAGGGTCAGGGACATGAGATTAGCCGCAAAGAGGCGCAAAAAGGCGCAGAGAAGGAAGATGTTTTTTGCGCATCTTGTGCCTTTTTGCGGCCATCAGGTTTGGACTCCCGCCAGCACCAACTCGCCGTAGAGCGTGCTCACGCTGGCGCGGGTGATTTTCAGCGGAACGAGTTCGCCGATCAGGCGCGGGTCGGCGTCGAAGACGCACACGCGGTTGCCGCGCGTGCGCCCGGTGAAATGCGCGCCGCTTTTGTCGGGTCCCTCGACGAGCACCTCCTCGACCGTGTCGAGGAGCAGCGCGTTGCGGCGCTCGGAGTTTTTGCGGAGGAGATCGAGGAGGATCGCGTTGCGCGACTCCTTCACGTCGTCGGGAATCTGGTCGCCCATGCCGGCGGCGGGCGTGCCGGTGCGAATCGAATATTTGAATACGTAGGCCATGTCGTAGTTGCAGGCCTCGAAGAGCTCTCGCGTCTGCTCGAACTCTTCGTCGGTTTCGCCGGGAAAGCCGACGATCACGTCGGTCGAGAAATACATGTCGGGCGTCACGGCACGCAGCGCGTCGACGATTTCCTTGTAACGCTCACGCGTGTAAGGCCGGTTCATCGCGCGCAGGATGCGGTTGCTGCCGCTCTGCATCGGCAGGTGAACGTAAGGACACAGCTTGGGCAACCGGCCGTAAGCGGCGACAAGGTCGTCCTTGAAGCCGCGCGGGTGCGGCGAGGTGAAGCGGATGCGCTCGATGCCGTCGATCGCGTGGACGCGCTCGAGCAACTGCACGAAGGGCGAGATGCCGGCCGTGTGCACGTAGTCGCGCCGGCCGTAGCTGGTGACGATCTGGCCGAGGAGTGTGATCTCGCGGACGCCGCGGGCGGCGAGCTGTTCGCATTCGCGCACGATGTCGTCCATCGGCCGCGAGCGTTCGTCGCCGCGGGTTTTCGGGACGATGCAGAACGCGCAATCCATGTTGCAGCCCTGCTGGATGGAAACGAAGGCGCTGACCTGGCGCTCGAGCGCGCCGGAGGCATCGGGCTCGGGCGCGAGGTGATCCTTGATCGTGTTTTGCGAACCGGCTTCCTCGCCGATGTCGATGATCGTGTCGGCGATCGGGACGCCGGCGTCGCGCGCGGCGCGGAGGTTGTCGAGGTAGCCGGGGACCTGGTGAAATTTCTGCGTGCCGACGATGAGGTCGACGTCGGGGAGCTGGTCGAGGAGCGAGGCGCCGCGGTTTTGCGCCATGCAGCCGAGGATGCCGAGGACGAAGTCGGGCTGCTTTTTCTTGCGCGCCTGGAGGTAGCCGGCCTTGCCGATGGCTTTTTGCTCGGCGGCGTCGCGCACGCTGCAGGTGTTGAGCAGCAACACGTCGCAATCGTTTTCGTCGGCGACGATCCGGTAACCGCGGGCGCGCAGCATCGCCGCGACGGCTTCGCTGTCGCGCTCGTTCATCTGGCAGCCGTAGGTTTTGATGTGAACGCGGTTCACGGGCGGAGCGTGTCTAGGTAAGCGCTACGCGCGAGGGGTCAACGCGGGAAACGGTCGCAAGCCGGTGGCGGAGCGTGGCGCAGCGGCCGGGGCGCCGGAGCCGGCTCAACGGGAGGCGGCGGCGCGCAACGACTCCACGAGCTCGGCGGTGCCTTCGGCCATGCTGACGCGGGGGACGTAGCCGAGGTCGCGGCGGGCGGCGGTGAGGTCGAACCAGTGATCCTTCGCGAGTTCCGCGGCGATGAAGCGCGTCATCGGCGGCTCGCCGCGGAGCGGCAGCGCGCGCCAGGCGGTTTCGCAGACCGCGCCGATCGCGGTGGCGGCGCGGAGCGAGAGGCGGCGGGTGACGGGTTTTTCGCCGAGGGCGACGAGCAAGCCGTTGATCCATTCCCAGAGGACGACCGGCTCGCCGTTGGTGATGAAAAACGCGCGTCCGCCGGCCGGTTGCGGCGCGAGCGCGGCGTGGGGATCGGGCGTGATGCCGCGGACCATGCCGGCGGGGGAGTCCGGCTCCTGCGGACGTTTGTCATCTAATAGATGACAAGTGGTCAGGGTGGATTCGGCGAGGAGGTGGGCGTCGACGGCGTTGTCGATGTGGACCATGTCGACGCGGTTGAGGCCGGTGCCGACGATGCGCAGGCGGCCGGCGCGGGCGCGGGCGAGCACGCGGGGAACGAGATGCGGATCGCCGACGCCCCAGATTAGGTGCGGACGAAGCGCGACGGTGTGGAGCGTGGGCGAGTTGGCGGCCAGGACCTCGCGCTCGGCGATGGCCTTGGTGAGCGGATACGGGCTCGGGCAGTCGGTCGTGAGCGGAAGGGATTCGTCGGCGCCGGCGAGATCGCGGCCGTTGTAGATGACGCTCGGCGTGCTGGTATGGACGAAGGTGCGCACGCCGTGCGCGCGGGCGCCCTCGAGGAGCGCGCGCGTGCCGAGGACGTTGGTGCGAAAGAAATCGTCGTAGCGGCCCCAGACGCCGACGCGGGCGGCAACATGGAAAATCGTTTCGATGCCCGCGCAGGCGGCGCGCACGGCCGCGGCATCGTCGAGCGAGGCGCGAATGAAACGAACGCCGCGCGCGGCGAGGTCGGGGGCGGGCGTGCGACCGAGGACGGCGACCGGGCGGCCTTGAGCGAGGAGGCGTTCGACAAGCCGTCGGCCGAGGAAGCCGGTGCCGCCGGTGACGAGGGTGGTGGCGGGGGGAAGTCTCAAGTTACAAGGATCAAGCAACAAGAGGAAGGAGCGGCGGGGAAACTTGTCACTTGTTACTTGAGGCTTGTGACGTCACCGCGCGTCAGCGTTTCGGGTCGGATTCGAAGCCGGTGGCGGTGAGGGCCCACTTCGCGAGCGTGAGACGGTGGATCTTGGCGTTGTGGCGGACGTCGACCGGGAAGCTCGGGCGGAAATAGAAGAGTTTGATCGCGGCGGTCGTCTCGTGCTCCAGCGCGAGCAGCCGGAGTTCGCGGGCGAGCGCGCGGCGCTGGGCGGAGTCCTGGAGCGCGATCTCGACGACGAGCGCGGGGCGCTGCTGGCCGCGTTCGCCGAGGCCGATCAGGGCGCAACGTGCGACGCGCGGGTGCGTGCGGAAAATCTGTTCGCACGGCTCGGTGAAGAGCGAGCCGGCGGCGGTCTCGACGCGTTCGACCTTGCGGCCGCAGAACCAGAGGCGGCCGGCGTCGTCGCGGTAGCCGCAATCGCCCATGCGATGCCAAGCCGCCGCGCCGCTGCGCTGCGCGGAAGCTCCAAGCTCCAAGGGCCAAGCGCCAATTTTTGCGGCGGCGGTGGCGGTGGGGTTGGCGTCGTAGGTTTGGGTGACGACGGGGCCGCGGACGATGATCTCGCCGATTTCGCCGAGGGGGAGTTCGCGGGCGTCGGCAAGCGTGGCGATGGGGGTGTCGGTGATGGCGATGATTTTGACCTCGATGCCCGGGATCGGACGGCCGACGCAGGCGCCGCGGGGCGGGGAGGCATTGTCATACATTATATGACATTGTGCTCCGGTGGGGCCGGGAGAGGCGGAGGGTGCGGAGGGGGCGGCGGGTTGGGCGATTTCGCTGGCGGAGATGGTGGAGACGGGGAGGGCTTCGGTGGCGCCGTAGGGGCTGTGGAGTTCGCCGTGGGGGAGCCAGGCGCGGGAGTTCTCCCAGAGCGTTTTCGGCACGGGCGCGCCGGCGCAGAGGACGCGGCGGAGCGAGGGGAGCGTGAGATGGTGGGCGAGGCAGTGGTCGCCGATTTTGCGCCAGAGGGTCGGCGAGCCGAAGGAGTTGGTAACGTTTTCCTGCTGGATGGCCTGGATGATTTTTTGCGGGTCGACGGCGGCGGGGCGGCGGGGGTCGATCTCGGGGACGATGGTCGTCATGCCCAGCGCGGGGTTGAACAGCGCGAAAATCGGCAGCAGCGGGAGATCGATTTCGCCGGGCTGGATGGCGTAGGTGTCGCGGATGAGGCGGACCTGGGCGTCGAACATGCCGTGTTCGTAGCAGACGCCTTTGGGCGCGCCGGTGGAGCCGGAGGTGAAGAGGATCGCGGCGAGGTCGGTGGGGGCGGCGACGGCGGAATCGGCGGCGGCGGAATTGGTTTTGGGTTTTGAGTTTGGGGTTTTGGGTTGGAGGCGCGCGGTGAGGGAGGCGCTGGCGGAGATGCGGAGGTCGACGGACGAGAACGCGCGGCGGAAGAGGCGGCTGACGAGTTGCGCGAGGGGGATGCCGACGAGCGCGCGGGGGCGGGAGCGTTCGACGCAGGCGAGGAAGCTTTTCAGGCCCATGCCGGGATCGATGATGACCGGGACGGCGCCGAGGCGAAACAGGGCGAAGGCGGACGCGATGAGCGGGAGGCCCTGGCGGACCATAACGAGCGTGCGATCGCCGCGGCGGATGCCGGCGGAAGCGAGGCGCGCGGACCAGGCGGCGACTTCGGCGTCGAGTTCCGCGAAGGTGAGCGCGAGATAATCGATGCGCGGCAGGCCGTCGGGCGAACGCGTGCGGCCGCGGGGGATTTTCAGGGCGGCGCGCGCGGGGTGTTGCGCGGCCATGAGCGCGAGATGGCGCGCGATGTTGGCGTTGTCGTGGGCGGCGGCGGGCGGCACGGCGGGGGAGTTCGCGGCGCGCGGGCGTGGCGCGGGGAAACGAGAGCGGGTCGGAGACCCGCCCTACTCTGATTTCAGCGAGGGGAGGTCGCGGAGGAGATTGGCCTGCCAGGGGAGCACGAGTTCGTCGAGGCGGCGCGGGGCGCGGGCGATTTGCGCGAGCTGGGCGCGGTTGGCGATCAACGTCGGCTCGATCTGGAGTTTCGCGGCGATTTTGTCGCGGTCGTCCTTGATGCGGTCGAGCAGTTCGACTTCGGCCTGGGTCAACGCGACGTGGCTGGGGTCGCGGCCGCGGCGGCGCGGGAGGGTTTTCGGATCGCGGGCGAGACCGGCGCGGATGGCGGCGGCGAGCGAGGGCGCGAGGCGGTCGTGGCGGCGGCCGAGATGGACCTGGGCGAGGATGGCGGCTTCGGATTCGCCCGTTTCGGCGGCGCCGGCGATTTTCAGCAGCAAGTCGCTGCTGCAGACTTTAAATGGGGGGACGTCGAGGCGTTGGGCGGTTTGTTCGCGCCAGTGCCAGACGGCGTGGAGGACGCCGATGCCGGCGCCGCGGAGGCGTTCGCTGCGGCCGATGCGCCAGTCGTTTTCGTCGGGGGGGGCGAAGCCGATGGAGCCCGACTCGATCTGGGCGCGGCACTGTTGTTCGAGCCAGTCGAGGCGGTGAAGTTTGGCGAGTTCGCGGGTGAGGATGTCGCGGAGGGCGGGCAGGTAAAAGACGTCGAGCGCGGCGTAATCCAGCATCTTCTGGGTGAGCGGGCGCTTGGACCAGTTGGCTTTTTGCGATTCCTTCGAGAGTTTGACGCCGAAGTGGTCTTCGAGGAGCGAGGCGAGGCCGATGCGGGGGCGGTTGATGAGTTGGGCGGCGAGCATCGTGTCGAAGATGCTCTTGGGTCGGAAACGGCAAAAATCGTGCAGCAGGCGCAGGTCGAAGTCGCTGCCGTGCATGATGAGGTGTTTCTCGGCGAGGCGGGACCAGAGACCGTCGAGCTGGAGGGGGGCGAGCGAATCGACGAGGAAGGTTTCCTTGCCCACCAGAAACTGCAGCAGGCAGACCCGGGTGCGGTAGTGAAACATGTTGTCCGCTTCGGTATCGAGGGAGACCTCGTCGACACGATCCAGGGCGGCGAGCAAGGGAGCGAGCTGGCCGGGCTGGTCGATAAGTGTGTAAACGGGCGGACGGGAAGTCACTTTGAGGCCTAGCAAACGGCGAACGGACAGCGGAAGAAAGCGCGAAATCATGCGGAAATCCGGCTCATTTCTTCCACGTGGACACGAACGCGTCGATCAACAAAGGCAGGTCGTCGCTATAACCGCCTTCAAGGAGGGCGGCGGCGGGCAAACCCGCCTCGCGCAACCAGCGGCCGAGCGTAGCGAAGTCCTCGATTTCCAACGACATGGAGGTGATCGGGTCGCGGATGTAGGCGTCGAAACCGGCGGAGACCAAAATCACGGTCGGCGCGAAGGCGACGATGGCGTCGAGCGACTGGCGGAGGACGGCCATGTGTTCGGTGCGAGGCGTGCGGGGGGCGACGGTCCAGTTGCGGCAGTTGTCGAAGGAGCGCGTGCCGGTGCCGGGGTAGCCGGGGAACTGGTGAACGGAGGTGAACAGGATGCCGTTGCGGGCGCGGACGATGGCCTCGGTGCCGTTGCCGTGATGGGCGTCGAAGTCCCAGATGGCGACGCGCGGGGCGAGGAGTTTTTCGCGGGCGAAACGCGCGGCGATGGCGACGTTGTTGAGATAGCAGAAGCCCATGGCCTCTTCGGCGGTGGCATGGTGGCCGGGCGGACGCATCAGGGAGAAGGCCGGGCGGTGGTCCATGAGGGCGACGTCGACGGCGTTGAGGGCGGCGCCGGCGGCGCGGCGGGCGTGGTCGGCGATGTCGGGGAAGAACGGCGTATCGTCGTCGAAATCGCGCGGGACGGTGAGGCGTTTCAGGTGTTCGGGGGCGTGCGCGAGGAGGAGGGCCTCGTCGGAGGCGGGCGTGGGGAGGCGCCATTCCCAGTCGGGATGCGCGGCGCGGAGATGGGCGGCGCTTTTCGTGATGCGCGCGGGTTGTTCGGGGCGCATCGACGAGCCGTAGTCGGCGGATTGCGGATCGTGCAGGATCAGCATGGGGAGATAGCGGCAAAGAGGCGCAGAAGGCGCAAGAAACCAAACGCGGGCGGATTTATCTTTTGCGCTTTCGGAGGCTTTTTGCGGCTGTCGAAGCGATGAAGGTGGTGGTGCTTTGTTCGGGCGGGATGGATTCGGTGACGGCGCTTTATTGGGCCGCGCGGGAGCATGAAGTCGTGGCGGCGGTGAGTTTCGATTACGGCGCGAAGCACAATCACCGCGAACTGCCGTTGGCGGCGGAGCATGCGGCGAAGCTCGGCGTGCGGCACGAGACGATCGCGATGGAGTTCGTGAACCGGCTGTTTGCGTCGGATTTGCTGAAGAGCGGCGGGGAAATCCCGGAAGGGCATTACGAAGCGGCGAACATGAAGCAGACGGTGGTGCCGTTTCGGAACGCGATCATGCTGTCGATTGCGGGCGGATTGGCGGAGAGCGTGGGCGCGGGCGCGGTGGTGATCGCGGCGCACGGCGGGGATCATGCGATTTATCCGGACTGTCGGGAGGATTTCATGCGGGCGATGGGCGAGGCGATGAGCCTGGGCACGTATGTGGGCGTGCGGCTCGTGCGGCCGTTCATCACGTTCACGAAAGGGCAGATCGCGGCGGAAGGCGCGCGGCTCGGCGTGGATTTTGCGCGGACGTGGTCGTGTTACAAAGGCGGCGCGGTGCACTGCGGGAAATGCGGCACGTGCGTGGAGCGACGCGAGGCGTTTGCGGAGGCGGGGCTGGCGGATCCGACGGTGTATGCGGAGACGCCAGCGATTCCCAGCAAACCGGGTGACCGCGAATCACACGAATAGACACGAATCGGTTTGTGATTCGCGCGGATTGGCGTGATTCGCGGGAGGACAAAACGTGCTGATTTCGGAGATATTTTATTCGCTGCAAGGGGAAGGCATGCTGACGGGCGTGCCGTCGGTGTTCGTGCGCGCGAGCGGGTGCAATCTGCGCTGCAACTGGTGCGACACGCCGTATGCGTCGTGGAATCCGGAGGGCGAGATGCGGACGATTCCGCAGATCGTCGGGGAGATCCAAAATCATCCGCAGGCGCGGCACGTGGTGCTGACGGGCGGCGAGCCGATGATCGCGAAGGACATCCGGATGCTCGCCGACGAAATCAAAAAGAGCGGACATCACATCACGATCGAGACGGCGGCGACGGTGGCGCCGGGCGGGATCGCGTGCGATCTCGCGTCGCTCTCGCCGAAGCTGTTGAACTCGGCGCCGGACGAGCGGTTGAGCGCGACGTGGCGGAAGAAGCACGAGCAGTTGCGCTGGCAGCCGGACGTGGTGCGCGCGTGGGTCGACGGCTATCGTTATCAATTCAAGTTCGTGGTGGCGCAGCCGGCCGACGTGGAGGAACTGGAAGGGATGCTCGCGTCGTTGCAGCGCGACATCCCGCGGCACCGCGTGCTGTTGATGCCGGAAGGCACGACGCTCGAGGCGATCCGTGCGCGTGCGGGCTGGCTGGGGGAACTTTGCAAGCAGCGTGGATACCGGTATGCTCACCGACTGCATATCGAACTTTATGGCAACCAACGCGGGACCTGACGCGCCGCAGCGCGAAGGTTCCTCCCCCACTCCCCTTCCCCCTCCCACGCTCAGCGGGCAGAATATCGTGCTTCCGCCGAACGCGCCGCGGAAACTTTCCGACGACCTCGCGTTGATCCTGCGCGAGTTCGAAGTGGAGACGGTGACGCTGCGCGAGACGATGGCGGTGCTGCACGGGCGCGGTTACGTGCTGTTGGTGATGCTGCTCGCGCTGCCGTTCTCGACCCCGATTCCGTTGCCCGGGCTGTCGACGCCGTTCGGTTTCATCATCGCGCTGATCGGGGTGCGACTGGCGCTCGGGCAGAAGCCTTGGCTGCCGCAACGGCTGCTCGACACGCGGCTGCCGCCGAAGTTGTTCGCGAAGGTGTTTGCGGCGGCGCGGGCGATTTTGCGGGGCTTCGAATATTTTCTGCGGCCGCGGATGTTGTGGGTGACGCGTTCGACGAAACTGCAGCAGGCGCACGCGGTGCCGATCGTGCTCGGGGCGTTGATGCTGCTGCTGCCGCTGCCGATTCCGTTCAGCAACATCCTGCCGGCGTTCAGCATTTTGTTGCTCGCCGCCGGACTGCTGGAGTTCGACGGCGTATTCATTGTCGCGGGCTATCTGGTGTTCGTGCTCGCGGTGGCTTTCTTCGTGTTCGTCGGTGTCGCGGGTGTGGAGGGTTTCGAGGCGCTGTGGCGGTGGGCGACGGGGTGACGGGGGCGGCGCGAGTGGGTAGGAGCATGCCCTCCGAAGGCGGGTAAACTTGCAGGCGATGGCGTGCATCGAACGCGGGTGACGCGCCAAATCGCCTGCAAGCAGGCTCCTACCTCCCGATCAAGCCATCGGTTCTGCGTCCACCCACGAGAGCGCGAGGGCGGCGAGGAGGAGCGAGGCGCCGCCGAGCAGGACGGCGTGGATCGCTTCGCCGCCGAAGGCGCGGGCGACGAGCGGGCCGAGGAGCGTCGAGGCGACGATCTGCGGGAGCACGATGAAGAAGTTGAACACGCCCATGTAGAAGCCCATGCGCGCGGGTGGAATCGCGTTGGCGAGGAGCGCGTAGGGCATCGAGAGAATGCTCGCCCAGCCGATGCCGACGCCGACCATCGAGAGCAGCAGCCAGCCGGGGCTCGGCCACGCGCCGACGGTGAGGAGTCCGAGCGCAGCCGCGACGAGGCACACGCGGTGAATCGCGCGGGCGGAGAAACGCTGCGAGAGCGGGATCAGCGCAAAGGCGAAGGCGAACGCCACGCCGTTGTAGGTCGCGAAGCACACCCCACCCCACTCGATCCCGCGCTGATATTCCGGCGAGCCGGGTTCGCCGCCGAAGAGGCTGCGTGCGATCGCGGGCGCGAAATAAATCCAGAGGCAGAAGAGTCCGAGCCACGTGAAAAATTGCACGACCGCGAGCCGGCGCATGGTGGGCGGCATCGTTTTCAGGCCGGCGAAAATCTCGCCAAAGGCGCGGCCGACGCCGGCGGTGGCGGCTTTCTCCGCTTCGAATGCCGCGAGATCGGCGGGCGGGTGCTCGCGCGTGGTGAGCACGGTGTAGAGCACGGCGCCGAAGAAGATCGCGGCTCCGATGTAGAATGAAATGTGAACGGTGAGCGGGATGCGCGAGCCCTCCGCCGTTTCGCCGGGGGTGAGGCCGAAGGCATTCGTCAGCAGCCACGGCAACGCGGAGGAGAGAATCGCGCCGAGGCCGATGAGGACGCTTTGCATCGCGAAGCCGACCTTGCGCTGCGCGGGCGGGAGCAGGTCGCCGACGAAGGCGCGGAACGGCTCCATGCTGATGTTCACCGACGCATCGAGGACCCAGAGCAGCCCGGCGGCCATCCAGAGCGTGGAGGAGTTGGGCATCGCGATCAGCGCGAGGCTGGCGAGGATGGCGCCGACAAGGAAATACGGCCGGCGGCGGCCGAGCCGCGTCCATGTGCGGTCGCTGTAGTATCCAATAATCGGTTGCACGACCAGGCCGGTGACGGGCGCGGCGAGCCACAGCAGGGGAATCTCGCTCTCGGTGGCGCCGAGATACTGATAGATGGCGCTCATGTTCGCCATCTGGAGACCCCAGCCGAACTGGATGCCGAGGAAGCCGAAGCTCAGCTTGACGATCTCCGCAAGCGCGAGCGGGCGCAGCGTGCTCATGAAATGGATACGCTCAAGCGGACGGCGGTTCGCTGTAGTCGCAGACTTCGCGCCCGCCGGTGCGGTCGTAGAGTTCGATCCAGTGCTGGAGCGCGGCGCGTTTGTTTTTCGCGAGCCGGGCGAGTTGGTCGCCGGTGAAGCGCCACTGCCAGTTGCCCACGGTCGTGCCGGGGCGGTTCAACACGGCGTCGGCGGGGAGATCGAGGAGGTCCTGCATCGGGATCACGGCGAGGCGCGACGTCGTGGCGAGCGCGGCGCGGATCATCGGCCAGGCGGAGTGCGAACCGTGGAGCTGGAAATAGTCGTCGATGCGCGCGCGATACGGTTCGGTGAGGCCTTCGAGCCAGCCGCGCACGGTGTTGTTGTCGTGCGTGCCGGTGTAGGTGACGCTGTTGAGCGGGAAGTGGTGCGGCAGGTTGACGTTGTTGGCGTCGTGGCCGTAGGCGAACTGCAGGATTTTCATGCCGGGCAGTCCGGTGGCGCGGCGGAGCGCGACGACGTCCGGGCCGATGTAGCCGAGGTCTTCGGCGATGAGGCGCGCGTGCGGCAGCGCGGCGCGGAGCGTTTCGAAAAACGGGAGGCCGGGGCCTTTTTGCCACTGGCCGGTGCGGGCGTCGACGGCATCGGCGGGAATTTCCCAATACGTGTCGAAGCCGCGGAAGTGGTCGAGGCGGATCACGTCGTAGAGTTCGAAGGCCGCGCGCATCCGGTCGATCCACCAGGCGTAGCCGGTGCGCGCGAGATGGTCCCAGTCGTAGAGCGGGTTGCCCCACAACTGGCCGAAGGCGGAGAAATAATCGGGCGGCACGCCGGCGACGGCGAGCGGTTCGCCGGCGGGCCCGAGGCGAAACACCGCGCGGTGCCGCCAGGTGTCGGCGCTGTCGAGCGCGACGAAGATCGGCACGTCGCCGATGATGCCGACGCCCTTCGACGCGGCGTAGCGGCGCAGCCGCTGCCACTGGCCGAAGAACAGGTATTGGTAAAACACGTGACGCTCGGCGTCGCGCGCGACCTCGGGAGGGAGCGTGCCGTGCAGCGCGGGCGTCCACTCGCGAAACGAGTCCGGCCACATCATCCACGCCTCGCCGCCGAAGTGCGCCTTGAGCGCCATGAAATCGGCGAACGGCTGCAGCCAGTTCGCGTGCTCCTCGCGAAACGCGTGGAGCGGGCCGAAATCGGCGAAGGCGCTCGCGCCGCTGTCGGCGAAACGGTCGGCGGCGCGCGCGAGCACGGGCCAGAAACTCCAATAAAGCTGGCCGTAGTTGACGCGCCGGATGGGCAGCCGGCGCAGCTCCTTCAAATCGGACACGGTGAGCAGGCCCGCGTTTTCGAGTTCGCCGAGGTCGAGGAAGTAGGGATTCCCGGCGGCACTGGAGAACAGTTGGTAAGGCGAATCGCCGTAGCCGGTCGGACCGATCGGGCAGATCTGCCAGTAGCGCACGCCCGCGCTGCTCAGGAAATCGACGAACTCGCGTGCGCCGGGACCGAGGTTGCCGATGCCGTAGTCGCCGGGGAGCGACGAGACATGGGCGAGGACGCCGGCGGTGCGAGTGTTGAGCCACGAGGGCGGAGAGGGGTCCATGGCGGAAGGGACGGAGACGGACAGATGCGCGGGCACGGGGTGCCGCTGACGAAGCGACGACGCGGGGGATTCCCCAAGGCAGGCTCGGTCGCGCGCCGGACCGGAGCGCGGCGCGCGAGGAGGGTCGAGTCCGACGGAGAAGGCCGTCGCGACCGCGTTGAGCAACGAGTTCACGGCGAGGCGCGGGGCGGCGGGACGCGTATCAGAATTTATAGGACACGCCGGCGGAGTAGGACGCGCCGTATTCCTGGTAGTCGACGACGAGCCGCGGGTCGTTTTGCTCGGAGGTTTGCAGCGGCTCGTTCGTGAGGTTGTAGGCCTGGAGGATGACGGTGAGGCCCTTGAACGCGCCGGATTTGAATTCGTAGCTCATCTGCGCGTCGAGCACCTGCTCGGTGGCGATCGTGCGGTAGTTTTCGCCGCGCGGGCCGAAGGTGTAGATGTTGCCGCGGTAGGACGAACGGTAGCGCTCGCTGAGGCGGGCGGAGAAGCCGGCGCGCTCGTAGTAGATCGTGGCGCTGGCGACTTTCTGGGAGAGGCCGGGAATCGTCGTGCTGCCGGAGCCGGGGCCGTTGGGCTCGATGTCGCTGTCGTTATACGCGCCGCTGACGATGAGGCCGAAGCCGCGGAAGGAATCGGAGATCAATTCGCTCGGCAAAGAGAGCGTGGCTTCGGCGCCCTGGATGGTGCCGCCGTCGCCGTTCGACGGACGCGTGTAGGTGCCGAGATACGTGGCGGGCGTGACGCCGCCGCTCGGGAAACCGGTGAAGTCGGCGATGACGGTCTGGTTGTAGGTGTAGGTGCGCAGATCCTTGTAGAAGCCCGCGATCGAAATGTAGCCCATGTTGTCGCGGAAGTATTGCTCGAGCGCGATGTCGAGCGAGTTGGAGCGCCAGGGCCGGAGCTGCGGATTGCCGCCGGAGGCGCTCCACGCGTCGCCGATGTTCGGCGAACTCGCGAGGGTGGCGTTGAAGTTCGTGTTTCGGCCGGCGCGCATGTCGGCCATGCGTTGGCGCGCGAGCTGTTGCGACACGCTGAAGCGGAGGAAGCGGCGCTCGGCGAGCTGGAGCTTGAGGTTGAGGCTCGGGAGGACGTTCCAGTATTTGTCGCCGCCGGTGGTGGGAATGCTGACCGAGCGGCCGTTGATCGGAACGGCGGAGAGGCCGCGCGAAGTCTGGTCGCTGTGCATGACCTGCACGCCGATGTTGCCGGTGAGCGGCATGCCGCCGAGTTTGCGTTCGAGGCCGAGTTGAACGTAGGCGATGCCGACTTTTTCCTTCACGTCCCAGTCGTTGGAAATCACGTCGGTGTGGGGATTCGTCAGCGGGAGATAGGTGCCGCTGTAGAGGGCGGCGAGCGGATCGTAGCTGGCCATGCCCTTGATGCCGATGAAACTGAGGTCGGTGTTGCCGCCGGCGGAGGGCAGCGCGGCGCTGGTCTGGCCGTTGGCGAGCGCGAGGTAGTAGCCGTCCTCGACCTCGTTTTTCGTGCGATTGCTGTAGCTGCCGCCGAAATCGATCTCGTTGAAGAAGCCGCCGAGCGCGCGCTTGGTGGAGAGCTTGAACAGCGTGAGCGCGTCCTCGGATTTCGGATTCTTCAGATAACCGGCCTGGCCGCCGGGAACGACGTCGCCGCCCCATCCTTGCGGGCCGGTGAGGCGAACGAGCGTGCGGTTCGTGTAGTCGAGCGTGGGGGTGAACGTCGCGCCGCGGCCGGTGCCCATCTTTACGGTGATCGAATCGGGCGTGCCGACCTGGTTCGAGCCGGTGCCGGAGTAGGTTTCGAGCACGCGGTCCTTGCGGTCGATGCGCGAGTAGCTGATGTCGGCGGTGGTCGTCCAACCGGAGCCGTCGCCGAATTTCAGATTCCAGCCGGCGGCGTAAACGTCGGCCTTGCGCGTGACGATGTCGTTGCGCACGACGCCGAAGACGTTGTTGAAGACGGCGCTGGTCACGAGGCCGTCGTCGACGGTGAAACCGGGCTGGAAGCCGGACTGGTTCGGGCCCCAGTAGAGCGGGATTTCGATGCCGCGGAGCAGTTGGGTTTCGTCGAAAAAGGAATAGTAGAGATCGAGCGTGGAGTGAAACGTGTCGCTCGGCTCGACTTCGATCACGCTCATGATGCCGTCGCGCTTGAGCTGGCTGGAGCGGACGAAAGGTTTGGCACCGCCGATGACGAACGGCTGGG
>JAEYYL010000422.1 GCA_023430825.1 Verrucomicrobiota bacterium | reverse complement strand
GGCAATGTCGGCTTCGCCTGGCTCGCGGCGTGAGCAGCGGGAAAACCATCGCCTGCCAGCCGGCTCCTTCCGCCAAGCCCGCAAGCCCGATTCCGTGCTCATCCCCGATACTGCTTCGGAAACAGCGGGATGTTCTCGAAGTGCAACACTTCGGCCGCGCCGCATTTCGCGTCGTGCGCCACTTCCACCACGTCGAAACGAAACGTCCGCGGTGGCACCGCCAGCCGCTTCAGATACGCCGCGATCGCCTGCTTCATCACCTTCTTCTTTTCCGCATTCACCGCGAAATAGCCCGGCACCCGCGCACCCACCGCGCGCGCCTTCACTTCGACAAACACCAGCACCTCGCCGTCTCGACACACCAGGTCGATCTCCCGCCGCCGGTCCCGCGGATCGCGCCAGTTGCGCGTCACCACCGCGAATCCGCGCTCCCGGCGCAACCACTCCGCCGCGATTCGCTCGCCCCGCGCGCCCGCGTCCTCGGCGCCGCCGATCCGGAGAATTCGTTGCAACCAGCGCAGCATGAGCGTTCGCGCGGCTCGCGCCGGCGTCTTTCTCATTGCGAGCCCTCCGCCTCGCTGACAATCCCAGAGTCCCGCCCGCCGCATCATGGCCACCCCCAACCTCTCCGGCACCCTGCGCCGCTCGCTGCTGATCAAGGTGATCTCCAAGCCCGCGCCGAGCCGGGAGGACGTCAGCTCCGTCATCGAACTGACCTCGTCGAAAATCGTCGAGGCGCTCCAAGCGCAGTCGATGACGTTCTACCTCGTCGAGGGCAACGACATCGTTTTCAAAAACGTTTACTACTCGCCCACCCTCTGGGCGCAGAACCCGCCGCTCGAAAAACACCTCCAGGACACCGCCGCCAAGCTTCTCGCGCTCAAGCTCCCGCTCGGCACCGGCGTCGTCGGCAAGGTCATCTCCTCGGGCAATCCGATCTTCTTTCGCAACTCCGAGACGCAGGCCCCGATGATGTCGTCCCTCGCGCAGACGACCGGCTTCGACGTGCGCTCGATGCTCACCGTCCCGCTCAAGACCAACATCTCCATCGGCGCCATCCAGGTCCTCAACAAGGAACTCGCCGCCGGCACCGGCGGCGAATTCACCGACAAGGACCTCGCCCTGCTCCAGGAGGTCGCCGAATACTCCGCGACGCTGCTGCACCGCATGCTGGACCCGAAGTTCCAGCTCAGCGCCGACGACACCGCGAAGTTCGTCGCCAAACTCACCGACCTCCCCCTCGTCACCCAGGCCGACAAGATCGAGATCGACCAGCTCCTCGTCGAAAGCATCGGCGACGCCATCATCCGCCGCGAAGGCGTTTTCCCCCACAAGCGCCTCTCGCCCACGTCGATCGCCGCGTTGATGACCAACCCGCTCGACTACGCCAAACGCGAGTCGTTCTCCCAGGCCACCGATCTCGCCCTCGAGGACGTCAGCGTCGTCTCCGCCACGCTCTTCGAGTCGCTCCTCAAGAAATATTTCAAGGACACCTCCGCCGCCACCGGCGAGAAAATCGACATCGGCTCCGTCGCCGAGGAAATCAGCACCGCCTACACCTTCGATGCCGTCGGCGAAGCCAGCGCCGCCGAACTCGAGAGCGAGGATTCCGCGCCGATCATCCAGCTCACCAACCGCATCATCGAAGACGCCTACATCTCCGGCGCCTCCGACATCCACATCGAGCCGATGGAAAAGGATCTGCTGATCCGCTATCGCATCGACGGTCTCTGCCAGGAAAAACTCCGCCTGCCGAAACAGGTCACCAACGCCATGATCACCCGGCTCAAGATCATGTGTAATCTCGACATCTCCGAGCGCCGTCTCCCGCAGGACGGCCGCATCGTTTTCAAGAAATACACCAAGAAAAACATCGATATCGATCTGCGCGTCGCCACCGGCCCGATGAAGGACGGCGAAAAGGTCGTCATGCGCATCCTCGACAAACAGAAATCGACGCTCCCGCTCCCCGCCCTCGGTTTCTCCGACGAAAACCTCGCCAAATACCGCGAGTGCATCCGCCAGCCCTACGGCATGATTCTGCACTGCGGCCCGACCGGCTCCGGCAAGTCGATGACGCTCTACTCCGCCCTCGGCGAAATCAACACGCCCGACGTCAACATCCAGACCGCGGAGGATCCCATCGAATACACGCTCGCCGGCATCAACCAGATGCAGATGAACCGGCAGATCGGCCTCACCTTCGCCCGCGCGCTCCGCTGCTACCTGCGCATGGACCCCGACATCATCCTCGTCGGCGAAATCCGCGACGAGGAAACCGCCCAGATTGCCGTCGAGGCCGCGCTCACCGGCCACCTCCTCGTGTCGACCCTGCACACCAACGACGCGCCTTCCACCATCGCCCGCATCGGCGAGATGGGCGTCGAGCCGTTCAACATTTCCGCCTCCCTCGTCTGCGTCTGCGCCCAGCGCCTCCTCCGCCGCGTCTGCAAGAACTGCAAAATCCCTTACGAACCCAAAGGACGCGAGAAGGAGCTGATGGAGAAAGCCATCGGCTGGAGCGGTCAGATCTTCAGAGCCAACCCTCAGGGTTGCCCCACTTGCGCCGGCCTCGGCTACAAAGGCCGCGTCGGTATCCACGAACTGATGACGAACAGCGAGGAGCTGACCGAGGCGATCAACAAGGAGGTCGAGGTCGCCGATCTGAAGCGCATCGCGATGCGCACCGGCATGAAGACCCTTCACCAGGACTCGATGCTCAAAGTCAAAATCGGCCTCACCACCATCGAGGAAGCCCTCGGCAACGTCCCGCCTGACCTGATCCTGTAGCAGTCACCTCGAGCCGCGGCGCCCCGCCGTGCCTTCTTCCACGTCCCCGTGCCGCTCCCGGTCAATTTCCGCTAAAGCCCCGGGGCCCTTTGGACGATAAACGCCGGAATGCGCCGATCGCCCGCCGTCGTCCTCCTTTCCCTGCTCGCCTGCCTCGCGCTGCCCGACGCCGCCCGGTCCGAAACGCTCCGCCTCCGCGCCGATAGCTGGATGCCCTACAACGGCGATCCCGCGTCCGAACTTCCTGGATACGCCATCGAGATCGCCCGCGCCATCTTCGGCCCGCGCAACATCGAACTCGACTACGCCCACCTCCCCTGGGGCGATGCGCTCAAAGCCGCCGCCGCCGGCGAGATCGACGCCGTTGTCGGCGCCAACCGCGACGAAGCTCTGGGCCTCGTTGTCCCCCAGGAACCCATCGGCTTCCCCCGCATCGGCCTTTTCGTCCGCCGCGACAGCACCGCGCGCTACGACAACGTCCCCGCTCTCGCGAAACACAAACTCGGCGTCATCCTCGACTACAAATACTGGACCGCACTCGACGCCTACATCGACCGCTCCAACGCGCCGCAGGTGGCCAAGTTCGCCGGCGATCAGCCGCTCGAAGACGCGCTCGCCGCCTTGCATGCCGGCGAAATCGATCTCCTGGCTGAAACGACTTCCGTCTTCGCGTGGACCGTCAAGAGCGCCGGTCACTCCGCCGGCACGTTTCGCCTGGTTTACCTACACGAGGGCGATCCGGTCTATTTCGCCTTCACCCCCGGCGCCCGCGGCGAGCGCCACGCCGCGCTTTTCGACGAAGGCCTTCGCGCCCTCCGCCGCTCCGGCGCCCTCGCCAAAATTCTCGCCCGTTACGGCCAGCCCGACTGGGCCCAGCCCTGATCCCGGCCAACGTCGGCGCCCCCCAGTCACGCATGGAGCCGCGCGCACTTCCCCGCGCTCCCTTCCGCCCGATCGCCCCGCCCCGCGATCGCACCCGCCACACCTATCTCGCTTTCTCCGCCTCCGCTGCCTCCCACTCTTTCCGCAACCGCAGCGCCGGAGGAAAATCCGCATGCTTGCGCAACACCTCGACGATGAGCCGCTCGCCGTCGACCTTGCGGCCCGCCTCCCCCAGCTCCCGTGCCAGCGCCAGCACACGCTCTGCCCGCTCGCGATCGCCATTCAGATAAAACTTCGCCGCGCCCAGCAGCTCCGGCGTATCCAACGTTTGGATCGCCACGCGCATCTGCGCGTCGAGCAGGTCCGCCTCACGCCGGCCGAACCACGCGGGCTTCGCCACCCGCATCCGCCGGATCGCCCGGGCCGCATCATCCCACTTCTGCGCTGCCTGCAAACCGGCCAGTTCCGCGAAAAATTCCTGCTCCCCCGACACCGCCGCCACCTCCGGCTGCGGCGCCTTTTCGCCCGCCGCCGCCTGTAACGCCCCCTCCGCCTGCTCGCCCAGCAACGCCAGCGTGCGACTCACCGGATACGCGCGCCGGCCCAGCTCCACCGCGCTTTTCGCCGCCCCCGGCCGATCCGCTCGCAGCAGCACCTCCGCCGTCTGCCGATACATCCGCAAGGGCAGCGTGCGCTGCTGCATCAATCCCATCAACGCCGACTCCGCTCCGCCCTCCCCCCGGCTCGCCACCGCAGCGAGGCGCGTCATCCAGTCGGCGGCGAACACTTCCACCGGATTCCCCGCATCCACCATCGACTTGAACTCCGCCAGCGTCGCGGTCGCCGCCGCCCACTCGCCCGCTTCCAACTGCGACTGCGCCAGCGTGAGCTGGAAAGTCTTCGCCGGAAACCCATGCGCCTTCGCCTCCGCCACGCAGCGCGCCACCAGCGGCGAAGCCTTCGCCTCCGCCAGCGCCGTCGCCGCCAGCGCGAGATTCTGCGCCGTGCCCGCAAAGCGCCGAAAATACTCCTCGAGCGCGACCTCCGCCTCGGCGGGCCGCCCCGCCAGAAATCGCTGCACCACGCCGTAAACGTAGGTCCGCGGATCGGTCGGCGTCATCAGACGCAATTCCTCCAGCGCCGCCTCCATCTCCTCCACCCGCCCCGCCTCGCGCAGCGCGCGCACCTGCAAACGCAGCACCTGGGCGGCATTCGCCGGCACCGCCTCCCGCCAAGCCGCCAGATACGCCACCGCCTCGTCCGCCCGGCCGAGTTCGACCAGCGCCAGCACCCGGATCTCCCGCAACGCGCCGGAATGTTCTCCCCCCGGCCCGTCGGCCAGCGCCAGCGCCTCGTCCGGCCGCTTCGCCGCGATCAGCGCACTCCCGCGCTGGGACAACAACCAGCTCCGCTCCGCTTCGTCCGGCGGCGCGACCTGCTCGCCGGCCGTCACAATCGTCTCGAAATCCTCGCTCTGCGCCGCCTGCGCAAACAGCGTCGTGAGGTATTGGCGGCCCGGATACCCGTGCTTCAACCCCTCCGCCAGCAGCTCGATCGCATTCGCCCGCTGATTCGCCGCGCTATAGAACTCCGCCAGCGCCAGCCGCGCCCGCAGCTCCCCCGGCGCGCGCGCCACGCCCACCCGCAGCTTCATGTGCGCCTCGCCCCAGCGCTTCGCCCGCAGATCCTCCATCCCCTCCGCGATGATCATCCGCCCGCGCAGGACCCGCACCTCGTCCCATCTCAACGGCAACAACAGCGTGTCGCTCCACCTCACCAGATTGTAGGGATTCCGCTCGAACCAGAAATACAGCGCCGTCGCGCCCGCCAGATATCCCGCCAGCGCCAGTCCCAGCAGCCACGCCACCACGCCCCGCACACTCACCGCCACGCGCGGCCGAGCTCCGATCTGCCGCTCGAACACGCCCCACAGCCCCAGCCGCCAATGCCCGGGCACCTGTTTCGCTCCGCCCCAAATCAGCTTGATACGGGGCAGCTTCATCGCTCACCCCGTGACCGCGATCGTCGCCCCGCGCACCGCCTGCGCGATGTTCTGCGGCTGCGCCTCCGCCTCGCCCCGCTCGGCGTTGAACTTCATCGACACGGTCTTCGATACGCCGCGCTCCTCCATCGTCACCCCGTAAATCGCGCTCGCCGCCGACACGGTGCGTTTGTTGTGCGTGATGATGATGAACTGCGACTCGCCCACGAACTTCTTCAACAGATCCGTGAACCGGCCGATGTTCGACTCGTCGAGCGGCGCGTCGAGTTCGTCCAGCAAGCAGAACGGCGACGGCTTCACCATGTAGAGCGCGAACAGCAGTGCGACCGCGGTCAGCGTTTTCTGTCCGCCCGACAGCAGCGTGATGCCTTTCAGCTTCGTGCCCGGCGGCTGCGCCACGATCTCGATGCCGCTCTCCAGCACGTCCTCCGTCGCGATCAACTCGATGTTCGCGCGTCCGCCGCCGAACAGCGTGTGGAACGTATATTCGAAGTTCTTCCGGATCTGCTCGAACGTCACCTCGAACTGCTTCTGCGAGGTCTGGTTGATCTCGTCGATCGCCTTCAACAAATCCGCCTTCGCCGTCGTGAGGTCGTCCGACTGCGTCTTCAGAAAGTCGAAGCGCTGCTTCAGCTCCGCATATTCCTCGATCGCGACGAGATTGACCGCACCCATGCCGCCCAGCCGCGCGCGCAACGCGTCGGCCTCGGTCTTGATCTCCTCCCAATTCGTCGAGTCGAGCGCCGCCAGATCCGCTTCCGTCGGCTCGCCCTTCGGCGCCTTCGCCTTCCGCCGCCGCTTCACCGGCGCCGCCTGCGCATCCGCCGCCACCGCCTGTCCGTCTTCCGGCTTCGGACCTCCGTCCTCCGTCTTCTGTCCTCCGTCCTCTGTCTTCTGTCCTCCGTCCTCCGACTCCTCGTCTTCGTCCAGATCGAGCGGCTTCACGCCTTCCGGTTCGTCGTCGGAGCGCCACAACAGATTCTTCCAGTCGAGCGACGTGACTTCCAACTGATACTCGCGCGTGACTTCCTCCGCGAGGAACTGCGCGCGCTGCCGCGTCTCCGCCAGCTTGATCTCGTGCGCGCTCAACTGGTCGTGCGCGTCCTCCGATTGCGAATGCAGCGACGACTGCGCGCCTTCGAGCGCGTTGATCTCGCGCTCCAGGTCGATCAGTTCCGTGCGCGCGCTCTCCACCTGCTGCTGCGCGACCACGAACGTCTCCTCCAACTGCGCCGCGCGCGCGCGCTGCTCTTCGCTTTCGCGCTCCAGCAAACCCGTCTGTTCGCTCCACGTCTCGATCTCGTGCTGCCGCTGGATGAGCAACTCCGAAAGCTGCACCCGCCGGCGCTCCATCTCGCCGAGGCCGCGGTCGAGCACTTCGACTTTTTGCCGGCGCTCCGCCAGCTCGAGCCGCGCCTGCGCGAGCGTCTCGCGCTTCATGTCGCGATCCGCGCGCAGTTCGTTGAGCCGCACTTCGCCGTGCTGGATTTTTTCGCGTTGCGCCGTCGCCGCGGCGTCCGCCTCGGCGAGCCCCGCCTGTGCGCGTTCCCAGCGCGCGTGCGCCTCGTTGCGCGCCGTCTCGAGCGAAACGAGTTCGCCTTCCATCCGGCGCACGCGATTCGCCACGTCCTCCGCCGCGCGCTCGGCACCACGCTGCTCCGACTGCACCGACGCCAGCGTCTGCGTCGCCACGAGCACTTCCCCGCGCTTCGTCTCGAGCGTCTGCTCCGCTTCCGCGAGCCGTGCGTTCAGCGAATCGATGACGGCCTTCTGGTCGTCGTGCAGCTTCTGGTCGTCCGCGAGCGCCTTCGCCGTTTCGCGCAGGTCGATCTCGCGCTGCACGATGCTGTTCGCCGAACGCTTCGAGCTGTGATGCCCGCCGTAAATGAAGCCGCGACGATCGACGAGATCGCCCTTGCGCGTCGCGACGGCGAGGAATCCAAAACTTGGATTCGCCTTCCAAAATTCGAGAAACGCCCCGAGGTCGTCCGCGACGTAGCACTCGCCCAGCACGCCGAGCGCCGGATGCGCCGGGTCCATGTCGCCCAGCGCCTCGACCGCCCGCGTCAATCCCGCCGGCAGTTCCGGCCTCGGTCCTCCGTCCTCCGTTCTCCGTCCTCCGATCTCCGAGACATTCAGCACCGCCGACCCGATCTGGTCGGTTTCCAACTGCGCGAGAATCCGCTGCGCCGTCGCCAGATCGCTCACGCTGATCGCCTCCGCCGCCGCGCCGAGGATCGCCTCGACCGCCTTGCCGAACTCCGGCTTCACCGCGAGCCCGTGCGTGATCGGCGACACCTTCGCACCCGCGAGCGCCGCGTCGAGCCGGCCCTGCAGCACCGCTTTCGCGCCTTCGCCGAAACCCTCCCATTTTTCCTGCAACTGCTGCAGCAGCCGCAGCCGCGCCGTGCGCTGCGCGAGTTGGCGGTCGATCTCCTGCAGCTTGCGCTGCGCGTCGCGAAACTCGCGCGTCAAATCCGTGATGAGCTGTTGCGCCTCGACCGATTCGTTCTGCGCGCGCGACTTGTCGGCGAGCGCGCCTTCGACGCGCGCCTCAAGTTCCGCGACCATTTGCGCCGCGGCCACCTGCTGCTGCCGCACGCCTTCGAGCTCCTGCGCCAGCATGTCGTGCCGGTGCACGCTCGTCTTCTGGTCGACTTCGTAACCCGAGCAGTCCGTGCGCAGCCGCGCCACCGTGCTCTCGAGCTGGAGCAGCTGAAATTTCGCCTGCTGCAGCTCCTGCTCGAGCTTGGTCAACTCGCCCTCGACGATCGCGAGCTCGCGGTTGCGCTGCTGAAACACCGCGTCGCTGCTGCCGAGCAGCCCGAGCTGCATCTGCTTGTCCTGCGCACCCGTGTCGACCTGCTCCGACACTTCGCGCAGCTGCATTTCCAACTCGTCGAGATTCGCGCGCGACGAACCGAGCCGGTCTTCGAGTCCTGCGCGTTTGATCTGCGCGAGATTCGCCTGGTTCTCCGCCTGCTCCTTCTGCGAACGCACGTCGAACACCGCCTGTTGCGCATCCTGCACGCGCTGGTTGAGCCGCATGCGCCCGGCTTTTTTCTCGTCGAGCGCCGACTGCTGCTCCTCGAGGTGCGAACGCCGCTCGTCCGCCGCCGCGCGCAACGCTCCGACCTTGCTTTCGAGTTCGCCGAGCGACGACGCGAAACGCGCGTGATGATAGCCGCTCCACGCGAGGCTCAGGTGCCGCAGCCGGAAGCTGATGCGCTTGTAACGCATCGCCTTCGACGCCTGCCGCCGCAGCGAGCCGATCTGCCGGCCGACCTCGCCGATGACGTCCGCCACGCGTGCGAGATTCTGGTCGGTGAGGGCGAGTTTTTGCAGGGCCTCGCGCCGCTGCGATTTGTATTTCGTGATGCCCGCCGCCTCCTCGAACACCGCGCGCCGCTCCTCGGGTTTCGACGAGAGGATCTGGTCGATGTGGCCCTGCGCCATGATCGAGTAGCTGGTCCGGCCGACGCCGGTGTCCATGAAGAGTTTCTGGATGTCCTTCAACCGGCACGCCTGGCCGTTAAACGAATACTCGCTTTGTCCGTCGCGGTAAACCCGTCGCGTGATCTCGATCTCGTGAAACTCGCTGCCGAGCTGCTTCTCGCACTCGGTGAGCAGCAGCGACACTTCGCACATTTGCGCCGGTTTGCGGGTGTCGGCGCCCTCGAAGATAACGTCCTGCATCTTGCCGCCGCGCAGCGCCTTTGCGCTCTGTTCGCCGAGCACCCAGCGGATGGCGTCCGCGATGTTCGATTTCCCGCAGCCATTCGGTCCAACCACCGCGGTGACACCCGGTTCGAAACGCAGCGTGGAGGGGTCGGCGAACGACTTAAAACCGTGGAGCTTGAGCGCCTTTAGATACATGCGGGGGAGGAAAAGCGGGCCATTGAAGAGCCCCCCTCCCACCCCGCAACGGAAAAACCCGAAAGATGTTCACAGGGAATTCCCACGCCGCGGAAGCGGCCCCCCACGCTAGCGCTCGCCAATTCAGATCCGACCGATCAGTCTGATCCGTCCGATCCGACCGATCTTTTGCCCCATGCAAGGCCCCCACCAGAAACTGCGCCCTAGCGGCGGCTATCGGAGCACCGCGAGTTTCCAGACCGCCACGCTCATCTACGACGCCACGGTGTGGTTCTGCGAAAAATTTCTCGATGCCCGCTCCCGCACGGTCGACCAGATGGTGCAAGCCGCGCGCTCCGGGCGGCAAAACATCGCCGAAGGCAGCCGCGCCTCGGCCACGTCTTCGCAAACCGAACTACGGCTGGTCAACGTCGCCCGCGCCAGCCTCGAGGAACTGTTGCTCGATTACGAAGACTACCTGCGCCACCGCCGCCTGCCGCAGTGGTCACCGGACAGCGCCGAGGCCAGTGCCGTGCGCTCCGTCGCGCGCACGCTCAAAAAAGATCGGTCCGATGCGTCAGATCCGACCGATCTTTCGGACCAGCAGCGCTACGCCCTCTACGCTCGCTGGCTCGACCACGACGACCCCGCCGTGCGTGCCAACACACTCATCTGCCTCATCCACCAGGCCAACTACCTCCTCGATCGCCAGATTGCAGCGCTGGAGGCAGCCTTCATCACGGATGGCGGCTACTCCGAACAGCTCGCCACCGAGCGGCTGCGGCAGCGCCGGAAGCAAGATCAGTCAGATCGGTCCGATCCGATCGATCCCCCCAAGCCTCCGCCCTGCCCAAAATGCAGCTCGCTCATGGCCCTCCGCACCGCCAAGGGCGGCAAAACGCCCGGCAGCCAGTTCTGGGGCTGCACTCGCTATCCGGACTGCAGAGGCCTGCTCCCCCTGTAGATCGGTCCGATCCGCCGGATCCGTCCGATCTCCCCCCGCATCCTCCCCCCGCCGCTACGTCTCACCCTAAACCCATGCCCCACCCTCGTCTCTTCCCCCTCCTCTTCGCCCTGCTCTGCGCCTCGCCGCTTCTCGTCGCGCAACCGAAACTCCCCGGCGTCGCCGCCGCCATGGACGCCGCGATCGCTCAAAACGAGATCGCCGGCTCCGTCACGCTCGTCGCCACGAAGGACCAAATCCTTCACCTCGAAGCCAACGGCCTCGCCGACGTCGCCTCGAAAAAGCCGATGCCCACCGATGCGATCTTCTGGATCGCGTCCATGACGAAGCCCATCACCGGCGTCGCCGTCCTCCTGCTCCAGGAGCAGGGCAAGCTCCACGTCTCCGATCCCGTCGCGAAATACCTCCCCGAGTTCGCCGATCTCAAAACCCCTTCCGGCCAGCCCGCGAACCTCACCATCGCACAAATCCTCACCCACGTCTCCGGCCTCGGCGAAGCCCCGCAACCAGCCGCCGCCAGCGCCCGCACCCTCGCCGACCTCGTCGCGATCTACCTCGCGCAGCCGATGCAATACGAACCCGGCTCCGTCTGGCGTTACAACCAGGCCGGCATCAACACCGCCGGCCGCATCGTCGAAGTCGTCAGCGGCCTCTCCTTCGACGCGTTTCTCGCGAAGCACCTCTTCGCTCCGCTCGGCATGAAGGACACCACCTTCTATCCGATGGGCGCGCAACTTGAGCGCATACCGACGCCCTACCGCAAAGACGACGCCACCGGCGAACTCGTCGCCGTGCCCCAGCGCCGCGGTTTCGGCACACGCGATTTTCCGCCGCTCGCCAATGGCGGCCTCTGCTCCACCGCCACCGACTACGCCCGCTTCGCGCAAATGCTCCTCAACGGCGGCTCGCTCGACGGCAAGAAATTCCTCAGCGCCGAAACCCTAAAGTTTCTCAACACGCCGCAAACTCCGCCCGACCTGCCCACCGGCTTTTTCCAAAACGAGCGCTGGGGCAATCGCGGCGCGAACTACGGCTGGGGCATCGGCACCTGCGTGTTGAAAACGCCGCATGAGGGCGTCGCCGAAGTGCTCTCGCCCGGCACCTACGGCCACGGCGGCGCGTGGGGCACACAAGCGTGGATCGATCCGGTAAAAGGCGTTGCCTACCTCATGCTCGTCGCGCGCGCGAATCACCCGAACAGCGACGGCAGCGATTTCCGCCGCGCCTTCCAAAAAGCCGCCGCCACCGCCCTCGCGAAGTGATCGAGTGGTGCGGTGCACCAAACCCACGCAGTTACCCGCGAATCACGCGAATTGACGCGAATCGAGGCCGCAGAAATTCGAGTGGATTCGCGCCATTCGCGGGCGGTCCCCTGGGCGAATCGAGCGCGGCGAAAGCTCCCGCTTCACTTGTGATCCCACGGCAATTGCACCGCCAACCGCGGGTGTTTCCAAAGTTCGAATACGTCGAACATCTTCCCCGGGTTCAGAATCCCGTTCGGGTCGAGCGCCGCTTTCACCGCGCGCATCGCCTTCACCTGCGCCGGCCGGTGCTGAATCCGCAGAAACGGCGTCTTCGCCAGCCCGATCCCGTGCTCGCCCGAAATCGCTCCGCCGAGCGACACGACTTTCTCCATCAATTTTTTCACCGCCGCTTCCGCGCGCTTCGTCTCCGCCTTGTCCGCGCGGTGATACATGATGTTCACATGAAGATTCCCATCCGCCAGATGCCCGAAGGTCGGGATCGCCAACCGTGACGACCGCTTCAATCCCGTCAGGAAGCGCATGAACGCCGCGTAGTTTTTCATCGGGACCACGATGTCCTCGTTCAACTTCGCGTCGCCCAGCTCGAACATCGCGCCCGAACACTTTCGTCGCACGGACCACAACTGTTCCGCTTCCGCGCGATCCTTCGCCGCGCGATGCGCCGTCGCGTGCTCCCCCGCCCACGCCAGCGCCGCCGCCTGCTGCTCCGCCACCTCGGCGACGCCGCCGGCAAACTCCAGCAGGATCACCGGCCGGCCCGCCTGCCCGGGAAACACCTCCGTCTTCGTCGCGCGCTCCGCGCACAGCACGCTGTCGCGATCGAGAAACTCGCAGATCGCCGGCTGCACCCGCGCCGCGAACAATTTCAAAATCGACTCGATCGCCGACTGCTCGTCGCGAAACGCCGTCAGCAGCGTCCACCGCGCCGCCGGCTGCGGAATCAGTTTCAACACCGCGCCCGTCACGACGCCGAGCATCCCTTCGCTGCCGATCCACAGGTCGCGCATGTTGTAGCCCGCGGAAAACTTCTTCGTCGCCGTGCCCCACTCCACGTATTCGCCGGTCGGCAGGAAACCGCTCAGCGCGACCACGAAGTCGCGCGTCACGCCGTATTTTCCACCATGCATGCCACCGGCGTTGCACGCGATGTTGCCGCCGATCGTGCAGTATTCCTTCGACGACGGATCAGGCGGATAAAACCAGCCCGCCACGTCCGCCGCACGCTGGATGTCGCCGACCTTCGCGCCGCCTTGCACGTGCGCCAGCCCCGCAATCGCGTCGACGCGGATGCGATCGAGCGCGAGCATATCGATCACCCAGCCGCCGCACACCGGCGCCGCCGAGCCCATCAGCGTCGTGCCTCGCCCGCGCACCGTCACCGGCACGCGATGCCGGTTCGCCAGGTCCAGCACGACGCCGATCTGCTCGACCCGCCGCGGCTTGATCACCGCCTGCGGGACAAACGACAGCTTGCTGCTGTCGAACGACGCCGCGAACCGGGCCGCATCGTCGGTCGCGACGACCCGCGCGCCCAATCGACGACGCAGCAAACCAGTGGCTTGAGCATAGGACATATTGCTGATAAAAACCGACCACCCCAGCCGCGCGAGGAAAAGAACGCACCACGTTCCACGCTCACCGCCGGCGCTTTGCACATGCGTTTCTCAACCCCTTCCCCAAAGTGCCGATAGGTTAGCTCCCCAATCCGGCCGGCCGCTTCGCGTCCTGATGTCCCAACCGCCCCCATCCCGAACACCCGTTCGCAGCCATCGCATCCTCGTCATCGACGACAATCCGTCGATTCACGAGGACGTGCGCAAAATCCTCTGCCCGCAGCCCAACGCCGCCGCAGCCACCGTGGAAGCGCTCGAAGCGGAGATTTTCGGGACCGGATCCTCCCGCGCCCCGGCGCACGCCATGCCGCGTTTCACCGTCGATTGCGCTCATCAAGGCCGCGAAGGCCACGCGCTTGTCCAGCAGGCGCTCGCCGCCCAGCAGCCCTACGCCATGGCGTTCGTCGACATGCGCATGCCGCCCGGATGGGATGGCGTCGAGACGACGCTCGAACTCTGGAAAATCGCGCCCGACCTGCAGGTCGTCATCTGCACCGCTTACTCCGACTACTCCTGGGAGGAACTGCTCGCGAAGTTCGAAGGCTCCGACCGGCTCGTGATTCTCAAGAAGCCGTTCGACCCGATCGAGGTCCTCCAACTCGCCAACGCGCTCACCGCCAAGTGGAATCTCCTCCAGCAGGCCCGCGCCGACGCCGGCGCACTCGAGGCCCGTGTGCGCGACCGCACCGCCGAACTCGAAAGCGCTAATGCCCTGCTCCACGAGGAAATCGGCCGCCGCATGCTCGTCGAACTCGACCTCAAACGCGCCAAGGACGCCGCCGAAAGCGCCGATCGGGCCAAAAGCGCCTTCCTCGCCAACATGAGCCACGAGATCCGCACGCCGATGAACGGCGTCCTCGGCATGGCCAACCTTCTCCTCTCCACCCCCCTCGATCCCGAACAGCGCGACCTCGCCGAGACGCTCTGCCAGAGCGGCGAGAGCCTCCTCACCATCATCAACGACATTCTCGATTTCTCGAAGATCGAGGCCGGCCGGCTCGAGCTGGAAACCATCGACTTCGACCTCGGCGAAGTGCTCGAACGCTCCCTCGATCTCCACGCCGAGGCCGCAACCCGTAAGGAGCTCGAACTGGTGATGGAACTCGCGCCCGATGTCCCACGCCATCTTCGCGGCGACCCCGTCCGCCTGCGCCAGATCGTCCTCAACCTCGTCGGCAACGCCATCAAGTTCACCGCGCGCGGCGAGGTCGTGCTCAAGGTCACGCTCGACCAATCCTGGCCCGATCGCGTCCGCCTCCGCTTCGCCGTGCGCGACACCGGCATCGGCATCCCCCCCTGGGTGCAGGAAAAACTCTTCCAACCCTTCGTCCAGGCCGACAGCTCGACCACGCGCCGCTTCGGCGGCACCGGACTCGGCCTCGTCATCTGCAAGCGCCTCACCGAGTTGATGGACGGCACCATCGGCGTCACCAGCGAAGTCGAAAAGGGATCCACGTTCTGGTTCACCATCGAGCTGAAACACGCGCGCAACCCCATCCCCACCATCGTTCCGCTGCCGACGCTGCAGGGCCATCATGCGCTGATCGTCGACGACAACGCCACCAACCGATCGCTCCTCGCCCACCTTTGCACCGCATGGAATCTGCGCCACCGCGCCGTTCACAGCGTCGAAGCCGCCCTCTACGAATTGCGCCGCGCGTTGCGCGCCGGCGCCCCGTTCGACCTAGTCATCACCGACCACCACATGCCCGAACGCGACGGCCTCGACCTCGCTCGCGCCATCAATCACGAACCCGAACTGCGCGCCCCGGCCCTCGTCCTCCTCACCTCGCGCGGCGAGCGTCTCCCCCAAGCCGAACTCGACCGCCACGGCTTCGCCGCCTGCGAGCTCAAGCCGCTCCACGCGCGGGCGCTGCACGCCACGCTCGCCCGCGTGCTCGCCACGAGCCGCCCCGCGCCGCCCTGCGTCGCCAGCCCCGATCCCCACTCCGCCTCCCCGTTCGCGAAGCATGCGATCATCCTCATCGCCGAGGACAATCCCGTTAACCAGAAGGTCACGCTGCTCCAGCTGCGCAACCTCGGCTACGCCGCCGACGTGGTGGCCAACGGCCTCGAGGTCCTCGCCGCGCTCCGCCACAAACCCTACGCGCTCATCCTGATGGATGCGCAAATGCCCGAGATGGACGGCGTCGAGGCGACCCGTCGCATCCGCGCCGCCCAGGCCGCCGGCGAACCGGGCTTCCAGTCGCCGATCGCCATCGTCGCCATGACCGCCAACGCGATGTCCGGCGACCGCGAAGCGTGCCTCGCCGCGGGCATGGACAACTACCTCGCCAAACCGGTCAAACCCGCCGACCTCGATGCCATGCTGAAGCGCTACCTTGCCGCCCCGGCCCCCGCCGTCACCACAACATGAATACAGCCGCCCCCCTCCCTTCCGCCGCCCTCGCCTCCACCGATGCGACCACGATCGAGCGGACCCTGGTGCTCGCCTTCCTCGAAAACGTCCCGGATCACATCTACTTCAAGGACCGGGCCTCGCGCTTCATCGCGATGAGCCGCTCCAACGCCGAGCCGCATGGCCGCACGCCGGCCGAACTCATCGGCAAGACCGACGCCGACCTTTTCGCGGAAGCCCATGCGCGGCGCGCCCTCGAGGACGAGCAGCGGATCATCCGCACCGGCGAGCCGCTCCTCGGCCAGCTGGAGAAGGAAACCTGGCCCGACGGTCGGGTGACCTGGGTCCTCACCAACAAGCTGCCCCTGCGGAACGAACAGGGCGAAATCGTCGGCACGTTCGGCATCAGCAAGGACGTCACGAAGGCGAAGGAAACCGAGCTCGCCCTCGAGCGCGCCCAACGCCAGCTCGTCGACGCCTCGCGCCTCGCCGGCATGGCGGAGGTCGCGACCGGCGTCCTCCACAACGTCGGCAACGTGCTCAACAGCCTCAATATCTCCGCCGGCGCGATCTCGACCGGATTGCGCGAGTCGAAGGCCGACATCCTGGCGAAAGCCGCTTCGCTCATCCGCGAACACGACGGCGATCTGGCCGCTTTCCTCACCGCCGATCCCCGCGGCCGCCGGCTGCCCGAGCTGCTCGAATCACTCGCCGCGCACGCGACGTCCGAACGCGCACGCTTGCTTCAGGAAGTCGAATCGCTCCAGAAAAACGTCGACCACATCAAGGAAATCGTCGCGATGCAGCAGGCCTACGCGATGATGGCCGGCGTCGTCGAACCCCTCGACGCCGTCGAATTGATGGAGGACTCCCTGCGGATGAACGCCGGCGCCCTCGTGCGCCATTCCGTGGAGGTCGTGCGCGATTTCCAGCCGGTCCCCCGAGTCCTCGCGGAGAAGGCCAAGGTCCTGCAAATTCTCGTGAACCTCATTCGCAACGCGAAGTATGCCGCGGACGAAGGCGGCCGCCCCGACAAGGTCGTCACCTTGCGTATCCGCGCGACGGAGACGAGCCGCATCCAGTTCGTGGTCGAGGACAACGGCGTCGGCATCCCCGCGGAGAACCTGACGCGCATCTTCGCCCACGGATTCACCACGCGCGTCGGCGGCCACGGCTTCGGCCTGCATTCGAGCGCGAACGCGGCGAAGGAGATGAAAGGATCGCTCACCGCGCACAGCGCCGGCGCCGGCG
>JAEYYL010000412.1 GCA_023430825.1 Verrucomicrobiota bacterium | reverse complement strand
GGGCCGCGGTTGTTTGGCCAGGCGCGCGGCGCCAACGACCGGATCAGGATCGGGATCGTCGGGTTTTCCGACCGGTTCAAGGATGCGCTGCTGCCGGCGCTCAAGCAATGGATGACGGAGTTCAACGCGGAGATCGTGGGTGTATCGGATCTCTGGGGACGGCGGCGCGAGGAGGCGGTGGCGTTCCTGCAGAAGGAACTCGGTGGCGCACCGGTGCCGACGTATCGGAACAACGAGGAGCTTTACGAAAAGGCGAAACCGGACGCGGTGGTGATCAGCACGGCGGATTTCCAGCATGCGCTGCATTGCATCGAGGCGGTGCAGGCCGGCTGCGACGTGTATGTGGAGAAGCCGTTTGCCGAGACGATGGCGGATGCGCGGGCGGCGTTGAAGGCGGTGCGCGCGACCGACCGGATCGTGCAGATCGGGTCGCAGCGGCGCAGCGGCGCGACGTATCACGCGGCGAAGGCGTTTCTGGATTCGGGGAAGTTCGGCGACATCGTGTCGGTGGAGATGACGTGGAACGTGAACCAGCCGGGACGCTGGCGGCGGCCGGAGCTGGTCGCGGCGTTGAAGGAGGGCGAAGTGGATTGGAAGCGGTTCTTGCTGAACCGGCCGGAGGCGAAATTCGATCCCCGCGTGTATTTGGAGTATCGGTTGTTCTGGCCGTATTCGTCGGGGATTCCCGGGCAGTGGATGTGTCACCAGATCGACACGGTGCACTGGTTCACGGGGCTGCCGCATCCGCGGAGCGTGAGTGCGAATGGTGGGATCTATTTGTGGAAGGACGGGCGGACGAATTTCGACACGCTGACGGCGGTGTTCGATTACGGTCCGCTGGACGATCCGACGAAGGGCTTTCAGGTGACGTATGGCTCGCGGTTCACGAACTCGGCCGGCGGGACGAAGGAAATTTATTATTCGAACGGCGGTGAGTTGAATCTGGATACGCGGAAGGTGACGCCGAATGGCGGGTTGGAGGAACACTACGCGAAGGCGATGGGGATGAAGGCGAACCGGCTGGAGGAGCTGACGCTCAAGGGTGAGGCGGCGGTGACGGCGGCGAACACGGGCGGCGACGGCATGACGACGGCGCACGTGCGCAACTGGCTCGAATGCCTTCGTTCACGGAAGCAGCCGAACGCGCCGGTCGAAGCGGGTTACCAGCATGCGATCGCGTGCGTGATGGCGAATGCGGCCGGTCGGACGGGCCAGCGGGTGACGTTCGACGAGAAGACGCAGGAGGTGATGGCGGGTGGGAAGGTGTTTCATTTGTGAGGGGTGGCGCGCGGCTGATCCGGATAAATCCCAGCTAAATCAATCAAGGCTCGTTACACAGAGAACACAGAGCGCCGACATGGAGGCAGCAGGAGGCCACCAAGTCGGTGGAGATCTTTCATGCAAACGAATGCGGGCGATGACGGAGGCTCGCCGCGCCCGAATCCGGTCGCGGGGTGCAACCCGTATTTCGCTCTGTGAGTTCGGTGTCGGAGCTCGGTGCTCTCTGTGTTCCCTTTCCTTCTTCGAGGCCTGGGCGGGTCGGAGACCCGGCTACTTGCGGCGGGAATAGATTTGGGCAGGGTGGTTCTCACTGACATGAAACGAATGTTCGCGGCGTTGAGCCTCCTCGCAGTTTTTCTACCCATGACCCACGCGGCTGAAACGAAAACGAAGACGGAATCGGTTGTCCTTGGTGGCGGATGCTTCTGGTGCACGGAAGCGGCCTACGATCTTTTGCCCGGCGTGAAGGACGTCGTCAGTGGTTACGCGGGCGGCGATGAGCCGAATCCGACGTATGAGCAGATCTCGGCGCATGCGACGGGGCACGCGGAGGTGATCAGGATCGATTACGATCCGGGGCAGGTGTCGTTGGAGGCGGTGCTTGATTATTTCTGGCACGTGCACAATCCCACGCAGGTGGGCGGGCAGGGGAACGACATCGGGCCGCAGTATCGCTCGATCATCCTGTATGCGAACGACGCGCAGAAAGCGGCGGCGGAGAAGTCGAAGGCGAAGGCGGCGCAGGAGTTTCGCGATCCGATCACGACGGAGATCGTGCCGTTGAAGCAGTTCTGGCGGGCGGAGGCGTATCATCAGGATTACTTCCGCAAGAATCCAAGTGCTGGATACTGCTCGTATGTGATCGCGCCGAAGATCCGGAAGCTGGAGAAGCAGCTGGAAGGCGCGAAGAAGTAGCCGGCGGGCGGGTGGAAGTGGCGCGAGCGGTGCGGTTGGCGCGCGCGACGAGGGGCGGAGGAGGCGTGAGGCGGGCCGCCCGGAGGTCGGGCCCCACCGGCGCGGCCGCGCCGAGGGGGGAGCCGATGCAGCCTTGTGAATTTTCGCAGGTGGAGTTCGATGTCGTTCCGCTTATCAACTCCCGCCGGCGCCGTTTGGCGCGCGGGCAACTCGAAACACCCAACCCGAAATAGACATGGAAACCTACGTTCCCCTCATCAGCTCCGGCACGGCCGGTCCGCTCGGCGTGCTGCACCTGCCTCGTCTCTGGCTCAAGGCGTCGCTCGAAGCGCGCGGCAAGCTCGACTCGCGTTATCCCGGCTGCGGCCAGGGCTACGACATGATGACCGTCAACGCGCTCGGCCTGGACAAGGACGCGCTGCTGGCGTTCATCCGCACGGCGAAGCCGACGTATCCGCAGTTCGAGGCGTGGGTGAAGAAGCAGCCGGGCGTGAAGCTCGATGCGGCGACGATCGAGCAGCATAATGCGGCGGTGCGCGGCTATATTCACGATGACGCGACGCGTCAGGGGATCTTAAAGAACAACGGGCTGCCGGACGATGCGAGCGCGGTGAAGGACGCGATCCGGTTGAACGATTTGGATAGTTGGCAGGAATTTCACGAGGCGGTGCTGAAATAAGCGCGCGTGTGACGAAAGCTCTGCAGCGCGGCCGATCGGCCGCGCTTTTTTCACGGGTGGAGAGCACGGTCAGGTTGACCGTGCCACGATCGCGTCGATAGACGGGAGACCTGGCATGAATGCATCGCCGCGTGTATCAGTGGTGCTTCCGGTGTGGAATGCGGCGGGCACGATCGCGCGCGCGGTGGAGAGTGTGCGGGCCCAGACGTTTTCGGCGTGGGAATTGATCGCCGTGGACGATGGGTCGACCGATGGGACGCGAGAAATTGTGCACGAACTGGCGCGGGCGGAGCCGCGGATAAAAGTGGTGGAGCAGGCGCATGCGGGCGTGGCAGTCGCGGCGAATGCGGCGATGGCGGCGGCGCGCGGGGAGTTCATTGCGCGGATGGATGCGGATGATGTGTCGCATCCGGAGCGGTTGGCGGAGCAGGTGCGGTGGCTCGAAGACGGAGCGAAACGCGGCGTCGATGTGGTGGGATGTCTGGTGGAGTTCGGGGGCGATCGGGCCGCGGGTGAAGGTTATGCGCGGCATGTCGATTGGGTGAACGCGTTGATCACGCCGGAGGAAATTGCGCTGAATCGCTTCGTGGAGCAGCCGGTGGCGAATCCGAGCGTGATGTTCCGGCGCGAGCTGGTGGCGCGGCATGGTGGGTGTCGGGACGGGGATTTTCCGGAGGATTACGAGCTGTGGCTGCGGTGGCTGGATGCGGGCGTGCGGATCGAGAAGGTGCCGCGGGTGTTGTTGACGTGGCACGATGCGCCGACGCGGTTGACGCGGACGGATGCGCGGTATGCGCCGGACGCGTTTTTTCGGATGAAGGCGGAATGGATCGCGCGGGAGCTGGCGCGCGTGGCGGGCGGGCGGAGGACTTTCGTGTGGGGCGCGGGGCGGCACACGCGGAAACGCGCGGCGCATCTGACGGCGCATGGGGTGAGCATTGCGGGCTACGTCGATGTCGATGCGAAGAAGACCGGGCGCGGGCTGGGCGGGACGGGCGTGCCGGTGATCGCGCCGGAGGCGTTGCCGCCGCCGGGGGAGATCTTCGTGTTGAGTTATGTGACGACGCGCGGCGCGCGGGAGTTTAATCGCGATGAACTGATGCGGCGCGGGTATGCGGAGGGGCGGGATTTTTTGATGTGCGGGTGAGAGGGGGAGTTTGAACCACAGAGGCGCGGAGACACGGCGGCGCGAAGAAGATCCGAGTTGCCGAGATCCAAGAGAAGGGTTTTGCCGAGGCGGAGATTCCGGCGGACTGGGGGATTGCTGGTGCGGCGGGGCGAGGAGTTGGAACTGGCGCGGAAGCCGGTGTGGGCGGAAGCGCGGGCGGGGCTGACGGAGTGTATTGGGATTTTGGCTACGCGGCTGGTAAATCGGGGGAGGTGGGTGGTGTCGGAGCAGCCGCCGTGGGGGCGGGAAAAGTGAGCGATCCTTCGCGGGACGGACGTGTGGCGCTGAATCCGGCGAGAGCCGGGTAGCACGGGGTGACGATGACCACCGCGGCGAGGGGCCAGGCGATCCATGGCGGGAGCGGGGCGAGCGCAGCCCAAGCGAGGAGAGCACTGACGGAAACGAGAAGAGAAAACGGGAGCCAGCGGCTGGGGACGGTGGGGGGAAGCGGTTCGTCGGCGGGCTGCGGGGTGAGGCGGATAGCGCGATCCGCGAGCCACCAGCAGAAGACGGCGAGCGGGACGGCGGCGAGCAGGTCGACGAGGTAGTGATAACCGAGCGTGAGCGTGGTGGCGATTTGCAGGAAACCGAGGGGCAGGCACCACCAGAAGAAACGGCGGCGCCAGTGCCATGCGGCGGCAAGGGAAACGAACGTGAAGGTCGCGTGCAGCGACGGCATCGCATTACGGAAGAGCCGCGGTGGGCCCGCTATCTGATCGGGTCCCGTCAGCACCGCTTCGGCGGCGGCGGTGGCCTCGGCCTGGCGTTCGGGGGAGTCGAGAACGCGATAGAGCGCGGGGAAGGCGTAGATTGGACCGACGGCCGGCACGAGGTGGTAGCAGCCGAGACCCAGCACACCGACGAGGAAACTCGCGAGGAGGGGGCGCCCGGCGGGGGGCCCCGCCCGCGCGCGGGCGCCGGGCGGGCGGTTCGCGCGGG
>JAEYYL010000088.1 GCA_023430825.1 Verrucomicrobiota bacterium | reverse complement strand
AATTGGCTGCCCGGGTAGGGATCGAACCTACGACCAAGTGATTAACAGTCACCTGCTCTGCCACTGAGCTACCGGGCAACGTGGCTTCGCCGGCTCAGGCCGACGAAAGAGGGGACGAAAAACAGAATCGCTCCCTCCCTTGTCAATGCCCGTTTTGCTCGCCGCCGCAGAAATTCCCGCGCCCGGCAAAGTTTTGTTTGCCTTCACCCGCGCCAGCCGATGACCTCACACCCTTTTCCACTACGCCTGCCCTCAATTCCGGGGCGACAGGCGGAACGAATCTATGAGCCAACAATTCAAATTGAATGTCTCGCCGCGCGCCCAAACCGGCCGCAGCGCCTCACGTCGCCTCCGCAAGGCCAACCGCGTTCCCGCGGTCCTCTACGGAAAGCACACGAGCCCGGAGTCCCTCTCCGTCGAAGGTCCGGAGTTCGTCCGCCTCCTCAAATCCGTCGCCGGCCGCGCCGTCCTCGTCGAGCTCAACCGCTCCGACAAGGCCGAGAAGGCGCTCTCCTTCCTCCAGGAAGTGCAACGCGATGCGATCACGGACAAATACGTCCACATCGATTTTCAAGAGGTCAAAGCCGACGAGAAGTTCGAGATCCGCGTGGCGGTTCGCCTCACCGGCGAGTCGTTCGGTGTGAAGAACCAGAGCGGCGTGTTGGAAATGAACACGCAGCAGCTCCGCATCCGCACGCTGCCGAAGGACCTCCCTGAGGCCATTGTGATCGATGTTTCCGAACTGAAGGTCGGTGAGACGATCAAGGTCGGTTCGTTGAAGGAAATGCCGGGCGTCGAGTTCCTCGATCCCAAGGGCCAGCCGATCGTGTCGTGTGTCGAGCCTGTGGCGGAAATCGTGCAGGAGACCGCCGCCGCGACGCCGAGCGCCGGTGCCGCCGCTCCGGCTGCAGGGGCCGCCGCCGCTCCCGCCGAGGGTGCTGCCGCCGGTGCCGCTCCGGCCGCTGGTGCGAAAGCCGCCGCTCCCGCCGCGGGGGCGAAGGCCGCCGCTCCGGCCGCTCCTGCCAAGAAGTAAGGTTTCACCGTCGGGCCCGCCGCTTGACCGCGGCGGGTCGCGACGCTTGTTCTTTGAGTCATGTCCATCTCGCTCGTTGCCGGTCTCGGCAACCCGGGCCGCGAATACGCCTCCACTCGTCACAACCTCGGTTGGATCGTGGTCGAAGCTCTCGCCGCCCGAGCCCAGCTCAACTGGAAAGCCGCTCCGCCGTTCAAGGCGGAGATCGCGCGCTGGGACCGCCCCGGAAAGCCCACGCTTTATCTGGCGAAACCGCTGACGTTCATGAACGACAGTGGTGTCGCCGTCGGGGCGCTCGCACGTTTCCACAAGATTGCGCCCTCGGCGATCGTGGCGGTTTACGACGACCTCACGATCGATCTCGGCCTCGTCAAAGTGTCCGTCACCGGCAGCGCCGGCGGACACAACGGCGTCGCGAGCCTGCTCGAGCATCTGGGTGGCGGATTCGTCCGCTACCGGCTCGGGATCGGGCCGAAAGATCCGCCGCAGATGGACCTCAAGGATTTCGTCCTCCGAAAGTTTTCGCAAAGCCAACACGCTCTCGTCACTCAACAACTCCCCACTTATCTGTCCGGACTCGATTTGCTGCTCTCGCGCGGCGTCGAGGCGGCCATGAATCAGCTTAATCGCAGAGATCCAAAATGAACGCCACCAAACGCAATTACCGCGCCTCCTTCATCCTCGATAACCGGGGCAAGGAAGACTCCATCGATCAGATCATCGACGGGGTGAAGAAAGAAATCGCCGCCGTGCAGGGCGAAGTCACCGCGGTCGAGAACCTCGGCAAGAAAGACTTCGTCCGCGTGACCGATCGCAAGTTCACGGGCGGCACGTATGTGCAGGTCGCCTTCACCGCACCGGCCGAAGCGCCGGCGCAGCTCGCTGAACGCCTCCGGCTCAACGGCAGCGTTTATCGCACGTTCGTGCAGTCGGCCTAAACGGCGGACGTCGGACCGGCGGTTGCCGACCGCCGGTTCATCGGGTTTCAGGCAGGCGGCGGCCAGCGGGCCGCCGTCACACGTTTCGGAATTTTGCGCAGGCTTTTCTCCCCATGGCCAATTTCAACAAAGTCTATCTGATCGGAAATCTCACGCGCGACCCCGAGCTGCGAGTCACGCCGAAGGGGACTGCGATTTGCCAATTCGGCATCGCGGTGAACCGCCAGTTCAAGGACGAGTCGGGCGCGATGCGCGACGACACGACGTTCGTCGACATCGAGGCGTGGGGAAAGCAGGGCGAGACGATCTCGAAGTATTGCCAGAAGGGCCGGCCGCTGTTCGTCGAAGGCCGGCTCAAGCTCGACCAGTGGGAGGACAAGACCTCCGGCCAGAAGCGCAGCAAGATGAAGGTGGTGCTGGAGAACTTCCAGTTCCTCGGCAGCGGTCAGCGCGACGGAGGTGGCGGTGGCGGGGGTGAGTTCGACCAGAGCGCGCCTTCGCCGGAACGGCATTCGCCCCCGCCGCGGGCGACGGGTAACGCGCGTCCGGCGTCAACGGAGAATCTCGACGAAGACGTGCCGTTCTAATGGCATTCGATAGACGTCGTAAAATTAACTTCGGCGTAATTTGAGAAAGGCGGTGCGAGAGCACCGCCTTTTTGCGTTCTGGTGTAGTGATGAAGCGGTGCGGACGAAGCGCCAATGGCGGCATGCGCGACGAGGACCGCGGGGGTTTCCCGGGTCGCGTTGGTGCTGACCGGAATCGTGATCGAGCTGGGTGGCGCGCTGGCGCGCCACGTTGCGCGCGAGCGCGCGACCTGCATGCGAGCTGGCGGCGCGTTATTGTTTCAGGGTCGCGCCGGCGAACACCACGACGACGGTCGACCTATCGCAGCCGGGCTGGGTTCGCCTCGCGGCCGGCCCTTTACGAATGAAAGCCGGCGCGCTGCAGAACGCGGTGAAGATCGGCGCGAAAGGCACGGCGAAGCGCGCGATGGTCGACGCGGTGAAGCTGGTGAAGATCGAGTAGAGGAAGTGGCGGACGCCGTCGGCGGAAGGCAGCGAGATTGCGCCGGCAAATGATCTCAATCTTTGGGCGACCGGTCGCCTAGACGCGTGGGCGGCGGCGTGAGATGATCGAACTCCACGCGGGCGATTCCTCCGTCCGCGCGGGTCGGTCATCGTTTGATTTCCCCTCCCAAAATGAGAAAACTCCTCTGCCTGTTGCTCTGCCTTGCTTCGTCCGCCTTTGCCCAGAAATGGGAGGGCCTGGCGCTCACGCCGCCGATGGGCTGGAACAGCTGGAACTCGTTTTATCATCACATCAACGAGAAGGTCGTGCGCGAGACCGCCGAGGCGATGATCGCGAACGGCATGCGTGACGCCGGCTACGTTTACATCGTGATCGACGACACGTGGTCGCTGAAGGAACGCGACAAGGACGGCAACCTCGTGGCCGATCCGGAAAAATTTCCGAGCGGGATGAAGGCGCTCGGCGATTGGCTGCACGAGCGGGGATTTAAATTCGGCATCTATGGCTGTGCGGGCACGCTGACCTGCGGCGGTTATCCGGGGAGCTGGGGTCACGAGTTTCAGGACGCGCGGACGTTCGCGTCGTGGGGTGTGGATTATCTCAAATACGACTGGTGCAGCCGCGGCACGGCGGACGCGCGCGACGCGTATTCGCGGATGAGCGCGGCGCTGCGCGCGGCGGGCCGGCCGGTGGTGTTCAGCCTGTGCGAGTGGGGTCAGAACAAACCCTGGGAATGGGCAAAGGACATCGGTCATCTCTGGCGGACGACGGGCGACATCTATGATTCCTACGATGGCCGCAAAGGCTGGGAGTCGGGCTGGAAGCTGCTGCTGAACCAGCAATACACGCTCGTCGAGAGCATCGGTCCGGACGGTCTCGGCAAGTATGCCGGGCCGGGCCACTGGAACGATCCCGACATGCTCGAAGTGGGCAACGACGGGCTGACGTTTGCCGAATCGCGCGCGCATTTCAGCTTCTGGTGCATGCTCGCCGCGCCCCTGATGGCGGGCAACGACGTGCGGCACATGTCGGAGGAGATTCGCGCGTTGCTGACCGACCGGGAGGCGATCACGATCAATCAGGACCCGGCGGGCAAGCAAGGCTTCCGCGCGATCTCGGAGCCGTCGACGAACACCGAGGTGTGGGTGAAGGAACTGAGCAACGGCGAGTGGGCGGTGATCGCGCACAACACCGGGACCGAGGCGGCGGACATCGTGGTGGAGTGGAACCGGCTTTGGACGGTGCAGGGCAAGTTCGCGGTGCGCGACGTGTGGGCGAAGCAGGCGGTCGGGGACAACAGCGCGCCGCACACGGTGCGGCTGGACTCGCACGACGCGGCGCTGTTTCGTCTGACTCCGATCAAATGAATGAGCGTTTTTCTTTCCGAGTAGGGCGGGCTTTAGCCCGCTCGTTCCAAGGCGGACTGAAGTCCGCCCTACTGCTGTCGATCGTCAGCGTTGCGTCTGCCGCGACGGCGATCACGCCCGTGCCGCCGCAGGCGACTTTCCGCGTCGCGGCCGCGCAGGTGCGCGTGGTGCTCGATCACCGCGACTGGACCTACGAGCTGGGCGAACCGGTGAAATTCCACATCTCGGTCGTCGCGGACCATCAGCCGATCGACGATGCGACGGTGACCTACAGCATCGGGCCCGACCTGCAACCGGGGGAGAAGAAGACCGTGCGCGTGCCGCTAGAAGGTTTGGTGGTCGATGGCGGGACGATGAACGAGCCCGGGTTTCTGCGCTGCATCGCGACGGCGGAAGTGGCGGGAAGAACCTATCGCGGGCTGGCGACGGCGGCGTTCGCGCCGGAGAAAATCCAGCCTTATCAGACGGCGCCGGATGATTTCGACGATTTCTGGAAGACCGAGCTCGCCGAGCTGGCGAAGCATCCGCTCGAGCCGATCCTGACGCCGCTGCCGGAGGCGGGCACGGACAAGCTGGATGTTTACCACGTGAGTTTCCGGACCGTCGGACCGAGCTGGATGCGGACGCCGGCGCGGATTTTTGGAATCCTCTGCGAGCCGAAGGCCCCCGGCAAATATCCCGCGATCCTGAGAGTGCCGGGGGCGGGTGTGCGGCCCTATACCGGAGATAAGAAAGCGGCGGCGCTGGGCGCGATCACGCTCGAGATCGGCATCCACGGGATACCGGTGAACCTGCCGCAAAACGTTTACGACGTGCTCGCGGCGGGCGCGCTCAGTGGTTACTGGACGTTCAACTCCGACAATCGGGAGACGTTTTACTACAATCGCGTTTATTTGAGCTGCGTGCGCGCGAACGATTTTCTGGCGTCGCGCGAGAAATGGAACGGCAAGGACCTGGTCGTGATGGGCGCGAGCCAGGGCGGGCAGTTGTCGATCGTGACGGCGGCGCTCGATTCGCGGGTGACGGGCCTGGCGGCGACGCATCCGGCGGGCTGCGACTGGGCGGCGCCGTTGCACGGCCGCGCCGGTGGCTGGCCGCATCCGTTCAAGCCGGACGATCGGACGGGCGAACGTTCGCCGAACGCGACCCCGGCGCGGATCGAGGCGATGCGCTACTACGACGTGGTGAATTTTGCGCGCCGGGTGAAAGTGCCCGGCTATTACACCTGGGGCTACAACGACGAGACGTGTCCGCCGACCTCGGTGTATGCGGCCTACAACGTCATCGCCGCACCGAAGACGCTCGGGCTCACGCTGGAGATGGCTCATAGCTACAACGTCGAGCAGGCCGATGCGATCAGCCGCTGGGTGGGCGATTTTCTCGGCCGCGAGTGAGCCGATCCCCTGTTTCCTGCGACAAGCATTCACTTATGTCATTTCCGAAAGGCTTCACCTGGGGCGCGGCAGCCGCGGCTTATCAAATCGAGGGTGCGTGGAACGAGGACGGGAAAGGCCCGTCGATCTGGGACGCGTTTTCACAGCAGCCGGGGAGGATCTTCGAAAACCACAACGGCAACGTCGCGTGCGATCATTATCACCGCTGGCGCGAGGACGTCGCCATGATGCGGCAGCTCGAGCTGCAGGCCTACCGGCTGTCGCTGGCCTGGACGCGTATCCAGCCTTTGGGGACGGGTAAACCGAATGCGAAGGGACTGGCGTTCTACGATCGGCTGATCGACGCGCTGCTGGCGGCGAACATCACGCCGTGGATCACGCTGTTTCACTGGGATCTGCCGCAGGCGCTGCAGCAGCGCGGCGGATTCATGAACCGCGATTTCGTGGAGTGGTTCGGCGACTACGCGGCGATCGTGGCGGAGCGGCTGGGCGACCGGGTGAAGCACTGGATGACGTTCAACGAGCCGCCGTGTTCGATCGGGCTCGGATATCAGGACGGGATTTTCGCGCCGGGCCTGAAGCTGCCGTTTTCGGACGGCCTGCTGGGTGCCCATCATCTGTTGATGGCGCATGGGCGTGCGGTGCAGGCGCTGCGCGCGGGCTGTCGCGGCAAGGTGAAGATCTCGATCGCGCAGACCAGTCGCGAACGTATCCCGGGGACGGAGACGGCGCGCGACATCGAGGCGGCGCGGAGCGACTATTTCGGGGCGCCGGCGCGCACGATGTGGAATCTCGCGTGGTGGGCGGACCCGATCGTGTTCGGCCGGTATCCGGAAGAAGGGTTGGAGAAGTTTGCCGCGGATTTGCCGAAGATCACGGCGGCGGATCTGAAGCTGATTTCGCAGAAGATCGATTTCCTCGCCTATAATTGCTACTCGGGCTGGCAGGTGCGCGCGGGGGCGGACGGCCAGCCGGAGAAGCTGCCGGGAGGGTGGGGGATCGGCAATGGTCGTGGCACGCTGCCCTGGCTCGAGATCGCCCCGCTGGCGCCGTATTGGGCGGCGCGCTTCCAGACGGAGCGTTACAAGCTGCCGCTGGTGTTCACCGAAAACGGCTACTGCAACACCGACTTCGTGCACCTCGATGGGCAGGTGCACGATCCGCAACGGATCGATTTCCTGCGCCGTTATCTTGGCGGCATCAAGCGGGCGCTGAGCGAAGGGATCGCGGTCGATGGGTATTTCTACTGGTCGATCATGGACAACTTCGAGTGGGCGGAGGGCTACAAGGACCGCTTCGGCCTGGTGCACGTCGATTACCAGACGCAGCGTCGCACGCTGAAGGATTCCGCGGCGTGGTATCGCGAGACGATCCGCTCCAACGGCGCGACGATCTAACGGAAGGGGCGGGTTCTCGCCCGCCCGGCTTCCGGGAAAATGGCGGGCTGAAGCCCGCCCTGCGTCAGCGGCGCCGGGGGAGCGCGCGGTTGGCGCGGATGAGAGCGAGGCGCTGGTCGACCGATTTGCGCGTGGTCAGGCCGTCCTCGGGCGTGTTCAGGCACCAGTCGACGAGCTTGGCGATGGACGTGCGGGCGGCGTAGCAGCGCGTGTCGGAGCCGCCGTAATACATGATCACGGTGTCGTCGGGGAAGCGGACCCAGCCGTTGGTGAAGGCGACATTGGAGACGTCGCCGACGCGTTCGCTGAAACGCGGTGAAATGAGGTGTCCGCCCGGGCGGGCGATGACCTTCGAGGGATCGTCGAGCGAGGTCATGAACAGGTAGATGGTGTAACGCAGGCCGGCGGCGCAGCCGCGGACGCCGTGCGCGAGGTGGAGCCAGCCGTGCTCGGTTTTCAGCGGCGCGGGGCCCTGGCCGTTTTTCGTTTCCTTGATCGTGTGGTAGGCGCGGGAATCGATGATGGTCTCGGGGCCGGTGACGCCGGTCGTGATGTCGTCGCAGAGGGTCCAGCCGATGCCGCCGCCGGAGCCGACGTCGATGAAGCCGTCCATCGGGCGGGTGTAGAAGGCATATTTGCCGCCGACGAATTCGGGATGGAGGACGACGTTGCGCTGCTGCGAAGCGGGCGTCTTGAGATTCGGGAGGCGTTCCCAGCGTTTGAAGTCGCGGGTGCGAACGATGCCGGCCTGCGCGACGGCGGAGGAGAGGTCGCCGGGAGCGGCCTTGGGGTCCTTCGACTCCGAGCAGAACACGCCGTAGATCCAGCCGTCCTGGTGGAATACGACGCGCATGTCGTAGAGGTTGGTCTCGCCGGGCATCTCGGGGATGTCGCAGGGCTCGTCCCAGAACCGGAAGCGCTCGACGCCGTTCGCGCTCTCGGCGATGGCGAAGAAGCTCTTGCGGTCGGCGCCCTCGACGCGCGCGACGAGGTGCGCCTTGCCCTTCCAGTAGAAGGCGCCGGGATTGTAGGCGCCGCCCACGCCGAGCCGCTCCATGAAAAAGGGATTGGTCTGCGGGTTGAAATCGTAGCGCCATTCGAGCGGCACGTGATGCGCGGTGAGGACGGGGAATTTGAACCGCTCGTAAACGCCGTTTTCCCAGTCGGCCTCGACGGGATTCTTGCGGGCGAGAAACTTCTCGTGCGCGCCGCGGACGGCCTTGACGCGCGCGGCGAAGGCGCGGGCGTTGGCGGCGGAGGAGGAGCGCGCGCGAGCGATTTTCTTTTGGGCGGGAAGCGGTTTCTTTTTCATGAGTGAGAGTGAGGTTGGCAGGAAAGGGGGCGGTCGCGCGGGCGCGATGCGCCCCCCTGATTGCGGGTTAGCGGCGCGGGCCGCAACGAAAGGATCGGGCGGCGATATGATTGAAACCGATCTAATGCCGACAATGACCGCGGCGGTTTTTTGCCGAGGCGGCGGGGTGCGCGCGGATGCGGCGCGCACTCACTGCAGCGTGACGATGCCCAGGCCGTAGCGTTCGTCGCGGCGCTGGTAGAACCGCCAGTTGAGCTTGAGCGAAGGCTCCCATTCGTAGCGTCCGGACGTGGCGATGGCGGTGGTGAGATTGACCTCGAGTCCCGGGCGCGGGGTCATGCCGAGGACGGACCAAGGGATGGACGCCTCGATGGTGTAGCCGCTCGCGGTGCGCTGGATTCGCGCGGGAGTGGGCCGGGCGTGGTTCAGCTCGGTGGCGTAGCCGGTCGGGCGGAAGAGGAAATGGAAATCCTCGGGGCCGCGCCAGACCAGGCCGTCGCCTTTCGGATCGATGAGCAGTTCCACCGCTTCGCTGCGCTCGGCGGGGCGCTGGTAACCGGGCGGGGTGTCGATCGCCTCGGCGTGGAAGTGCAGCGCTTCGTTGTCCCAGGTGAAAGTGAAGCGGAGTTCGAGCATGGGATCGTCGGGGCGGACGTCGGCCGGAGAGTCCTTGAATTCGAGGCCGGTGAAGCGGGTCCATTGCCATTGCTCGCGTGGCGTGTCGGCGGCGACGGCGACGGCGCGGCGTTCGGGCGGAGCGACGGCGGGACCGGCGAGTTCGTAGCGGAAGAGGGTGGAGGTGTTTTTGCCGAAGGCTTCCGCGCCGAATTCCGGGATGTTGTTGCGCGTGACGCGGACGAGCGGGTCCTGCTGAAACCAGCCGCGAATGCAGTCGGGGACGAGGAGATTGGCGACGGTGAGGAGGAGCGCGGCGCGATCCTGGGGCGGGGCGGCGGCGACCCAGTCGTCGTAGGGTGGCGCGGGCTGCCGATGCCGCAGCCATTCCGCCGGAAAGTGATCGAGGAGCAGGGTGGTGGTGAGCACGTCGCGCGGTGGCGTCGGCTGGTCGGGATCGACCGGCGTGGTCGCGATCGCATACGCGAGCTGTTGCGCGGAAGCGCCGGAGATGGTGGGGCGTTCGTCGAGCCAGAGGCCCGGGCGGAGTTGATCGACCGGGTGCGCGGGCGAGAGGACGTAGATGTGACCGCGTTCCTCGGGGGTGCGGATGAGATTGGCCCAGGCCTCGGGTTTACTCTGGCCGGTGGCGATCTTGAAGAACGTGGCGAGGCGGTTGGCGGCGCCGAGCTTCGTGGAGCCGATGGTGATGTTGGACCATTTGATCGCCTCGAACAGACGGGTCGCCTCGCCGGCGAGGCTGGGGATGGCGTGGCGCAGGGTGATGAGGCCGGCGGCGTATTCGGCGGCGGCGATGTCGGAAGCGGGCGGTGCGGCGACCTCCAGCGTATCGCGCACGCGGGCACCGGCGTAGCGGCCGTCGATGAGGCCGAGAGCATACGCGGCGGGGATGGCGGTGAGGCGAAGGCCGAGTGTCTCCGGGGTGACCGGCTCGGGGTCGAGGGATTTCCACGCGGCGGTCGCCAGGGCGCGGAGGCGTTCGCGTTCGGGAAAGGTGAAGTGCCGGCGTTTCGAGACGAAGCCGGAGCGATCGAGCGCGCGCTGGACCTCGGGAGCCCGCATGAAGAGCGCCCAGACAAAACCCGTGCGTGCGTTCTCCGCCTGGAGTATCGTGATGCCCAGATCGATCCCGATCACGTCGGGGTTGACCCAGCCCGTTTCGGGGTTGAACGCGTCGACGAAGCCATAGCGTTTCCACACGCGATCGCCGTAAACGGTGCGGATATGCTGGAGGACCATCAGCGTCTCGTAAGGAGCGAACGGGATGGAGCCGGCGGTGGCGCAGGGCACGATGGTGCCGTCGAGGGCGTTGTATTGCGCGGTGCGCGGCGGGCCGCCCCAGGCCTTGTAGCCGGTCGCGGAATCGGAGGCCGTGACGCCCCAGAGCCGCTCGCTCCAGCTGGGAAACTCGCGGCGCAGGTCGATGCTGAACTGGCGTTGTGCCAGGGTGGCGAGGACGGAGTTGTGATGATAGTCGGCAAACGCGTCGCGGCTGTCGCGAAAATCCACATACGCATGCGCGAACTGGTGGATGAAGAGCGGCGGACCCTGGATGAAATGGAAATCCGCGTAGGTGCCGGCGGGCTGCCGGCCCCAGGCGCGCCAGTAGTCGAGCGGCAGGGCGTTCTCCGGCGCGCCCATGCCGAGGAAGCTCATCATCATGTGCTCGGAGTAGTTCTCCCAGCGATAGCGGGAGAAGCCGGTCTCGTCGTGCCAGCCGAGCGAGACGGTGCGGCCGCCGTTGAGAAACCAGGCCCAGTCGATTTCGCGGTAGATGCGGTTGACGAGTTCGCTGATCTCGGGATCGCGGAAATATTCGCGCGCGATGATCGCGCCGGCGACGAAGAGCGCGGTGTCGATGGACGAGAGTTCGCACTGCCACGCGCGCGCGCCGGTGTCCATTTCCATGAAGTGATAATAGAACCCGCGTTGGCGGGGCGCGTCGTTGGCGAGGAAACGCAGCATCAGGCGCACGCGATCGAGGGCGGCGTCGCGCGTGACCCAGCCGCGATGGGCGGCGATCGCCCAGGAGGTGAGCGCGAAGCCGGAGGCCGCGATGCTGGCCTTGCCCTCGCTCGCCGAGCCGTCGGCGCGTGCACGATCGCGCACGAGGCCGGTGACGGGATGGGATTGTTCGACGAAGTAGAGGAAGGACGCGCGTTGCAGTTCATCGAGGAGCGCGTCGTCCTCCGCGATCAGAATGGCGCCGGGGCGTGCGGCGCGTAGCGCGGGATGAGGGTCGGCGGGCTGGGCGGCGAGCGGAGGCTCGAGCGCAAGTGCGAGCGTGAGGGTGAGGGCAGCGAGTAAAAACCCGGCGCGGCGCCGTCGCACGCCCGAGGGCGACGCTCCATCGCGATGGCCGGATCGCGGAGGTGAACATAAGGTCGGAGCGGCCATGGATGCGGAGGGGAGGGCAACGTAAGCGAAACTCCGCGGAGAAGCCATGGTGCGAGGGACGGAAGAGGCGTTAGGGGAAAACGTGAGGGGCGGCGGCCCAACGACGAAGGCGGGCCGCAAAAAGGTCCGACTCCGGCCGCACTGCAAATCGCCGCGAAAATTTCGCACCGGTTTGACTGCGGGGCCGGCGCGTCGAGGCGCGTGGAGGAAAACCTCGCGCACGGCGAATGTCGCACGGCCCGCCGCCGCGGCGCCGGTTGAAGGAGGCGCAAAAGGGCGGCGGGAGCGGTTTCGGCAAAAGCGACTGGCGAACTGGCGGGACGCTACGCAACGTCTGCGGCGATGAAAAATCCCCTTCTGGTTTCAATGGCGGCGTTGGTGATGACGACGAGCCCGGCGCTGCGGCTGGACGCGGCGGCCGGCGGCGAACTCGGTTCCTTGAAGGACGCGGCGGCCGGGCTGTTCCACGTCGGCGCCGCGCTGAACGCGCGGCAGATCACCGAGGACGATGCGGCGGGCGTGGGTGTGGTGGAGACGCATTTCGATTCGATCACGGCGGAGAACGTGATGAAGTGGGCGTTGATCCATCCGGAACCGGACCGCTACGACTTCGAGCTGGCGGACAAGTTCGTCGAGTTCGGCGAAAAGCGCGGGATGCACATCGTCGGGCACACGCTGATGTGGCATAGCCAGACGCCGCGCTGGGTGTTTCAGGACGAGGCCGGCAACGACGTGGCGAAGGATGTATTGTTAAAACGACTACGCGATCACATCCACACGGTCGTCGGGCGTTACAAAGGCCGCGTGAAAGGCTGGGACGTGGTGAACGAGGCGGTGAAGGACGAGGACGGCAACGTGCGGCTGGACCGCCCGTGGTATCGCATCCTCGGCGAGGAGGGCATCATCGAGGCCTTTCGGGCGGCGCACGAGGCGGACCCGGAGGCCGAGCTCTACTACAACGACTACTCGCTGGCCAACCCGGTGAAGCGCGCGGGGGCGTTGCGCCTCGTCGAGCTGATCCGTTCGAAAGGCGTGCGGATCGACGGCGTGGGCACGCAGGAGCACTGTTCGCTCGACTGGCCGACGGCGGAGGCGGTGGACGCGACGATCCGCGATTTCGCGCAGGCGGGTTTCAAGGTGATGGTGACGGAGCTCGACGTGACCGTGCTGCCGCGTCCGCGGCAGTATTTCGGTGCGGAGATTTCGACGGTCTTCGAAAGCGCGCCGGAGCTTGATCCGTATCGTGACGGATTGCCGGCGGACAAGGAGGCGGAACTGGCGAAGCGCTACGGCGAGTTGTTCGCGGTGTTTGCCAAGCACAAGGGATCGCTGACGCGCGTGACGCTATGGGGCGTGTCGGACCGGGCGTCGTGGCTGAACAATTTCCCGATTCGCGGCCGCACGGATCACGCGCTGCTGTTCGACCGCAATTATCAGCCGAAGCCCGCGCTCGAGGCCGCGATCAAGGCGCTGAAGCCGGCGGCCGACCCGGCGTTGAGACGGTGAGTGAACCCGTGGTGTGAACCACGGATCGACCGGAATTCACCTGAAGAGAGATCCTCGGCCTCGGCCAGCGGTGCATTTCATTCGCGTGAATTCCTGTCCATTCGTGGTTTCATATTCGGAGTGACGGTTCACGCTTTCCGGTAGTAATCCACCACTCGGTAGCGGCGGGCGTAGAGGCCGAAGGCGAGCGCGAAGGCGAACGCGAAGGCGGCGAAGAAAAACATCTGAAACGCGGTGACGCCGAAGCCGGTCGAGGCGATGGCGTTCGTGACGGTGTCGTTGCGCACGGCGGCGTTGACGATGAGCACCCAGAGATTGCCGATCGTCATCGAGAGCATCCAGAAGCTCATCAACAGTCCCTTCATGGCCTGCGGCGCCTGGCTGTAGGCGAATTCGAGGCCGGTCGCGGAGACGAGCACCTCGCCGAGCGTGAGCAAGGCATACGGCAGCACCTGCCAGACGATGGAAACCGGTTGTCCGCCATCGAGCACGAGTTGCATGCCGCCGACGACGATCCACGAGAGGCCGGCCAGGGCGATGCCGACAGTCATGCGTCGCAGTGCAGTCGGTTCCCAGCCGCGGCGGCGCAGCGCGGGGTAGATGACGAGATTGTTGAACGGGATCAGCAGCATCACGAGCAGCGGGTTGAGCGCCTGCATTTGTGAGGGTTGAAACCAGGCGGGCATGGTCATCGCGTTGCCCTGCAGGACCCAGGTCGAAGCCTTCTGGTCGAAGAGCGACCAGAAGGGCGTCACGAGAAAAAACAGCACGAGCACCTGCAGCACGGAGCGCACGCCATCGACCGCTTCGTCGGGATGCGTGCCGCGGGCGCGGTCGAGTTGCACCCACACGCCGATGCCGCCGAACGCCAGCAGGGCGACGAGCGCGAGGCACGCGCAAACGACGAAGCCGAGAGACGGCAGGAAGGCGAAGGAGCCGAGCGCGACCATGGTGCCCGCGACGGCGAGGTTGCGACCGGTGCGGCCGGCGGCGAGGGCGGTTTGCGCGACGCGGAGGAACGAGTGCGGGTTGGGCGGCGTGGGCGGCACCATGACGTAGCGTTTGCGGCCGAGCCAGAGGATCAGCGTGGCGATACCCATGAGGGCGCCGGGAATGCCGAAGGCAACGGCCGGCCCGAAGCTGCGCAGGAAGATCGGCATCAGCAGCGAGGCGAAGAACGAGCCGAAGTTGATGATCCAGTAAAACGCGTCGAAGACGACCTTCGCGAGATGCTTGTTGGACTGGTCGAACTGATCGCCGACGAAGGCGGACACGAGCGGCTTGATGCCGCCCGAGCCGAGCGCGATGAGCAGGAGTCCGGTGTAGAAGCCGGTGCGGTTCGACTCGAAGACCGCTAGACAGAGATGGCCGGCGCAGTAAACGAGACTGAGCCAGAAGATCGTGAAGTATTTTCCGAAGAAGCGGTCGGCGAGCCACCCGCCGAGCAGCGGGAAAAAATACACGCCGATGACGAAGGTATGGAACACGTCCTTCGCGGCCGGGCCGCGCTCGGCCTCCGGCAGATAGGCGAGCAGCGACGTGGTGAGGAACACCGTGAGGATGTTGCGCATCCCGTAAAAGCTGAACCGCTCGCAACCCTCGTTGCCGATGATGTAGGGAATCTGGCGCGGGATCTGTGCGGTGGAGGCCGGCTCGGCCGGGTTCGCGGGAGACGTGCTCATGGAAGCGTTGGTTCGCAACGCTGGCGGCGCCGTCCGCGAGCGCAAGGGGGGAGGAAGCGTGCGAGGCTGGCGGCCGGCGAAAAAACGGTGGCGATGTCCGCCCGGGGCGCGCTCCTTCGTCGAGAGGGTGAGCACCCATCACCTCGTTCAACCGTCTTCGCGAAAAAAGTCATCATGTCCCCTGCCTCCCACACCATCCGCCTGCACCGCGTCCTTCGTTCGACGCCCGAAAAAGTCTATCGCGCGTTCCTCGAGGCCGACGCCATGTGCCGCTGGCTCCCGCCGAACGGCTTCCTCGGCAAGATCTCGCATCTCGAAGCGAAGGTTGGCGGCACGTTCAAGATGGCGTTCACGAACTTCGGCACCGGGGCGTCGCACTCCTTCGGTGGACGTTATCTCGAACTCGTGCCGGGCGAACGGCTGGTTTACACCGACACGTTCGACGATCCCAATCTGCCGGGAGAGATGAAGGTGACGGTCGCGTTGAAAAAGGTGATGTGCGGCACCGAGTTGAGTGTCGTGCAGGAAGGCGTGCCCGCGGCGATCCCGGCGGAGATGTGTTACCTTGGCTGGCAGGAATCGCTGGTGCAGCTCGCGATGTTGGTGGAGCCGGACATCCCGAACGGGTGACGGTGCCGGCAGGGAGCGGGGCGCGCCGGTCGTTCGTGCCGCCGCTCCGTGGACGGGAGACTTTACGCGCGGGGAAACGAAGGCGACGGACGTGGCGGGACTGCACCGTGCGCCGCGGGAGGCGCGCGGCGCAACGGCTCGAGCCGGCAAGGCCGGCGGGCGATCATCGCTGGGGGAGGCGAGGGCGAGCGGGCGAAAAGATTCACCCAAACAGGTGATAGCGGGAGGTGGCGGCCATGCGCTAGCATGGTCACGTTACCTTCCCTTGGCCGCATCTACCCCCGGTCGAAAACTCTGGATCATCGGCACTCCGTCGCTCAACCCCTCGCTGGCGCCACGGTTCGAGCGCATCGTTTTTTCGGCACCCAACCCGACAGACTAACTACACATGAAAGCGACTACCCCACACCGGATACTTCTCGCACTCCTGCTGGCGTGCGCGGCACCCGTTTCGTTCGCCCAGACGACGACGCCCAGCGAAACCGACGAAAGCGGCGACGAGATCGTTCGGCTTTCGCCGTTCGAAGTGGTCAGCACCGAGGACAACGGTTACGCCGCCACCTCGTCGCTCGCCGGATCGCGTCTCAACACGCAGCTGCGCGATGTCGCTTCGGCGATCACCGTCGTGACCCCCGAGTTTCTCCAGGACACCGGTTCCACGAACCTGCGCGACGTGCTCGTTTACACGACCAGCACGGAAGTCTCGGGCATCGGCGGCAACTTCTACGGCGGCAATGCGGACGACAATGCCTACCGCAACCAGATGCTCGCCAACCCGCAGAGCGGCACGCGCGTGCGCGGCCTCAACACCGCGGACCTCACGCGCAATTTTTTCGTCACGAGCATCCCGATGGACGCCTACAACACCGCGCGCATCGACATCCAGCGCGGGCCGAACTCGATCCTCTTCGGCCTCGGCAGCCCCGCGGGCATCATCAACAACACGCTCAAGGACCCGAATCTCCAACAGCTCGAAGGCGAGGCGCAGCTTCGGGTCGGCAGCTACGGCTCGCATCGCGAGGTGTTCGACGTGAACGTGCCGCTGCTCAAGGACCAGCTCGGCCTGCGGGTCGCCGGCGTGAACGACGAAGCCCAATACCGGCAGGACTTCACCTTCAATCACGACAAGCGGCTCTACGCCGCGCTGCGCTGGCAGCCGAAGCTCGCCCGCAGCGTGTTCACGCAGTTCGATCTCAAGGGCGAGAAGGGCACGATCCGCGGCAACCGTCCCATCGCCACGACCGCCGCGGATTTCATCACGAACTGGTTCGGGCCGCTGAACAAATATCTGATGTATGATCCGCTGACGAGCAACGGCATCCCCCAGGAACCGGATGGCACGCAGCACCGCGAGCTGTCGCACTACTTTGCCGGCGCTCCCGGCCGCGACTGGTGGAACAGCTCGCCGGCGACGATTTACCAGAACCCCAACGGCACCGCGATCGGCAACGGGCGGCTCGACGCCTATCGCCAGCGCGACGGTTCGCCGTGGGGCGGACTCAGCGGCGTGACGAATCCGAACTACGACGAAGGCGGCACCGGGCCGTGGAACCGCAACACCGCCGCGTTCTTCTCCGGCAACCCGATCGTCTCGGAGCTCATCAGCGACTATCAAAGCACGACGGGCCGCGCCTTCGGCGGCTTCGGCGCCGCGCTCTGGCCCACGCAGATGATCCTCGATGGCCCGCTCGCGTTTGTCGACCGCACCATGGCCGGTCCGAACAAGGGCGAGTGGAATAAATTCGACAACATCGACGCGTCCTTCACGCAGACCTATTTCGACGGCCGGCTCGGTTTCAACGCCGCTTACTACCGCGAAAACTACGAGTCGGGCTTCGCCAACACGATCAATTCGAACCGCGTCAGCGTCGATGTGAACGCCACGCTGCGCGACAACTCGGCCAATCCCGACGTCGGCCGCCCCTACATCGTCAGCCCGAGCGCCGGTCGCATCGCCCAGGAAGATCGCGAATCCTGGCGCGTCACCGGTTACTACAAATTCGCGCTCGCCGATCACCTCGGGGAGGATCACTTCCTCAGCAAAATCTTCGGCGAGCAGACGTTCACCGGCATCGTCTCCAGCCAGAAATACGAGAACTTCAGCCGCGACTTCAATCTCTACGCCTGGGACGCGGCCACCTACGGCGTGCCGCTGCTGAACTCCTCCAATCACCAGGCGTGGTGGGGCCTGCACTACATCGGCGACAATCTGCAGAACGTGGCGAATTTCGCCGCGATCCCCGCTTCGGCGATCCACGGCGTCACGTCGAATCACACGCCTGCCTCCTCCCAAAACACGCTCGTTTACAACAACAACTCCACGAGCTGGCACAACTCCAACCTCAACCTCCTGAACTGGCACGACAACCTCTCCGACCTCTACACCGGCGCGGGGCAGGGCCACGACACCACGGACTCCACCGCGTTCGTCTGGCAGGGCAAACTGCTGAACGGCGCGCTCGTGCCGCTGTTCGGCTGGCGCCAGGACAAATACGAGCGCTGGGATAAACCCGCCGCACTCGTCCGCGATCCGTTCAACGCCGTGCTGCCCTACAGCCCGAACTGGAACTACTCGAATGTCACGCCGCTGAAGGCCGACGAGCAGCGCCGCAGCTGGGGCGCTGTGCTGCACGCCAACGAACTCCTCGAGCTGTTCGGCGCGCCGCGCCTGCCCCGCGGACTCGGCCTGAGTTTCACCTACAACGATTCGAACAGCTTCCGTCCGTCCGAAGTCGGCCGCGACATCAACGGCAACCAGTTCCCCGCGCCCTCCGGCGAAACGAAGGACTACGGCGTGCTCATCACCGCGCTCGACAACAAACTTTCGCTGCGCGTGAACTGGTTCGAAACGCTGCAGAAGAACACGACGCTCAACCGCGGCCCGTCGACGTTCTGGGCCAAGGCCGGCATCGCGCGCACGATGAATGCCCTGGCGCAGGAAGCGTGGGGCTCCTGGAGCGCGGACGGCGCGCAGGTCACGCCTGAAGCGCTCGTCAACAAGTGGTTCTTCGGCAGCTCCTACGACGCCGCCGTTGCCAGCCAGCCGCTGCCGGCGAACTGGCGCGACCAGATGAGCACGCTCACCAGCCAGCCGCTGCGCATCCGCAGCGCCGCGGTCGCCGGCTCGGGCAACTACGTCGCCGAGGGCACCATCAATCCCAACACGAATCTCGCCTATCTCGCTCCGCCGCTCACCGCGGATGAAGTCGAGTATCGCCGCGCCTGGTTCGCCGCCCGCACCGACGCCGAGTGGTTCCGCCCGCTCAACCCGACCTGGGTCGCGGCCGAGCAGTTCGAAAAAATCACCGGCGACGATTACCGCATCTGGGGCGAGAGCCCGCCGGCCGGACAAAAGCTGACCAACGACCTCGTGTCCGAGGGCGTCGAGATCGAGCTCACCGCCAACCCGCTGCCGAACTGGCGGCTCACGCTCAACGCCGCCGAAATCAAGGCCGTGCGCAGCAACATCCTGCCGGATTGGGCGCCGTTCGTCGCCGAGAACCGCGATCTCTGGTTCGAAGGCTACAACAACAATCCCGGCGGGCCGAGCCAGTTGAACTACTGGACGATCGACGGCTTCTCCGACATCCGCCACTGGGGCGGCAACACCACGTATTCATCGGAGCAGGACACGTTCGGTGGCCGCATGATGCAGGACGTTTACGGCCCGTATGTGAATGCGATCTCGGGCGAGGGCGTGTCGGTGAGCGAACTGCGCCGCTGGCGCCTCAACTTCGTGACGAATTACACCTTCCTCGGCGGGGTGCTCAAGAACGTCAATGTCGGCGGCGCCGTTCGCTGGCAGGACAAGACGGCGATCGGCTATTACCCGGCCTATAATTCCGACGCCAACATCTGGGTGACCGACGTCACGCGGCCGATCTACGGACCCGCTGAAACCAATTACGACGCGTGGGTCGGCTACGAGCGCAAGCTCGGTCGAAAATACACCTGGAGCGTGCAGCTGAACGTTCGCGATCTGTTCGCCGACGAGGAGCTGATTCCGATCCTGGCGAATCCGGACGGCACCATCGCCCAGGTGCGCATTCCGAGTCGCACGACCTGGATGCTCACCAACTCGATCCGGTTCTGAGCGCCGCGAAACGTGAAGCCCGACGTCCGCGTCGGGCTTCTTTTCGTTGGGGCGTGCGACCTGCCGCCTGCACCGGGGCATTGCCAGTCCACGTTGCGGGCCCATCGTCTCGCTTCGACGTAACAACGCGATGATTTCTCCTCTCCGGTTGCGATTTCCGCCCCGCTCCGCTGCGTGGCTGGCTGCCTTGCTGGCATTTGGCGCGGCGAGCGGGTCGAACGCGGCGCAACCGCGCGATGCGACCCTGACCACGGCCGCGCAGGTGCGCGCGTTGACGGAAGAGGAGGCGGGCGCCGCGCTGCCGGTGCGGTTGCGCGGGATCTTCATGGGCGAGGCCGATCCCGAGGGCATCGCCTTTGTGATCCAGGACGAAACGGAGGGAATTTACGTCCAGGGCCCGGCGGATCTGGTCGCAACGCTGAAACGCGGCGACCTGCTCGAGATCGACGGCGTGACCGATCCCGGCGGATTCGCGCCCTACGTTGTGGCCCGCACGGCGACCAAGGTCGGGGTGGCGCCGATTCCCGAACCCGTGCGCGTCTCGCTCGACGAATTGGGCGCCGGTCACATGGACGCCAAGTGGATCGAGGTTTCGGGAATCGTGCGCAGCGTCGAACCGAAGTCGCCGAGCGACAACGGATCGCCGCCGCCGGGCACGCGCTACGCGGTCCCGGATTCGGCGGTGGTGGCGCAGTCGGAAACGCCGAAGGTCATCCTCACGCTCGCGTCGGGCAACACGCGGCTCAGCGCGCAGGTCTGTGGGGAGTTCAATCCCGAGGATTATGTGGACGCCGTGATCCGGTTGCGCGGGCTGTGCTTCAACCTGCACAACCGCAACCGGCAGTTCGTGCGTCCGTTCGTCCAGGTGCCGAATGGCGTCCAGGTGGTGATGGAGAAGCCGCCGCCCGAGCTCCCTTTCAGCGGCGAGCCGCGCCCGGTCGCCAGCCTGCTTCGTTTTGAGAAACTCACGCACAAGCACGGCCATCGCGTGCACGTGCGCGGCGTCGTGACGCATTATCAACCCGGCGCCGTGCTCTGGATTCGCGATCGCGACCACAGCCTGCGGGTGGAGACCACGCAGGACACGCCATTGCAGATCGGCGACGAGGTGGATGTCGCCGGGTTCCCCGCGCGCGGCGGTTACAGCGCCGTGCTCGAGGACGCGGTGTATCAGAAACGCTCCTACCACCCGCCGCCCGTGCCGCATCGGTTGACCGATGTCTCCAGCGCGCTGCGCAAGGATGCCGACCTGATCCAGCTCGGGGCGCGGCTCGTGGAGCTCCGGCGCTTTCCCGACAGCGTGGCGCTGACGCTCGACTGGCATCACACCTCGATCCGCGCGCAATTACATCTGCCGGAGAACACGCCGGCGCCGGCGGACTGGCTGCCGGGCAGCCTCGTGGAGGTGTCCGGCATCTGCTCGGTGATCACAGACGAAGCCGGCCCGCTCGGCGGGCTGTGGGAGCCGCGTTCGTTTCAGCTTTTGCTGCGCTCGCCGGCCGACGTGCAGGTGATCCAGGCGCCGCCGTGGTGGAACGCCGAGCGGGTCGGGTGGATGATCTCGGGATTGCTCGTGCTGGTCCTCGGCGCGGTCGCGATCGTCATGCTCGCGCTGCGTCGACGGCTCCGCGATCAGGACCACCGGCGGGCGATGGCGGAAGCGGAGTTCACCGCGATTCTCAGCGAGCGAAACCGCGTCGCGCGCGAGATCCACGATACGTTGTCGCAGAGCCTCGGGGCGATCTCGGTGCAATTGGAGCTGGTGCGCACGCGGGCGGGCGAGCTCACGGCCCCCGCGCGCCAACATCTCGCCGCGGCGCACCAGCTCGCGCGCGCTGCGCTCGCCGAGGCGCGCGACACGATCTGGAACATGCGCTCGCAGATCCTCGAGCGCGGCGATCTCGCGCAGGCGCTGGAAAGCATCCTCAAGCAAACCACCGAAGGCACGGGGGTGATCGCCGACATCCGCGTCGAGGGCACCACGCGCCGCCTGCCGCCCGTCGTGGAAAACAACCTTTTGCGGATCGGGCAGGAGGCCATCATGAACGCGAGCAAACACGCCCGGCCCACGCGGATCGGTGTCGAGCTGGCGTTCGACGGACGCACTGTGCGCCTCGGCGTCAAGGACGACGGCGTGGGCTTTGCCAACGGCGCGCCGCCCAACCCGGGACGCCGCAATTTTGGCCTGGTCGGAATCAAGGAGCGCGCCGAGCTCCTCGGCGGCACCGTGGAAATCAAAAGCGCGCCGGGGCAGGGGACGCGCGTCGTCGTCGCCGTTTCCGTGTGATGAAAAGTTTTCGATCGAGCTTCCTTCCGCCCGACCGCGCCGCCTTCGCGAAAATCCCTCGAAAGGGTGAGAGCCATCGCCGCCCGAACGAGGCTATAGTGAGGCGCGGAGATTCCCCCCGTCGCCGCTTCCGTTGAACCTCGCCATGCCCTCTGACAATAACGCGAACGCTCCCGGCCCGGGGGAACCCGAGCGCGGCCCCGCCATCCGCGTGCTGGTGGTCGACGATCACCCACCCATGCGCATGGGACTGGTCGGGCTGATCAACAGCCAGCCGGGCATGCACGTCGTCGGCGAGGCCGCCGACGGGGAGGAAGCAATCGAGGTTTACGACGACGTTCGACCCGACGTGGTGCTGATGGATCTCCGCATGCCGGGGATGGGCGGCGTGGAGGCGATTCTCGCCCTGCGCAAAAAACATCCGGAGGCGCGCGTGATCGTGCTCTCCACCTACGATCTCGACGAGGACATCCACCGCGCGCTCCAGTCCGGCGCGAAGTCGTATCTGCTGAAGGACATGTCGATCGAGGAAATCGCGAGCACCGTGCGCGGCGTGTTCGCGGGCGACACGCCGCTGCCGCGCCTCGTGGCGGAGCGGCTGACCGAGCGCTCCCAGCGCGAGCAGCTCACCGAACGCGAACGCGATGTCCTCGAGTCGTTGATCAAGGGACGCAGTAACAAGGAAATCGCCTCCAGTCTTTTCATTTCCGAGGACACCGTGAAATCGCACCTGAAGACGCTCTTCGCGAAGCTGCGCGTGCGCGATCGCACGGGCGCTGCGATCGAAGCGATCCGGCACGGCATCGTTTATCTGAAGTAGTCCGATCCTCCCTGCTTTTGCCCCGCTCAACCTCTCTCCGTATCGACGTGAAATTCCCTCGCTCCCTCGCCCTTGCCGCCGCCGGTGTCGCGGTCGCCCTTTCGCTTCCCGCCGCGCGCGCGGCCGAAACCGGGGCCGCTCCGCATCGGTTCGAGATCGGCGCCGACCATTTCCTGCTCGACGGGCAGCCGCTGCAGATCCGCTGCGGCGAACTCCACGCGCCGCGCGTGCCGCGCGAATACTGGCAGCACCGCTTGCGCATGATCAAGGCGATGGGGCTCAACGCGGTTTGCGCCTACCTCTTCTGGAACATGCACGAGCCGCGACCGGGAGAATACGAATGGACGGGCCAGGCCGATGTCGTGGAGTTCTGTCGTCTCGCCCAGGCGGAGGGCCTCTGGGTCGTGCTGCGACCGGGCCCCTACGCCTGCGCGGAATGGGAAATGGGCGGGCTGCCGTGGTGGCTGTTGAAGCACGACGACATCCAGCTGCGCTCGCGCGATCCGCGCTATCTCGAGCCGGCCAAGCGTTACCTCCAGGAGGTGGGCCGGGTGTTGGGTCCGCTGCAAGTCACCCACGGCGGACCGATCCTGATGGTGCAGGTGGAAAACGAATACGGTTTCTACGGCAAGGACGCCGCCTACATGGGCGAACTCCGGCAGGCGCTGCTCGACGGCGGATTCGACGTGCCGCTCTTCGCGTGCAATCCGAAGCAGCACCTCCGCGACGGTTATCGCGACGACCTGTTTCCGGTGGTCAACTTCGGGTCCGATCCGGCCGGCGGATTCGCGGCGCTGCGCGAGATCCTGCCGACCGGTCCGCTGATGTGCGGCGAATTCTATCCCGGCTGGTTCGACACCTGGGGGGCGCCGCACCACACCGGCAACACCGAGCGCTATCTCGCGGATCTCGGCACCATGCTCGAGGTCGGCGCCTCGTTCAGCATCTACATGGCCCACGGCGGGACCACGTTCGGGTTTTTCACCGGGGCCGACCGTCCTTTCAAACCGGATACGTCGAGCTACGACTACGACGCACCGATCAGCGAAGCGGGCTGGGTGACGCCGAAGTTCGAACGCTCGCGCGAACTCCTGGCGAAATACCTGCAGCCCGGCGAGACGCTGCCCGAACCGCCGGCGCGGAACCCGGTCATCGCGATCGCGCCGGTGACGGCCACCCGCGTGGCGCCCATTTTTTCCAACCTGCCCGCGCCGCGCGCCGACGCGCAGCCGCGCAACTTCGAAGCCTACGACCAGGCCTACGGCTGCATCGTCTATCGCACGCAGCTTCCCGCCGGCCCGGCCGCCACGCTGGAAGCGAAGGCGATCCACGACATCGGCCAGGTCTTCCTCGATGGCGAGCGAATCGGCTTCACCGATCGCCGCTCGCGCAATTATCGCGTCCAGCTCCCGGCGCGGTCGCAGCCGGCGACGCTCGACATCCTCGTCGAGGCGATGGGTCGCGTGAACTTCGGCGTCGAGGTGCACGACCGCAAGGGTATCCACGGCCCGGTTACGCTGTCCGTGGCCGGTGAGCCGTCCGTCACGTTGGAAGGCTGGAGGATCTTCCAGCTGCCGCTCGACGCGGACATGCTCGGGGGGCTGAACTTCGAGGAGGCCGAAAATTACACCCCGGCCGAACGTCAGCCGGCTTTCTGGCGGGCGACGGTGAACGTCGAGCGTCCGGGTGACTGCTTTCTCGACCTGCGACCGTGGGGCAAGGGCTTTGTCTGGGTCAATGGCCGCAACCTCGGTCGTTACTGGAACATTGGTCCGCAGCAGACGATGTATGTCCCCGGCCCGTGGCTGAAGCCGGGCGAGAACGAGATCATCGTGCTCGACCTGCTCGGTCCGGAAACGCCCGTCGTGGCGGCGCGGGAAACGCCGATTCTGGACGAGCTCCGCCCGGCGCTGGATTTCGCTCGCTCGAAGCGGCGCGAGGTGCAGCTCCGGGCGGATTTCGGCCCGCCCGCGCAGGCCGGACGCTTCGCGGCGGGGACGAATCTGCAGGAGGTGCGCTTCCCGCGCGCGGTCCGCGGACGTTATTTCTGCCTGGAAGCGCTCGACGCGCACGACGGCAAGCCGTTCGCGGGCGTGGCGGAGATCACGCTGCTCGACGCCGCCGGCGCGCCGTTGAGCACCGAGGGTTGGACGATCGGCTACGTCGACAGCGAGGAACGCGAGCGCGAGGACGGCACGGCGGAAAACGCGATCGACGGCCAGACGGCCAACTTCTGGCACACGCAATGGGGCGGCGCGCAACCCGCGCATCCTCACCGCCTGATCCTCGACCTCGCCCAATCGCGGGCGATCGGCGGCTTTCGCTACATGCCGCGCCAGGGGCCGGCGGACGCGACGGGGCGCATCGACCGCTACCGTATCTACGTGGCGGACGATCTGATCAAGCCGTGAACGGCGCGCGCCGCGCGCGGTAACGCGACACGGGTGCGCCAAGGCTCACCCAACAAATCCCAAACGATACATACTCGTTTGGGTCGCGACCGATTAGGATGGGGCGTCCGGCGTCGTGGTTGGTGTTGAGGATTTGAATACGTGCGCCGGATGACCGGCCACTTTCCTTTCCGCCACGCCCATGATCCGAGATCTGCTCGCTCTTCCCGACTATGAGCCCCCGATGGGGGATCTCTTCACGCATGACCGGCTCGACACGGGGCGCGCCGTGTGGACCGCGCCGCTGCCGGGCGAGCGGGACGTGCCGCAAAACCGGATCGTGCACCAGCGCATCGTTCGCCTGCACGGGCCGGCCCGCTTGCTGCGCCTGGGCGTGCGCCCTGGGCAGGGTTATCACAAATGCGGCAGCCGGCAGGATCTCGACTGGGTCGTCGGCCTGCGGGTGCTCGCCGTGCGCGCGGGCCGCTGGCGCGTCGTTTGCGAGCGGAAGCGATTGACCGCCGGCATTCCCGGTGCGGTCACGTGGATTCGCCTGCCCCGTGTGACGACGGACGGAGTCATCCTGCAAGTGCGGCGCTCCGGGATCGACGGCGGATGGACGCCGTGGAATCTCGCGATGTCGGCCTTCGTGCTCGAAGGCGAATTGCTGAAGCCGATTGCGCCGCGAAACGAACGCCGGTTGCGGGTAAAAACGACCGACTTGTCCGGGCTGCCCGCGGGCGTCCGCGCGAGCGTGGCGGACGGGGCCGTGCGTTATCGCACCCGGGATTTCGAAGTCGGCTTCACGCTCGGTCGCCCGGGCTTTTCCCACCTCGGTCTGCTCATCGAGGACGCGGGCAATGCCGGACGAAACGTGCTCGCGACGCAACCGCCGCTCTTTCCCCAGGGGCCGCAGCTTCAACTGCTCGGCGCCGCGCCGGCGATCGCGCCATCGGTGCGCTGCGCGATCGATGGCACGGTCGAGGTCAGGGGCGGACTCGTGCGCTACGCTTTCACGGCGGGCGGACAACGATACCGGCTCGCGTGGCGGGTGACGGCCCGCGGCCTGACCTTGCGCGCGGAGCGCACCGCGCGGCGGCCGGCGCTGGCGTGGCACAGCGCGGCCTGGAGGATCGGGCTGCGCAACAGCGTGTCGCCCTCGCAGGTCCTCGGACGCTTGCTCGCGACGGGCGAAACCGGGGCGGTGGCGCTGCCGGCGTTGCTCACGCTGCCGGGCTTCGGCAGCTGGCGCATCGCGGCGTCGTCGCCGACGGGCTGGGCGCGCAGCGACTGCTTTCGTCACCAGGATCTGAATACGCTTGAGCTCAAGGTGGGCGAGGAGCGGACCCCGGAGGGCCTCTACCGGCTGCCGGCCGGGACGCATCGCGCGGTCTTCCGGCTCGAGCCGGCGCGTCCGCCCGCGGGGTTGCGCGCCGACGCGCCCGCGGTGGCGAAGCGCGCGTGGGCGCGCACGCAGTGGACGGCGCTCACGTTTCGCGCGGACACCGCCACGTTGAGCAACAACGGCGCGTCGATGCACTGTCCCATCTGCATGGATACCTGGGCGGCGGTGACCCGGGCGCAGGGGAACGTGCTGCCCGGGGTGCGGGCGGCGGAGTTTCTCCGACTCTCGCTCGAACGCTGGCTGACGGGCGGGCCGGGTTATGCGGCGGGCCGGCTGTTGCAGGACGGCGCGTCGCACGATGCCGACGACGAGTATCTCCAGACCGGCGCGTCCGCGCTGCGCGGGCTCGGCGACTATCTCGGCGTCGAGGCAACGCGCGCGTGGTATCGCCGGTTCCGGCCGGTCATCCTGCGGAAGATCGCGGCGGCGCGGGATCGCGACCTCGATGGCGATGGGTTGATCGAAAGCCTGCACCGCACGGGCGTGAGCGGCACGCAGCAGTGGAGCACATGCTGGTTCGACGTGATTTCGTTCGGCTGGAAGGATGCGTTCGCCAACGCGATTCTCCATGGCGCGCTGCGTTCGCTCGCGATCGGACTCCGGCGGTTCGGGGAGACGGCGGAGGCGCAAAAACTCGAGCGCTGGGCGGACTGGCTGCGCGCCAACTACCGGGCCGCGTTCTGGAACGAGGAGACCGGCTGGCTCGCGGGCTGGCGGTGCCGGGAGGACAAGCTGCACGATTATGCCTTTCTGCCGGTCAACGGCGCGGCGATTGCGGAGGGATTGTTGACGCGCGAGGACGGACGCGGCGTGCTGCGGCGACTGCTGGCCGAGGCGAAGCGCGTGGGCTTGCCGGACGCGTCGCTCGGGCTGCCGGGCAATCTCCGGCCGATTCCGAACGAGGATCTGTCCGACATCATCCAGGGGTATCCGCTGGGGTATTACCAAAACGGCGGGCGCACCCATGCGCAGGCGCGGCACTTCGTGATGGCGCTCTATCGCTGCGGCTTCGCACGCGAGGCGGATGCGCTGTTGACGCGGTTGTGCGTGGGTTTCGCGGAGGCTCGCGTGTTCGGCGGCAACAAGAGCGGCGTCGACTGGCGCTACTGGGATGACCGGCCGTGCGGCTACGAAGGGCTGCTCACCGACCAGTTCGGCGTGCTCGAGGCCATCCACGCGCGCTGGGGACGCCGCCGCGCGCACCGGGGCACCCAGCGGGTTTGAGGGGAGGCGTCGGAGAGGCGGAAAGTTGAGCGAGGATTTTTGGGCGTGAAGCGATTGGGGCTTTTCGCGCGGAAACTTTTGCGACAGGGATTCGTCACCCCGCAGACCCCCATGGCTTTTGTCACCCCCGATACGGTCAAAGATTCCTACGATGCAGTGATTGTCGGCTCGGGCGCGGGCGGTGGGCAGACGGCCTACACGCTGTGCATGGAGGGGGCGAAGGTGCTGCTGCTCGAGGCGGGGCGGAACTACGATCCGGCGCGGGAAACGCCGATGCTCCAGACGAATGGCCAGGCGCCGCTGCGCAACGCCGGCACGCCGGACAAGCCGTTCGGCTTCTACGACGCAACGATCGATGGCGGCTGGACGGTGCCGGGCGAGCCCTACGTGAGCGCGTCGTCGGACCCGCGGCAGCAGTTCATGTGGTGGCGCTCGCGGATGCTCGGTGGTCGCACCAACCACTGGGCGCGCATCTCGCTGCGGAATGGCCCCTACGATTTCAAGCCGCGCACCCGCGACGGGCTCGGCTTCGACTGGCCGTTGAGCTACGAGGACGTGGCACCGTATTACGACAAGGTGGAGATGTTGATCGGGGTTTACGGCGGCGACGAGGATCTGGAAAACACCCCCGCGTCGCCGAAGGGCGTCCTGCAACCGCCGCCGAAACCGCGGCTGGGCGAGCTCGCGATCAGGAAGCACGGCGCGAAGCTCGGCGTGCCGGTGATCGCGGCGCACCGTGCCGTGCTGACGCAGCGGATGGATCACGTGAATCTGCCGCCGAAGCTGCATCCGGGGAACGCGAAGGCCCAGCGTATCCTCGCGGCGGATATGCAGAAGCGCGCGGCGTGCTATTGGGCGACGCCGTGCGGCCGCGGGTGTTCGATCCGGGCAAATTATCAATCGACCACCGTGCACCTGCCGCCGGCGCTGGACACGGGTAATCTCGACATCCTGCCGAATGCGATGGCGCGCGAGATCACGCATGACGAAACCGGCAAGGCCACGGGCGTGCTTTACATCGACAAGACGACGGGCGCCGAGCGGCGCGTCCGCGGACGGATCGTCGTGGTCGCCGCCAGCGCGTGCGAATCCGTGCGGCTGCTGCTCAATTCGAAGTCGACGCGGTTCCCGAACGGCCTGGGCAATTCGAGCGGGCTCGTCGGCAAATACGTGATGGACACGGTGGGCGCGAGCAACGGCGGCCAGATCCCGCTGCTCGAGGGGCTGCCGCCGATGAACGACGACGGCGCGGGTGGCATGCACTTGTATGCGCCGTGGTGGCTTTATCGGGAGCAGCTCGCGGGCAAACTCGATTTCGCGCGCGGCTACCATTTCGAGCTCGGCAGCGGGAAGCAGATGCCGGCGCTGAATACACTGGCCGGCGTCGAATTCGCCACGGGCGGGTCGTATGGTCGCAAGTTCAAGGAGGACGCGCGCCGTTATTACGGTTCGTTCATCTCGATGGCGGGCCGGGGAGAGATGATTCCCAACGAGAAATCGTTCTGCGAACTCGATCCCGAGTTGAAGGACCAATGGGGCATTCCCGTGCTGCGGTTTCACTGGGAGTGGTCGGAGCATGAGTTGCGGCAGGTGGCGCACATGCGGAGGACGGCGGCCGACATCGTGGAGGCGATGGGCGGGGTGGTGCGCGTTTCGCCGGAGACCGACCCGCGCGACTACATCAAGCGGGGCGGCGAAATCATCCACGAGGTCGGCGGCGCGATCATGGGCGTCGACCCGAGGAAATCGGTCACGAACCAGTGGGGCCAGACCTGGGATGTGAAGAATGTCTTCCTGACGGACGGTGCGCCGTTCTGCTCGAACGCGGACAAGAATCCCACGCTCACCATCATGGCGCTGGCCTGGCGCTCGGCGGACTACATGCTCGATGAAATGCGAAAGGGAAATCTGTAACGTCGCGAGCGCCGGCGCGCTTCGAGGGTAACGCCCACACATTATGAACGCTCCCAATCTTCCGCGGATCGACCGGCGCACGGCCATCAAGTGGATGCTCACCGCCTCGGCCAGCCTCGCGTTCGCGCCGCGCCGCTCGTTCGGGCAGGAGGTCGCGGCGGCGTATTCAGGCGCTGGTTACGGGACCGATCCCGACCTCGTCAGGGTTTACCAGCCGGGGGACGTCTGGCCGCTCACCCTCACGCCCGCGCAGCGGCAGACGGTCGCGGCGTTGTGCGACGTCATCATCCCGGCGGACGGCGTCTCACCCAGCGCCTCGGCGGTGGGCGTGCACGACTTCATCGACGAGTGGATCAGCGCGCCGTATCCGGCGCAGGTGGCGGACCGGCCGGTGTTGCTCGAAGGGCTCGCGTGGATCGAGGGCGAGTCCCAGCGGCGGTTCGGTCTCAGTTTCGTGAATACGATCGCCCGGCAGAAGCGGGCGATCTGCGACGACATCTGCTACCTGCCGGAGGCGAAGCCCGAGTTCGAGACGGCGGCGAGGTTCTTCGCGCGCTTCCGCGATCTGACCGCCGGCGGTTTCTACACGACGCCGGAGGGGATGAAGGACATCGGCTACGTCGGCAATGTGCCGCTGGCGACGTTCGACGGTCCGCCGGAGGATTTGATCAAGAAGCTCGGGCTGGCGTGAGCGGGCGAAGATCGTTTTAGCCCGGATACGTCACACTCGAATCAACCAAGTCATGGTTCACAGAGGACACTGAGCTCTGACCCAGAGGCAGCAGGAGGCCACAAGGTGTTGGATGCGTTTGTTGCGAAAACGAGGCGGATT
>JAEYYL010000081.1 GCA_023430825.1 Verrucomicrobiota bacterium | reverse complement strand
TATATTTTTTCATAATATTAAAAATATATTTGTCCGCACGAAAGCGTTCCGCTTGGCGGAGTTCGGGGCTTTTCGACCGGGGATGAGCGCGTTTGCGCGCGACATCCCAATCGGTCTTTGCAATCCCCGCGTTTTCGTGTCCATTCGACCCCTCGTTGCCGATGGCCGATACCATCCTAGTCGTTTGCACCGCTAATATTTGCCGCAGTCCGATGGCTGCCGGTTTGTTGCGTCACGCCCTCGCCGGCCAGCCCGAGCCGCTCCGCTCGCTCAAGGTCGAGTCCGCCGGCGTCGCGGCCCGCCACGGCGAACGCGTTTCGGAAAACTCCGTCGTCGCCCTGCGCAAGGTCGGCATCGACATCGCGTCCCACGCCAGCCAGCCGATCACGCAGGCCATGCTGAACCGCGCCGTCGCCGTCCTCTGCATGACCGAGTCGCACCGCGCGATGATCCAGCTCCAGGCCGAGCCGCCGCCGAAGCATATTTATCTTTTCCGCGAGTTCATGCCGCAAAAGGGCGACAAGGAAATTCCCGATCCCTTCGGCGGTCCGCTCAAGCTCTACGAACTCGCCCGCGACGAGATGGTCGAGGCCATCCCTTCACTCCTGGAATTCCTTACGACGCGCGTCGCCCAACAGCGGGCGTGATTTTCGGTTTCCGACTGCCGCATTTCGCGGCTTGCTGGCGGCGGCGCTTCGCGCGTAATTCGACCGCTCCCAACCGCCGTTTTTCCCATGCTCAACGCCTCGCCGCTCCAAGCCCTCGATCCGCAAGTCCACTCGGCCATCGCCGAGGAATTTCACCGCCAACAGAGCCATATCGAGCTCATCGCGTCGGAGAATTTCACCTACCCGTCGGTCATGGAGGCCCAGGGCAGCGTCCTCACCAACAAATACGCCGAGGGTTATCCCGCGAAGCGCTGGTATGGCGGCTGTGAATACGTCGACAAGATCGAGCTCCTCGCGATCGAGCGCGCCAAGCAGATCTTCGGCGCCGACCACGCCAACGTCCAGCCGCACTCCGGCGCCCAGGCCAACGCCGCCGTTTACGCCGCCGTCCTCCAGCCCGGCGACAAGGTCCTCGGCATGAACCTCAGCCACGGCGGTCACCTCACGCACGGGAATCCCGCCAACTTCTCCGGCAAGTTGTATAATTTCTGCCAATACGGCGTCCGCGAGGACAACGGCCTGATCGACTACGACGAACTCGCCGCCGTCGCCCAACGCGAACAGCCGAAGATGATCACCGTCGGCGCCAGCGCCTACTCGCGCATCATCGACTTCGCCCGCATGGCCGAGATCGCGAAAAGCGTCGGCGCGCTCCTCTTCGCCGACATCGCGCACATCGCCGGCCTCGTCGCCGCCGGGGTTCATCCGTCGCCCGTGCCGCACGCCGATTTCGTCACCACCACCACGCACAAGACCCTGCGCGGCCCGCGCGGCGGCCTCATCCTCTGCCGCGCCGCGCACGCGAAGGCCATCGACTCCGCCGTGTTTCCCGGCACGCAGGGCGGCCCGCTCATGCATGTCATCGCCGCGAAGGCCGTCTGCTTCGCCGAGTGCCTCAAGCCCGAGTTCAAGACCTACGCGCAGCAGATCGTGAAAAACTCGCAGGCGCTCGCCGCCGCGTTCACCGCGCGCGGCTACAAGCTCGTTTCCGGCGGCACCGACAATCATCTTTTCCTCATCGACCTCCGCACGAAGTTCCCCGAGCTCACCGCGAAGAAGGCCCAGGAGACGCTCGATCTCGCTCACATCACGTGCAACAAGAACACCGTGCCGTTCGAGACCCGTTCGCCCTTCCAGGCCTCCGGCATCCGCCTCGGCACGCCCGCCGTCACCACGCGCGGCTTCCGCGAAGCCGACATGGAGGAAGTCGCGAGCTGCATCGACGCCGTCCTCGCCGCGATCGGCACGGATAAAGAAACCGACGCTATTGCTGCCACGAAAAAACGCGTCGTCGCGCTGACCGGCCGCTTCCCGCTGCCCTACCGGCTCTAGGCCCGCAAGGGATCTTGAAACCGCCAGGTGGGCGGCACGCTCGCCACGCCACGTCACGCGCCGGCGTGCAACCTACCTTCAAACCCGCCGGCGTGGAGCAACACCTCGCAACGTCCCCACCGGGCAGCGGGTGACGCTTGCGAAACCGGCCGCGTCCCCGTCATGTTGCGTTCGCTGGCCCTCATGCAGATCCACTCGCGCACCTTTAGCACGCGCTCGCGGCGTTTTCGCCTCGTCCTCGTAGCCACCGTTCTTGCCATCGGAGTCTCGTTATCGCTCGGCGCCTACCGCTACAATCGCCAGCTCCAGCAGGCACACCTCGAAGCCGAATTCGCCCGCCGCGCCGAGATCCACCACGCGCTCACACGCGAAATCGTCAATTACTCCGTCTCCGCCGTTTACTCCCTCAAGAGCCTGTTCGAGGGCAGCTCCCACGTGAGACCGTCCGAGTTCTCCCTGGTCGCCCGCGAAATCCTCGCCCGCCACTCCGGCATCGCCGCACTCGAATGGATACCGATCGTGGCCGGAAGCCAGCGCGCCGACTTCGAAACCCGGCTCGAAACCGAACTCGGCCGCCCTTTCCAATTCACCCAGCCCGCCGCCGGCCCCGACGGCGACATGATCCGCGCGGCCGATCGCGCCGAACACTTTCCCATCGCCTATGTCGAGCCGCTGACCGGTAACGAACGCGCCCTCGGCTTCGACGTGCACGCCGCCGCCACCCTCCCCTTCCTCGAACGCGCCCGCGCCCGGCGCGAACTCGTCGTCACCTCCCAGTTCAATCTCGTCCAGGGTCAACGCGGCGTTGTCATCATCTCTCCCGTCTTCGGCCCCAACGCCGCCGGCGAACCCGAGGCCCGCTGCATCGGCTTCGTCCAGGGCGTGTTTCGCGTCGATCAAATGCTCGACCTCGGCCAGACGCGCTCGCCGTCCCTCGACACGGAGACGCTGTTCATCGACGATACCGCGACCGATCCGACCCAACGGCTGCTTTACCACCATGCCGATGCGCCGCAGACGCCCGAGGCCGTCGCCGCGCTCGAAGCCGACTTTCGCCGCGGCCTGCACCAGCAATTCACCATCGAATTCGGCGGCCGGCGCTGGCTCGGTCTCTATCGCCCGACCGCCGGTTGGATAGACGCCCAAACTCCCCTGCATCCCGAGTTCTGGCTCGCCTCCGGCCTGCTCATCACCGTGCTCGTCGCCGGCCTCGGCTCCTCCATGGCCCGTCGCACCGCCGCCATCGAAGGCCAGGTCGCCGAACGCACCGCCGAACTCGAGGAAAGCCGCCGCCAGCTCGACAACCTCCTGCACGCGCTTCCCGGCATGGCGTTCCGCGCGCGCTACGCCGATCACGTCGACGTCCTCTTCGTCAGCGAAGGCTGCCTCTCGCTCACCGGCTGGTCGCCCGTCGAGTTCATGAACGGCACCGTGCATTTCCGCGACGTCATGCACCCCGACGACCTCGAACGTGTGCGCGTCGCCACGCGTATCGCCCTCGAACAGCACCGCGACTACGAGATCGAATACCGCATCATCGCCCGCGACGGCCGCGAGAAATGGGTGCTCACCCGCGGCCGCGGCTTTCACGCCGACGACGGCCAGCTGATGTTCTTCGAGGGTCTCGCGATCGACATCACCGCGCGCAAACAGGCCGAGGCCGAGAAACTCTCCATGGAGCGCAAGCTCCTCGAAAGCCAGAAGCTCGAAAGCCTCGGCCTCCTCGCCGGCGGCATCGCCCACGATTTCAACAACCTCCTCACCGGCATCATGGGCAACGCGAACCTCGCGCGCGACCGCCCCGAGCTGCATGCCGAGGTCGCCGACCACCTGCACAAAATCGAGGCCGCAGCGGGCCGCGCCGCCGAGCTCTGCCAGCAGATGCTCGCCTACTCCGGCCGCGGCCGCTTCCTCGTCGAAAGCGTCGACCTCGGCCACCTCGTCCACGACACGCTCCCCCTGCTCAAGGGCTCCCTCTCCCCGCGCGCCCGCCTCGAACTCACCCTCGCGCCCGAGCCCACCACGATCATGGCCGACGCCACGCAGATCCGGCAGATCGTCATGAACCTCATCCTCAACGCCGGGGATGCCCTCGGGGCCTCCGGCGGCGAAATCGTGGTGACCACCGCGCGCCGCACCCTCGACACCGATTTCCTCAAGGCCGCACGCGTCGGCGACGCGCTCCCCCCCGGCGACTACATCGTTCTCGAGGTCCGCGACAACGGCTGCGGCATGAGCAGCGAGACGCTCACGCGCATCTTCGATCCGTTCTTCACCACCAAGTTCACCGGCCGCGGCCTCGGCCTCGCCGCCGTCCTCGGCATCGTGCGCGGCCACGGCGGCGCCCTCCGCGTGCAGAGCGAACTCGGCGTCGGATCGACCTTCACCCTCATCCTCCCCCCGAGCAAGGAGGCGCACGTGCCCGCGCGCACCGTCTCTTCCGCGACCCCGTGGCGCCAGCGCGGCAAGGTGCTCGTCATCGACGACGAAGGCCCCGTCCGCGAGGTCGCCGCGCTGCTCATCTCCACCTTCGGCTTCTCGGTGCTCACCGCGGTCGACGGCGCCGACGGCGTCGCCCAATTCAGTCGCGACCCCACCGGCATCGATCTCGTGTTTCTCGACCTCACGATGCCCGGCCTCGATGGCGAGGAAACCCTCGCCGCCCTCCGCGCGATCTCGCCCCACGTTCGCGTCCTGCTCGTCAGCGGCTACAGCGAAAACGAACGCGTCGCCAACCTCGCCATGGGCGGTCCGCTCCTCTTCCTGCAAAAACCCTTCACCCGCGCCCGCCTCGAACAAAAGCTCCGCGAAATTCTCGCGTGACCCGCCGATTCAGTCGGCTCTGCGCGTGACCGCAGGGACCGTTCACCTCCGTCCGCCCCGGTTTCCCTGCGCCTCGCAGCTTGGAGCCGCGGCGCCCTCGCCGCGTTTCGCGCAGCTTGCGCGACGAGGGCACCGCGACTCCATGGGCCTCCACGATTTGTTCGGCTGAGGCGCGTTTCCCGCCCGTGCCGGAAACTTCGCTTTGCGCCTTGGCGTCATCCGCGGAACCGCTTTCGTTGCGCTTTTTCAAGTGTCATCCCCCGCCGCCACCTCCGCCGCTTCGCGCCCCCTGTCGCTCGGCGTCATCTTCCTCACCCTCTACATCGATCTCATCGGGTTCTCGATCATCTTCCCGCTCGGCCCCGACCTGCTGACCTACTACCTCGATACCGACGGCCAATCCGGCACGCTCGGCTGGCTCCTCGCCCAGACCCATCTCGTCGCCCACTGGCTCGGCAAGGACTCCAACTTCGCCGCCGTCCTCTTCGGCGGCGTCATCAGCTCGTTCTTCTCGATCCTGCAATTCGTCTTCGCGCCGTTCTGGGGCGCCGTCAGCGATCGCCGTGGACGCCGCGGCGTCCTCCTGCTCACCGTCGCCGGCACCGCCTTCGGCTATCTTCTCTGGGTCGTCAGCGGCTCGTTCTGGCTCTTCGTCCTGTCGCGCGTCGTCAGCGGCGCATTTAGCGGCAATCTCTCCGTCGCCACCGCCGCCGTCGCCGCCGTCACGTCGCGCTCCGAACGTTCGAAAGCCATGGGCCTCGTCGGCGCCGCTTTCGGCCTCGGCCTCGTCACCGGCCCGATGCTCGGCGCGCTCACCGCCCAGATCAACCTCCTCGAGCGCCACCCCGATCTCGCCCGCTTCGGCGTCAATCCGTTCACCGTCCCCGCCCTCTTCGCCTTCGGCCTCTGCCTGGTCAACCTCGTCTGGATCGCCTTGCGCTTCCGCGAAACGCTCTCCGCCGAGGCACGCGCCGAATCCCGCGAGCCGCGCCTGCGCAACCCGATCACCGCCATTCTTCAACTCGAGGATCGCGCGGTGCGCCGCACCAATCTCGTCGCCTTCGTCTATTCCGTCGCCTTCGTCGCGATGGAAACCTCGCTCACCTTCCTCGCCGCCGAGCGCTTCGGCTACACCGCTCGCCAAAACGGTTTCCTGCTCGGTTTCCTCGGCCTCTGCGCGATCGTCACCCAGGGCTACATCGTGCGCAAACTCCTGAAGCGGCACAGCGAGATCACCATTCTCTCCGGCGGGCTCGCCGCCTCCGTCGCCGGCCTGCTCTGCATCGGCTTCGCCCCGGAACCGTGGCTGCTCTACGCCGGCCTCGCCGCCCTCGCCCTCGGCTCCGGGCTCGTCAACCCATCCTCCACCGGCCTGATCTCACTCTACAGCGATCCGGCGCAACAGGGGCGCGCCCTCGGCATCTTCCGCTCGCTCGGCTCGCTCTCCCGCGCCCTCACCCCCGTGCTTGCGGGCACCGTCTTCTGGGTGTTTGGATCGACCAGCGTCTTCACCGCCGGTGCGGTGTTCGCGCTCGGTGCGCTGTGGCTCAGCCGCACGCTGCCGCCACCCATGAAATGACCGCCGCCGCGTCCAGGATCCGATCCGCTTTCCGCGTTCTTCTCGCCCTCGGACTGCTCGCGTTCGTCTCCGGCTGCCAACTCCTCCGCCGCGAACCGCCCCGGCCCGGCCGCACCGAACTCGACTCGCCGCTCGTCGTCGTCCCCGCCAAGGCCATGTCCAATTACCTCGTGGTCGAGGCGAAATGGGACAAACGCGGCCCCTACCACTTTCTGATCGATACCGGCGCCTCCGTCACCCTCGTCTCACCCGAACTCGCCGCCCGCTACGCCGCCAAAAACGCCCCGCCCGCCACCACCCCGCTCGTCCGCGTCAAATCCGCGGACGGCGATACCGCCCTCCTCACCGCCACCACGCTCCGCCGCATCCAACTCGGCGACGCCAAATTCGAAAACGTGCAGGCGCTGATCTACGACTGCGCCGCGATCTCCGCCCATCTCGGCGTCCGCATCGACGGCATCCTGGGCTTCCCGCTGTTTCGTGAGACGCTCCTGACGCTCGACTATCCGAATTCCCGCATCCTCCTCCAACGCCGCCGCGCCGCCCCGCTCCTCCCCGGCACCCCCATTCCGTTCAACAACGAACGCAAGACGCCCATCATCACTCTCCGTCTCGGCGAACAGTCGTTCATCGCCCTGATCGATTCCGGCAGCGACGCCTTTCTCAGTCTCAATCCCTTCGGCCTCGACCCCGCCTTTTCCACCCCGCCCCGCCCCGGCGCCACCGTCGCGACCCTCGCCGGCGATCGCGAACAACGCATCGGCCGCCTCGCCGACGACCTCTCGATCGGCGACTACACGTTTCACCAGCCCGTGGTCGATCTCACCGACGCGCTGAGCTCGATCGGCGGCGGGCTGCTCAAGCACTTCACCGTCACCTTCGACCAGGACCACAGCCGCGTCACGTTTCACCGCCACGGGTCCGCACCCGTCGCGCCCCAGCCGCTGCGCAACGCCGGCGTGAGCTTCAGCAAGACCCCCGCCTACTGGCGCGTCGCGAGCGTCGTCCCCGGTTCCCCCGCCGCCGCCGCTGGCGTCCAGGCCGGCGACCTCGTCACGCGCATCGACGGCGAACCGGTCGCCCAGTGGGACATCACGCGTTACCAGCAACTCGTCGCGTCCGCGCCCGAGATCGCGTTCACCTTTCTCAACGGCACCGAGGAAACAGAAAAACGCATTCCCGTCTTCGATCTCGTCCCGTGACGCGCTACGCGCGTCCGGTTCCGAGTTCGGAGTTTCGGGTTCCGCGTTCCACAGTCCGCCCGCACACCCCAACTCGGAACCCGGAACCCCGAACCCGGAACTCTTCGCCGCTTCCGCGGCTCACAGCCGCCGCAGCCGAAACGCCCCCGCGCCATCGTGCCCCGTTTCCCACGGACGCGACAACACGTGTTTCTCCAGCGCCCACTGCCCATGCCGGTCCGCGAGAAACGCCTTCACCACATCCTCGTTCTCCTCCCGGTCGACGCTGCACGTCGAATACACCAGCCGCCCGCCACGGCCGACCAGCCGCGCCGCCGCGACGAGCAGCGCGAGTTGCTGACGCGGGTGCTTCTTGAAATCGCCTTCCTGCAAACGCCACTTCACGTCGACCCGATGCCGCATCACGCCGGTGTTCGAACACGGCACGTCCAGCAGCACCGCGCGATACTCGCGCGGCAGCCCGTGCTCCTTCAACTGCGCCGTCGCGCTCTCCCGCAAATCCGCCTGCACCAGGGCCACGCCCACCGTCGCCGGAAACCGCGAGAGATTCTCCGCCAGCCGCTCGATCCGCGCGCCCGGCAAATCCATCGCGATCACCTTTCCGTGCTGCAGCGTATCCGCCATCAGCAGACTCTTTCCGCCCGGCGCCGCACAACCATCGAGCACCACTTCCGTTTCCTGTAGCTCCAGCAGCTCCACTGCGAGGCGCGTCGCCGGATCCTGCAGGTAAATCTTCCCACTCTTCAACAGCGGCTCCACCTCCGCCCACCGCCCCGCCGGCACTTCATAGAAACCCGACCACGACGTCGGCTTCAGCCACTCGGGCACCGCCTCGTCCTTCGCCCGCCACCGCGCATACACCGGCGCCGGCTGCTGATTCCATTCGAGCAACGCCCGCGTGCCTTCCGCCCCGAACTGCGCCAGCCAGCTCCGCACCAGCCACGCCGGATGCGAAAAATATTCCGCCAACACCTCCGCCGTCGCCAGCTTCGGCGGCGGTCCGTCGCGCAACACGCCGGCCAGTTTGCGCACGACCGCGTTCACCAGCTTCGCCTCCGCCGGACTCGCCAGCCGCTTCGTCTGCTCGACCGCGTGATGCACGATCTTCGGCGGCAAACCGTCCGCCAACTCCTTGCCCGCCGCATCGATCAATTCGAAGCCCGCGACATATAACACCGCGCGCGTCGAAAACCGCGGCGGATGCGCGATCAGCCGATCCAGCGCCGCTTCGATCCGGCCAAAATGCCGCACTACACCAAATACCAGATGCTGGCATCTCGCCCGCTCCGTTCCATTCAGCGACTGCCCGAGCGTGTCCAGGAGCTCGTCCACGCGCTCCCGACGCTCGAGCCACCGCGCGATCAGACGCGCCGCAGCCGTCCACGCATCCGGACGACTCGACTCAGTTGCAACGCTCATGGCCGTATTCGACACTCTGTTTGACAAGGCAGATCATTCTCCGCTCAACTCTCCCGTTCAGGCCATCACTTTCGCAATTATGAATTCCGAAGCCGTTTCCGCGCTCATCGCCAAGAACCCGCCGCTCAAAGCGGCCAAAGCCAAACTCGAAGCCATGGAGCCGGGCGCCTACGTTGTTCACCGCAGCTGGGGTTTCGGTCAGATCCAAAGCTATGACGATGCGACGCAACGACTCCTGATCGATTTCAAGGACAAGAAAGCGCACCCGATGGACCCCGCTTTCTGCGTCAACACGATGGATGTTCTCCCCCCGAAACATCTCCTCGTTCGCAAGGAAACCGAATCCGCCCGCATCGCCGAGCTCATCGCCAACGACCCCGCCCAGCTCATCGCCGAAGCCCTCGAATCCTACCCCAACCACGCCACCACCCAAATCGACCTCGAAATCACCCTCGCGCAGGTCGTCGGCGAAGAAAAATTCAAGAAGTGGTGGGCCGCCGCGAAGAAGGCCATCGCCAAGGACCCGCGCATCCAGGTCCCCGAAAAGAAGACCGAGTGCTTCATCCTCCGCGAAACCCCCGTCTCCGCCGAAGACGAAATCCTCGAGCAGTTCAATTCCACCCGCTCCGCCCGCCGCCGCATCGCCCTCGCCGAGGAACTGATCGCCGCCGTCGGCAAAAAAGAGATCAAGACCGATCTCTCCGCCATTCTCGCCAGCGTCGCCGACGGTGTGAAATCGTCCAACCAGCTCGACGCCGCCGAACGCCTCTACGGCGCCTTCGTCCGCGACGAACTCGCCCGCCACATCAACGTCGACCCTGCGACGTTCGAGCCCCAACAGTCCGCGCTGATCGCCAACACCCGCGATCTCCCCGCCATCGCCGAAAAGATTCCGGTCCACTTCCAGGGCCAGTTCCTCGAACTCGTCAACGCCACCCACCCGATCGAGTCCCGCGACCTGCTCTTCACCCTGCTGAAAACCTCGCAGGGCAAGTTCACCACCGAGTGCATCAACTTCCTCGTCGAGCAGGGCCACGCCGACGAACTAGCCGCCGCCCTCAAACGCTGGCAGACCGAGCAAAACCTCCGCGCCCCCGTCCTCCTCTGGATCGTCAAGAACCGCCACTCGAAGAAATTCGCGAAGCTGCTCAACGACCTCATCACCCCCCGCCTGCTCGGCGCCATCTTCTTCGCCATCGACTACGAGGCGCTCCAGGCCTCCAGCGCCCGCCGCATCCCCCTCGCGGACATCCTCAGCGAGGACACCGACCTCATCGCCGACCTGCTCTCGACCGCCGACCCCGAAACCGCGCGCGACCTCGCGAACACGCTGATGCTGAACCAGGGCTTCGAAGAGCTCACCAAGAAGTCGCTCCTCGCCCGCTTCATCAAAATCTTCCCGAAAATCCAGTCGCTCGTCGCCGCCGACGCCGAAAGCAAGGAAGAGCAGCTCCTCGTTTCGAAGCCGTCCTTCGAACGCAAACGCGAGGAATACGAGACGATCGTCTCCAAGAAAATTCCGGAAAACTCCCGCGCCATCGCCGCCGCCCGCGAGCACGGCGATTTGAAGGAAAATTCCGAATACAAGATGGCCAAGCAGGACCAGCAGGTCCTCATGGCGCAAAAGACGCAGCTCGAACGCGATCTCGGCCGCGCCCGCATCACCGATTTCAAGGAAGCCACCACCGATCAGGTCAGCGTCGGCTCCATCGTCGAGGTCAAGAACACCGCCACCGGCGCCACCACGCGCTACACGCTCCTCGGCGCGTGGGACGGCGACCCCGACCAGCACATCCTCTCCTACAAAACGCCGTTCGGTGCCGCTCTCCTCGGCAAGAAAGCCGGCGAAGTCGTAAAGGTGAAGACCGGCGCCTCCGAAGAGGATTACGCGATCGTCAGCATCGCCCGCTACGCCGACACCGTCGCGAGCTGAGATTTTCACCATTTCCACCGCCACGCCGCCCCGCAACGGCGGCGTTTTTTTTGCGCCTGCATCCTCCCGTAGGGCGGGTCTCCGACCCGCCCTCAGCGACATCGAGCCACGACACGCTCGCGAAGCACAGGACTTTGCCCTCTTCGCCCCTCACGATTGACCGCATACTCCTCCACGTTCATGCTCGCTCCGCCATGGACACCCCTCCTCCCCTCACCCCGCAGCCCGTTCTCCCGCCGTCCGACGCCCAGGTGCGGACGTGGTCGATGCTCGTCCATCTGTCCGCTTTTCTTGGATACGTGATTCCCGCCGTCGGCTGGATCGTCGGCCCCCTGCTCGTCTGGCAGATCAAGAAACACGAACTGCCCGCGATCGAGCCCCACGCGAAGGAGGTCATCAACTTCCAGATTTCCTGCCTCATCTACTTCCTTCTCGCCGCCCTGTTGACCGTCATCGTCATCGGCCTCCCCCTCATGATGGCCGTCGGTCTCTTCAATCTCGTCTGTGTCATCATCGCCGCCCTGAAAGCCAACGACGGCATCCTCTGGAAATACCCGCTCGCCATCCGCTTTTTGAAGTAATCAACCGCCTGCTCCGCGTCATCCCGACACGCCGTTCCGCCTCGCCTGCCTTGTGGCTCGCCGCGTGAGCGGCGGGATCAACGCGACTCCGCCTTCGACCCACCGCCCGCCTGCATCGTTGCCTTCCGCATCTTCGCCGTTCACCGTCCCTCCCGCGTGACACCTTCCTGGGACATCCTTAAAACCCTCTCCGACCCCACCCGCCTCCGCCTCCTGGCGCTTCTGACCCGCGAAGAACTCTCCGTCGCCGAACTCCAGGAAATCCTCGGCATGGGTCAGTCGCGCATCTCCTCCCAGCTCGCGCTTCTCCGCCAGGTCAATCTCGTCTCCGACCGACGCGACGGCAAAAAAGCCTTCTATTCCCTTCGCCCCAACCTCCCGCCGAAAACCGTCGCGCTGCTCAAGGCCTCGATCGATTCCGTCAGCGAACTCCCGGGCATCGTCGAAGATCGCGACAACCTCGACCGCATTCTCCAGAAGCGCCGGCGCACGCAGGAACAGTATTTCAACCTCATTGCCGGCCGCCTCGGCAAAAATTACTGCCCCGGCCGCTCGTGGGAAGCCATCGGCCACCTCGCGCTCCGGCTCACGCCCGCGATCGACATCGCCGACCTCGGCGCCGGCGAAGGGCTCGTTTCCCAGCTCCTCGCCGCCCGGGCCCGCCAGGTCTGGTGCATCGACAACTCCCCGCGCATGGTCGAGGTCGGCAGTGAACTCGCCCGCAAAAACGGCCTCGCCAATCTCGCCTACAAACTCGGCGACATCGAACACGTTCCTCTTCCGGACAACTCCGTCGATCTCGCGATCCTCTCTCAGGCGCTGCATCACGCGCAGCACCCGCAGACCGCGATCGACGAGGCGCATCGCATCCTCCGCCCCGGCGGCCAGCTCCTGATCCTCGACCTCAACGAGCACACCTTCGAGAAAGCGCGCGAGCTCTACGCCGATGTCTGGCTCGGCTTCAAGGAAAGCACGCTGCACGCCTTTCTGAAAAAAGCCGGTTTCGTGAAAGTCGAAGTCACCACGGTCGCCAAGGAGACCGCCGAGCCCTTCTTCGAAACCCTCCTCGCCAGCGGCCTGAAACCGGGGAAGTAGTCGCCCTCCATTTTTCTGGAGGGCCGAGCTCCGCGAGGCCTTCGCGCGATTGGAGGGCCAAGCTCCGGAGGCCTTCCCTCCCCGCTGGAGGGCCGAGCTCCGCGAGGCCTTCACCCTCCGCTGGAGGGCCAAGCTCCGCGAGGCCGCCCCCCCGCCTCCTCAACTCGTCGGCAGCGACAGCGGCGCGTCCGCGTTGTAGTTCCCGCTGAACTCCGTCTGCTTCCCGTCGCTCATCGTCAGCGTGTAAACATACGTGCCCGCCCCGGCACCCGTGTTCGTCACCGTCATCGCGATCGTCTTCGGCAGCGGCGGATTCGACGCCGCATTGATCGTCAGCGTCAACGGCGGCCCAAAACCCGTGTTCGTGCTGATCTGGTCGTAATTCATCGTGAACGAAAAGTTCCCGCCGTCATTCGAAACTGAATACACATACGTCCCCGTCATCGTCGTCTTGATCGTCAATCCCTGCGTCGTCATGCTCGTCTCCACCGACCAGGTGCCATTGTTCCCGCCGGAGAACACCCACTTGATGTCCACCGCGCCGTCGAAGTTGAACGGGCTGTTCTCGCTCGCCAGCATATCGGAAAAATTCGCCGCAAAGGCTCCGCTGCTCCCGCCCGTGTTCGGATCCACCACCGCCGTGCCGTCGATCAGCACCGTGCCCGAACCGCCACTGATCCACGTCACGGTCGACGCGATCGTCACGCGCTGCAGATTGCTCCCATCCGACCTGATGTTCGCCACCGTGACGATCGACGCCAGCGTCTCGCCGTTGCCCGACGTGATGTCGATCGACGCGCCGTTCGGCTGCACCAGATCGCCCCCCGCCAACAGCAGCGATCCCGCATCCAGCTCGAAGGCCGAGCCCGCCCCGAACTGCAACACCGGCGTCGCCGCGCCACTCGCCACGACGTTGTGCACGATCGCGCGATGCTTCACGTCCGTGTTCGGCGCAAAGATGCCCGTCAACCCGCTCTCGCTGCTGAACCGCACATTGCCCGCCCGCACCGCCCCCAGCGCCGATCCGGTGACCTTCAACAGCGCCACGTCCGCCACGCCGTCATACGTCTGACCTTCCGGAAACAGCGTCTGGTTCACCGCCGTCGCTTTTCCCACCGTGAACACCGACACATACGTGTCCGCCGTGTTCTGCTCGATCGTGATCGTCGGCTTGCCCGTCACATACCGGGTTCCCGGCTGGTTATACTTCGCCGCCGGCGCCGCCGCCACATACGTCGCCGGATCGAGCTCGATCGTGAACAAGCCCGGCCCCGCGAACTCCGCCTGCACGATGTCCCCGTTCGGATCGAGAAACGAGCATCGCAACACTTTCGTCCCATCCGTGCGCAACGTCACCGACGGCCCGGTCAAGAGCACCTGGTCGTAAAAATTGCCGTTCTGGTGCTGCGCCCCGTCGAGCACCAGCTCGCCGGAACCGCTGACAATGTTGTTCGCCGCCGAACCGACGCCCGCACAAGCGCAGCAGCCGAGGATCGCGATCAGATTTCGAAGGGAGGGGATTTTCATGATGGGAAAGGACTGGGTGAGAACGGCGCCGCCGAATGGCCGACCCCGCGCCTAGCAGCCTAGCGAAGCTGGCGCCTCCCGTGAATACGCACCTCTGCGTAGGGGCCGCCCCGATGTTTCGCTTTGCGCTTCGCCGATTCCTCGCCGCACTTTTCCTCCCATCACCGCCTCGCCCGCCGTCCTCTTCGTTTCGCCCATGACGAAATTTTCGCTCCGCCTGCCCCGCGCGCACCTCCTCTTCGTCATCGTCGTTGCCCTCGGCCTGGCCGGTTGCTCGTCCCCGCCCGGTCCGCCGCGCATCGACAACCTTCCGATGTATGGCGCACCCGAAATCCCGCGGCCCACCCAGCTCAAGCAGGCCGACGCCCGTTTCATCGCCAACGCCGCCGCCGGCTTCGGCGGCGACCGCCGACTCGCCAGCATCGCCTGGACCGACCAGGGCGACGGGTTTCTCGCCAGCGGCAATCTCGACTACGCCATGCGCCGCTACAACGAAGCCTGGCTCCTCGACGACACCAACTACGAGGTTTACCTCGGCTTCAGCCGCGTGCTCGCCCGGTCGGAAAAACCCGCGCAAGCGATCCCCTTCCTCGAAAAAGCGATCGCCCTCTGCAGCGACGCCGAGCAACGCCCGCTCCTCCTCGCCGAACTCGAGAAGCTCAAAGCCGACGCCGCGGCGCCGGCCAAATAACGCGCCGTCCGCTAAACGGACTCATGCCGTCGCCAGTCGGGGACGCCGTGCACCAGAAGGTGCAACCCGACGTCCCCGTCGGGCTCCCCCGCCTCCTGCATGAATCCGGCCGAGCTCCGCGGCGCCTCAACGCGTCAACACCCGCTCGCCCTCGACCCCGCTCGCCGGAGCCACGGGCGACGTCGTCGGAGGTAGATCGCGCGCCATCGCGGTCAACTCCTCGAGTTGCCGCCGCGAGATGACGCCCTGTTCGGCGAAAAAGGTCCGCGTCCGCGCGTCCAACAGGATCGGCCAGTGCAACTGGATCAGATTCGGATTCGGCACATGACCGTTGCCCTCGATCAAACGCGGCCCCTCCGCCGTCACGCAAATATCCCACCCCGCCATCCGCAATCCCGGCACGCGCGCCGCCACCTCCAGCGCCAGCGCCTTCGCCTCCGCCCACTGCGGCACCACAGCGTCCGCGAACGCCACACCTGTATCCGGATGGCGGATATGATGGCTTTGCGCGTGCTGCCGCGGCTTCGATTTCGCCGCCGACAGCCGCCCGGTCGCCAGATCGACCAGGCTCGCCACCCCGCCCTGCGAAAAATTGTCCACCGGCGCCGTCTTCGCCACCCCGAACCGGTGCGCCGCCCCCGCGATGAACGGCTCCTCCCCCGCCGCCCGCAGCGTGAAGACCCGGATCGTGTTCACCGCCCCCGGAAAGATCGTCGCCGCATACGCGTGCTGCCGCAGCGCCCCCTCCACGATGAAATTCCCCGGGCCTGGCGCCGCGCCCCCCGCCTCCAGCAGCCGCACATGCCGCCCACCGAAGCCCGACACCGGCTTCACCACCACCCGGCCGTGCGCCTCGATTGCCTCCGCCACACTCCGCCAGCGCGAAAACGACGTGAACCGCCCGTCGTTCAGCATCCCGACCAGCGGCGCCGTTTTCTCCCCCAAACCCAGCTCCCGCAGCAGGAGGTGAAAGAACAGCTTGTGGCCGAGCTGCGCCGACACGTCCGGCGGATTGATCCCGCGCATCCGGCTCTCCACCGCCCAGTCGTTCAGGAACCAGCGTCGATCGTAATGATCGAATGGATACATCGCCGCGCGTGACGAAAAGAAACCGTCCTTCACGAGCCCCGGATGGTGCGGGCCATGCCCCCGGATCTCCGCGGCGAGAAACCGCGCCAGGTCACCGGCGTCGCGCCAGGTCTTTCGCCAGATGCGTAGGGGGTGCAGAAGTCTCACAAGCTCGCCAATCAACCCAACGCGCCGCCGCGCGCAACTCTCCGCTCCGCTGCCGGGCCGCGTCCCGGCATCCCCCCCACCCGGCCCGCGGGTTCCGTGACATTTTCGCGTCAACCCCTGGATCGCACGCTCACCCCGACGCCGCCTCGTCGCGCCCGCGCTTACCCTTCCCGAGGAAGCGTTCGAGCCGTCTCACGACGCCTCCGTCAGGTTGCGGCGCAGCGCTTCCAGTTCCGCCAGACGCGGGTCGATGCCCCGCCGGACGGCGCGGCGGTTCAGCGCCAGCACCGCCCATCCGCATCCGCCCATCACCCCGGCCATCGCCACGCCCACCGCAGCCGTCGCGACTACCGGCAGCGGCGCGTGCGCCAGCACCGTCGCGCCGAAGATGCCCGCCGCCGCGAAACACGGCCCGAGATACCAACCCGCCACGCTCTGCAACAAGCGCCGCTGCCGCTGCAGTTCGCCGATCTCGGCCTCCAGCCGCACCAGCAGCGGCTGCTCCGGCCCCAACCGCGCCCGTCGCGTCCGCACCCGCTCCCGCAGGAAAAACACACTCAGCCCCAGCATCAACCCCACCGCCAACCCGATCGGCCAGCCACCGCGACCCATCTGCCAGCCCACGTGCGCAAACACCCCCGCCGCCAACACGCCCGCGCCCGCCTCGCTGATGTCGCGCCAAAACAAACGTCGCGCCGCCGCCTGCTGCTTCGCCGCAAACGTCCGCTCGATTTCCCGCCACGTTTCCTCGCGCCACGCCGCCACCGGCTGACGCCCCCAGATTTCGCTCAGTTCATTCCAGTTCATCGTTCGCACCTTTCATCGCTTGCGCCAGCCGGCGTCGCGCCCGCGTCAACGCCACGCCGACATGGTTCTCCGTCATCCCCGTCACCTCCGCCATCTCCCGATAGCTGAGTCCATCGAGCAGCAGCAGCACCAGCGCCCGCTCCGCCCCCGGCAGCTCCCGCAACGCCGCGTAAAGTCGCTCCAACCGCTCCCGCTGCTCCGCCGACTCCGCCGGCGACGCCCCCGCCGCCGCCAAACCGTCGACCTCCGCCTCCGCTTCCACCCGGCCCTCCCGCCGGGTCACCCCGCGCCGCCACGTGAGCGCCGTGTTCAAACACACCCGATAGATCCAGGTCGACACCTTCGCCTCCCCGGCGAATCGGGCCAGCGACAGCCACAGTTGATAAGCCATCTCCTGCTGCAGCTCCGCCACCTCCCGCGCGTCCCGACCAAAGGAACGCGCCGTCCTCACCAGAATCCCGCGATGCTCACGCAACCAGGCGGCGATCGTCGTTTCGTGAGGGTCCCATGCGGTCATGTCACCCTCATCAGTCGCCGGCCCCCGGCTTTTCTTACAGGAAAAATGCGGACGACCACTCCACCCCGCTCACGTGCGCATCCACCCTCACCCACTCTTCACCAACCGCAACGCGTGCGCCTTCGACACCTCGACATACTTCTCCGCCCATCCCCGCAGCGCCGCTTGCTCCGCCTCGCTCAACGCCCGCGTCACCTTCGCCGGCGCGCCCAACACCATCGAACCCGGCGGCACGATCGTGCGCGGCGTCACCACCGCGCCCGCTCCCACGATGCTTCGCGCCCCGATCCGCGCGCCGTCGAGCACCGTCGCGCCCATCCCGATCAGGCATTCGTCCTCGATCGTGCACGCATGCACGATCGCCGCATGCCCGATCGTGCACCACGCTCCGATGATCGCATCGAGATCGTCCGCCAGGTGCACGATCGCGTTGTCCTGCAAATTGGTGCCTTCACCCACCACGATCCGCGCGATGTCTCCGCGCAACACCGCGCCGTAGAACACGCTCGATTTCGCCCCCAGCGTCACGTCGCCCACCACCGTGGCGTTGGGCGCGACCCAGTTCGCCCGGGCGATGTCGGGCGTGCAACTCAAGTGACGGGCGAGACGTTCCTGCACATTCATCCGCCGACTGTGCCGCCAGCCCGGCTTCACCGCAAGCGACGAACCCCTCCCCGCCTCCACCGCTTTTGCGTCTCGCCGCCCCGCGACGCGCCCGCAATCTCGGCACCAATCCCGCTCTCTCCCTTCGACCATGGAACACCTCATTCACGTCGGACGCGGCCTGCTCGGTATCGTCGTCTTCGTCGCGATCGCCGTCGCCCTCAGCGAAAACCGCCGCGCGATCAACTGGCGGCTCGTCGGCGCAGGTCTCCTCCTCCAACTCGTCGTCGCCGCCCTGGTCATCTACGTCGGACCCGTGCGCGCCGTCATCGACGCGATGGGCGGCTTCTTCGTAAAACTCCTCGACTTCACCGGCGAGGGCACGCGCTTCGTCTTCGGCTCGCTCGTCGACCCGTCCAAGCACGGCGTCGTCTTCGCCCTCTCCATTCTCCCGTCGGTGATCTTCTTCTCCGCCCTCACTTCGCTGCTCTACTACCTCGGCATCCTCCAAAAAATCGTCTTCGCCTTCGCCTGGGTCATGTCGAAAACCATGCACCTCTCCGGCGCCGAAAGCCTCTCCGCCGCCGGCAACATCTTCGTCGGCCAGACCGAGGCCCCGCTCCTCATCAAGCCTTACCTCAACCGCCTCACCCGCTCCGAAATCCTCGCCGTCATGGTCGGCGGCATGGCGACCATCGCCGGCGGCGTGATGATCGCCTACATCACCTTCCTCGGCGGCGACGACCCGGCGCAACGAATCGTCTTCGCCACGCACCTTATCACCGCCTCCGTGATCTCCGCCCCCGCCGCGTTGATGGTTTCCAAAATCCTCCTGCCGCAAACCGAAACCGTCGATCGCGACCTCGCCGTCCCGAAGGAGCGCATGGGCGCCAACGTCATCGACGCCGTCTGCCTCGGCACCACCGATGGCCTGCGCCTCGCCGTCAACATCGGCGGCATGCTGATCGTGTTCACCGCCCTCGTCGCCCTCTTCAATTACATCCTCAGCGCCTGGATCGGCGGGCCCACCGGCCTGAACACCTGGGTCGCCTCCGTCACCGGCGGCACCTACCAGACCTTTTCCCTCGAATTCATCCTCGGCGTCATTTGCGCCCCCATCGCCTGGCTCATCGGCATCGACAGCGGCCACCTCATGATCTCCGGCCAGCTCCTCGGCACGCGCACCGTCCTCAACGAATTCATCGCCTACATGCAGCTCGGCGAACTCAAGGCCGCCGGCGCCTTCACCGACACCCGCTCCGTCATCATCCTCACCTACGCCCTCTGCGGCTTCGCCAACATCGTCTCGATCGGCATCCAGGTCGGCGGCATCGGCGCCCTCGCCCCCGATCAGCGCGCGAATCTCGCCCGCCTCGGCATCAAGGCCCTCATCGGCGCCAGCCTCGCCTGCTTCCTCACCGCCTGCGTCGCCGGCATGATGACCGCCTGAACCTCCTTCCCGGAGGCAGGAGCCTGCTGGCAGGCGATTTCACGCTTCATCCGCCTTGGCGCCCAAGGATGCTCACCGTCAGCCTCCCCGAGCTCCGCTCACCGCCCCCGCCGCACGGTCGTCAGATGCCACCGTCCGCACAACGGACACCGATACGCCGTCCGCCCGCGCGCCACCCCCGCGATCATCGCCGCATCCAGCGCATCCGCTTCGCTGCGATACCGCCGCTTGCCCGTGCACATCCGCTGACGTTCCTCCTGCGTCGGCCGTTTCACGCGTCCACCAACACCTTGAACCCGCCATACATCATCCGCTTCGCATCGAACGGCATGGCCTTCGGATCGCACTCGAGCCGCGGATCATTCATCACCTTCGCGTTCACGCGATCACGGTGCGCCTTCGATTTGTAAACGATAAACGCGAACACCACCGTCTCCCCCGGCTTGAGCTTGATGCCTTTGGTAAACGGCAGACCGAACGGAACGTTCAAATCGTCGCCGACGCACTCCTTGTAATCGAGCGCGCCATATTCGCGCCACACCTTGCCCGCGCCGCGCGACATGCGCGCATACGCCGCGAGATTCTTCTTCGGCACCGGCACGACAAATCCATCGACATAACGAGCCATGATTCAGGTCTCCTTCAGGGTTGTGGTTAACGATGTTGGTTCGGGTTGAAGCTCGCGGCAGACACTCTTCGACGAACCGATCCGCCGACGCCGGACACATGAAACGAATTCTCCCGCTAAAATCGAGCCGCTGTTCTCGCTCCCCCCTACTCCGCCCCCGGCGCCCACCGATACGCGCGCAGCACGTTGTCGTTCATCAGCGGCACCAGCATCATCTGCTTGTCCTCGATATACTCATGATCCGCCGTCCCGCGCACCAGCCGCATGATCGGCGTCGGCTTCCCGTCGCCCGTCACCTGCAGCACGTCGCCCGTCAGCCAGTCCGTCACCGTATAACCGCCCCGACCGTCCGGCTCGATCCCGTCAATGTGGCAGATCGGTTGATCGCCCAGCCGCCCCAGCGCTTTGTCCGCATAAGCGATCGTCGACAGATGCCCGAGCTGCTCCGCGCCATTCGCATCGCGCACCGTCCACCCTCCGAGCAGTAGCCGATCCTTCTCCGCGCGCAGTCCATTGATCCACCCCGTCTTCGTCCGATCCAGCTTCACCCACGGTTCGAACTTCCCCGCGTGCAGCCGAAAAACCACGCCGAGCCGCCCGCTGCTCACATAAACATTCCCCTCCGGATCTGCCGTGCAGTCGTTGAAATCACCCGGCCCATCCTCCGGCGCATAACGCGCGGTCACCTTCCCCGCCGCGAGATCGATCTCCACCATACCCTGGTCGTCGCCCACGTAGAGCCGGCCATTCGCCAGCGCGAGCCCCTTGGGATTGTCGAAACCCGTCACCCATTTCAGTTCGAGGATCTTTCCCTCGCCGCTCACGCGACTGATAAATCCGTCCCCCGGCGTCGCGCCCTCGCCGTGCGTGCCCATGTTCGAAACATACAACACGTCGCGCGACGAATCGTGCACGACCGACTCAGGTCCGACAAACCCCGGCGTCTCCCAAATCAATTCCGGCGCCGCCGCCACCAACGGAATCGCCGACACGAACGCAGCCAAACCAACAACGAGGATTTTCATGGGGTAAAAGGGACCCACACCCTGCGGCCGTCCCAGCCCGTTGACAATCCGACTTCGCGTCACGCGGGCGGCCACTTCTTCCTCGTTCTCGTTCTCCGAATCGTTCTCGTTCTCTCCCGTTCGGATCGTTCCCCTTCGCTCCATGCCCTTCATCGATTCGCACGTCCATTTCTGGGACCGCGCCCGCATGCCCTACACGTGGCTCCACGAGGTCCCGTCGATCTGGGAACGCCACACGTTCGAAAATCTTCGCGCCGAGTCCCCCACTTCGCTCCCCGAAAAAATCGTCTTCGTCGAAGCCGGCGCGCCGTCGCTCGACGAGGTCCGCTGGGTCGAACAACTCGCCGCCGCCGAACCCCGCATCGCCGCGATCGTCGCCAAGCTCACCATCGACGCCGGCCCGCAAACCACCGCCGACCTCGCCGAACTCACCCGCCACCCGCTCGTGCGCGGCGTCCGCCACCACTTCGAACACGACGCCCTCGATTACTGCGCGCGCCCCGCATTCATCGCCGGCGTCCGCCAGCTCCCCGCCGCCGGCCTCAGCTTCGACCTCTGCTGCAAACACCCCCAACTCCCCGCCGTCATCGCACTCGTGCGCGCCTGTCCCGACACCCGCTTCATCCTCGATCACGCCGGCAAACCCGGCATCCGCGCCGGCCGGCTCGATCCCTGGCGTGACCACCTCCGCCAACTCGCCGGCTTGCCCAACGTCGTCTGCAAATTCTCCGGCCTCGTCACCGAAGCGGATCACACCCGCTGGACCCCCGACCAACTCCAGCCCTACGTCACCCATCTCCTCGAAACCTTCGGCCCGTCCCGCCTCCTCTTCGGCGGCGACTGGCCCGTCGCCAAACTCGCCACCGGCTACACCCACTGGCTCGAAACCGCCCGCGCCTTCGTCGCTCACCTCAGCTCCGCCGACCAGCACGCGATCTTCCACGACAACGCCGCGCGCACCTATCGACTTTGAAAAAACACCTCCCGCGAATCACGCGAACCCTCGCAAACCAGAATCACGTCCCCCCTAGCTCAAGCTCGTATTCGCGGATATTCGCGTGATTCGCGGGCCACCCATGACACCTCTCCCCCTCCGCCCCTTCGGCCGCACCGGCGAATCCCACCCCGCGCTCGCGATGGGCTGCGGCTTTCCCGCCTTCACCGGTTTCGACCGCTCCGTCGAAACCGTCCAGCGCGCCCGCGCGCTCGGCATCCATTATTTCGATACGTCGCCCCTCTACTGCTCCGGCGCCTCGCAGGCCATCCTCGGCCACGCCCTCCCGCCTCCGCCCGCCAGCCCCTTCCTCGCCACCAAGGTCGGCCACCTGAAGGAAGCCCGTCATTTCCGCTCCGTCGAAGCGCTCCACGTCCAGCTCCGCGAAAATCTTCGCCTGCTCCGCCGCGACTCCGTCGACCTCCTCCAAATCCACGAAGCCGATTGGGACAACTGGTGGACCGATCGCACCGACGTCGCGCCCTGCAAACTCTTCGACCTCGAGGCCTCTCACGATTTCGCCCGCGCACCCGTCATCGAGTTTCTCCACGAAGCGAAAGCCCGCGGCCTCTGCCGTTACATCGGCCTCACCGGCAACAACGCCCGCCATCTTGCCCGCCTCGTGCGCGAACTCGACGGCCTCGACACCGTCCTCGTCGCCTACAATTACACGCCGCTCAACGTCACCGCGCGCGACGAACTTCTCCCCGCCGCCGAAGCCAAGGGCCTCGCCACGATCGTCGCCGGCCTCTTCACCTTCGTGTATTCGCTCCCCGCCGGCTGGCGCACCGAGGGCACCTACTTCGGTCCGCACGCCGACCGCCAGCTCGCCGAGTTGAAAAAACTCCAGCACGCCTCGGGCCTTTCCATGGCCGAACTCGCCCTCCGCTTCGTCGCGACCGATCCACGCCTCAGCGTCACCCTCGTCGGCGCCTGCCACCCCGCCGAAATCGAGGAAAGCGTCGCCGCCTTCCACCGCGGTCCACTCCCCGCCGACCTGCACGCCGCCCTCGAAGCCATCGCCCGCTGGCCGTAGCCCCTTTCTCCTTCACCCAAAAAATGGAGCCGCGGCGCCCTCGCCGCGCAAATGGAGCCGCGGCGCCCCCGCCGCGCTACGCCGCCCGTTACCCTTCGCCCAGCAACTGTCGGAACCGCCCGCGCAACGCCCCCGCATCCCGCACGCGCAACCGGCTGCCTTTCACGTCGAGCAGCTTCTCCGCGCGCAACCGCGCAAACGTTCGCGACAACGTCTCGCTGCTCGTGCCCAGCTCCGCCGCCAGCACGCGTTTCGTCATGCCCAGTTCGATCGCCACCTCGCCCATCCGATCCCGCGGACAACGCTTCACCAGCCAGTTGATCACGCGCGTCGCCACGTCCTTCAACGTCAGGTCCTCCACCAGCCCGACCAGCACGCGCAAATGCTGGCTCATCGAGCCGAGCATCCGCAGCCCGAGATCCGGCCGCCGCCCGAGCAGCGCGAGAAACGGCGCCTTCGGCACCACCACCACCGCCGACGCCTCGATCGCCCGCGCGTTCGCCGGATATCCCCGCTCCACCGCCATCGACGCCTCCGCCAGCGACTCGCCCGGACGAAACACATAAATGATCTGTTCCTTCCCCGCCGCACTCACGCGATGCACGTTGATCGCGCCCTTTTGCACCACATAAAAACCCTCCGACGGATCGCCTTCGTGAAACAGATACGCGTCCTTCGCCAGATTCCGCAGATGCGCGAAACCCGCGATCGTCTCCAGATCGCCCGGCGGCAGACCGGAAAACAACTGACACGAACGCAGCGTCGCCGCGATGGCTGTGGTGCGTAACGGAGCGAGATCGGACGGCACCCGCCCAGCTGAACCACTTCGCCGCCCCGCGTCGCGCCCAAAAAACACGCCCCCTGAAATATCCTCGCCCCCCTTTTTCGCCCCACCCCCACGTCCCCCCCGCTCTCCCGAGAATGTCATCTATTATATGACAACGGCCCGCGGCCGCGTTTCCCTCCGCGCTCCGTTTTTCTGCGGCGAACCGCCGGCCCGCGCACGGCTTGATCCGCATCAAGGCGCGTCGCGTCGGTTCGCGCTACACTTCACGCATGAGTAATCCACGCACCCTCCTCCCGTCCGACGACGCCCAGACCCTCACGCTCGCGCAAGCCGTGCAGACTTCGCCTTCCGGCATCGTCAGCCGCACCGTCCTGCAAAGCCCCGAACTCCGCGTCGTCCTGTTCGCCTTCGCCGAGGGCCAGGAGCTCACGTCGCACACCAGCCGCCGCCGCGCGCTCGTCCAGATCCTCGAAGGCGAATGCGAATTTTTCTTCGCCGGCAAATGGCAGACCCTTCGCGCCGGCGCCTTGCTGCACATGCCGCCCAATCACCCGCACGCCGTCCGCGCCGCCGGCGGCCCGTTCTCCATGCTTCTCACCCTCGGCACCGAACCCGCCGACACACCACCCACCGCCTGATTTTTCCGAGTCGTTGCTGCTCCCTGGAGCTCGGAGCTTGGTCCTTGGAGCTTCCCTCGGCGCAGCCGATCAAAGCATTCGCCCGGCCATCGGATCGATCAGCCCCATCCGCATCGCAAACGTATGCGCGATGCTCCCTGCCGCGTCCTTCGCCCGCTGCGCGTTCGGCCCCGCAAAATTCTTGTCCACCGTCGCGCGAAACAGCGCCAGCCACTGGCTGAAATGCTCGCGCGTCACCGGCAGCACCGTGTGCGGCGGAAACGGCGCGCCCGAATATCCCGTGATCCCCAGGATCAGGTTGTTCCAAAACGCATACATCTTCGGCAGGTGATGCGCCCAGTCCACTTTCGCCACATCCGTGAAAATCGGGTTGAGCAACGCATCCTCGCGGATCGCCCCGTAAAACTCGTCCACCAGCTGCCGCACATCGGCCTCCGTCTCGATATCGTTCATCGCGCCAAGCTCGCGCGCGCCATCCCCGACGCAAGCGGCAATCCCCGTTTCCTTGACCCACGTCAAACCGCCGCCCCAGCCGTGAACTGCTTAAAATATTTCGCTCTGGGGCCTCTGGGTCCGAGCTCCGTGTTCGCTGTGGCCTTACGTTCGGTTCGTCGAGGTGGAGGATTTATGTGGGCTAGTTCAGCATCGCCTTCAACACGTCCGCCGCCGCATACGAGGTCGCGCCCGGCGTCAGAAACCGCGCGACCTCCGCCACGTCCTCGCCCGCCGTCACGATCGCCGGCTCCTCCCGCGCCCCGTCTTCACCCAGCGCCTGCCCCAGCCCGATCGCCGACAGCAGCCCGTTGCACAGGCACTTCCGCCCTTCCGTGTTCTCGCGCTGGCCGCCTTTCGCGACATACGCCTCCACCGGCTCGGCCGGACAGCGATACCCGATGCTGTCATCACTTTTCCGATACGCCTCGCGCAGGTAACCCAAATCGCAGACTCGCGTCCGCTCCGCATAAATCGCCGGCTCCGAAATCGTCCCATCCACCGACACCACCTTGAACGGCATGCCCGTCGGCGAGGTCCGCGGATCAGTCCGCACCTCGACCGTGCCCGCCACGCTGCGCCGGATCACCGCCTCCTTCAACTCCGCGCGCAGCCCCGACTCCGCACAAAACGCGAACGCCGTCCCGATCTGCACACCCACCGCGCCCAGCGCCTGCGCCTCACGCAACTTTTCCGGCGTCGCATGCGCGCCCGCCAGCCAGAACGGCAGCCCGAGCCCGCGGATCGCCTTCAGATCCGGCACGTCGCGCGGCCCATACACCGGCTCGCCCCGCTCGTTCAACTGCGTGCCACCCCGCGGCGGCGCGTTGTGCCCGCCCGCCATCAGCCCTTCCACCACGAATCCATCCACCCGCCCGCTCGCCTTCCGCGCCAGCGTCATCGCCAGCACCGCCGACGACACGATCGCCAGAAACGCCGGCCGCCGCAGCACCGGCCGCGGCTCCGGCGCGAACTGCGCCGGATCGAACTCGATGACCGTTTCCTTCCCCTCCACCGCCCCGTCCACATGTAGCTTCAGCGACGCCTGCTCCCAGTTCGCCAGCCGGTCCAGCACGCCCGGAATCGCCCGCGGAATCCCCGCGCCCATCAACACGTAGTCGACGCCCGCCAGCATCGCTCCGAACAACGACGGCAGCGTCGGCAGCTGCACCTTCTCGAGCAGGTTGAGCCCCACCACGCCCGCATGGCCTTCCTTCGCCAGAAACACCTCCACGAAATTCGCCACCACCGTGAGCTCGATCAGCTCCGGCGCGGACAACGCCGTGAACATCGGCGCGAGCCGGTGGCGCTGCCCCCCCGCCTTTCCTTCCGCGATGAAATAACGCGCCTCGATCCGCTCCGCCGCCGCGCGCAACGGACATGCCGCGAGCGCCCGCCGCATGCTGCCGTCGGCATCGCCGAGCTGCAGCCGGCGCACCAGCACCGTGTTCAACGCCGTGCCCGACACCACGCCGAGCTGCCCGCCCTGCGCCACCGCGCGCGCCAGCCTCCAATCCGACACCCCGATGCCCATGCCGCCCTGGATCACCAAGGGTAGCTGCTGCCGATCGCTTTCCGTCCAGACCGAAACCATGCCCGACGATACCCGATCGCCCGTCACTCCCGGCAAGGTCCTTTCCTCCGCGTTTGCAAATTTTCGCTCCATGAAATCCCTCTCGCAACCGACTGGCCCGCCTCCGCTCATTCCACGCGAAAACCGCCGTCCGGTTCGAACGTGATCACGTGCAGCCGCCGCTCCTCCGCGTGCACCGTCCCCGCCCACCGCTGCGGCGCCGCGCCCGGGCCCGTCGCCACTTCGATCGCCACCGCATGCTCGCCCACCGTCAGCGGCCGCCGCCACTCGTCCAGCGCCGGACCGTCCCGCGAAATCCCCTTCCCCTCGAACACCCGCTCCTCCACCACCCCGTCGACCGTCAACCGCACCACCACCGGCGCACGCTGCGGCTTCTCCGTCGCCCGCCCGCGCATGTGCACCGGCTTCGCCGCCTCCGCCGCCGCGTCCACCACGCCGCTCGCCATCGGTTCGCCGAGCGCCTTGAACGAAAAGACCAGCTCCGGCTCCGCCGGCGCCGGATTCGCCACGCGCAGGTGGCTCGGTCCCACCGTCGCCACCGCGAGCGCCGCCGCCAGCACCGTTCCCGCCACCGCCACCGCCAGCGGACGGCGTATCCGCGCCGGCACGACACCCGCGCCTTCGCCGCGGCGAAACGCCGCCGCGTCGCGCTGCAGGCCCCCCGGCCGCGCCGGATCGTAATCGACCACCCGCCACATCGTCGAATCACCCGCCCGCAGCGGCCGGTAGCCCGGCGAGCGTTTCCCCGCCAGCCGCGCCTCCACCCAGCGGTTGCCATCGCGCGCCGCCGCCTCCGCCCGCGCATCGCGCACCACCAGCACGCCCGCCGCCCCCTGCGCCAGCACCCGCTCCACCAGGCTCGGCCGCACCCACGAGGCCGTCGGCACGAAATGCACCTGATACTCCGGCAGCCGCTCGCGCCACTGCCGCGCCGCGAACATCGCCAGCCCGCTGTCGATGTCCCCCGCCACGAACGCCACCCACGCCGGCCCGCCCGCCCTCCGCTCCGCCGCGATCTCCTCCAGCAGCCGCGCCTCTTCCCGCCGCGTGTCGAACCACGGCAGCGAAATCCCTTCCGAATCGCACGCCCCCGCGCACACCCCGCAGCCCACGCACTTCGCCGGATCGACCAGCGCCCGCGAGGGGAAACGTTTCCCATCCGTCCGCGGCACCATCGTGATCGCATCGAACGGACAATCCTGCACGCACTGCGTGCACGCATGGCAGCGCGCCTCCTCGACCACCGCCTGATACGCCACCGGCGCGCGCCGCCGCCCGAAAATCCACGGGATCGCCGCCCCCGCCGCCAGCGTGCCGAACAACGCCAGCCACAACCCGCCATGCTGCAGCCGCAACGCCAGCGCCAGCGGCGTCAGATACCACGCGTCCACCGTGAACCCCGGCGCCTTCACCGCCATCTGCGCCGGCTCGTCCAGCGGCGCCGGCACCAGCAGCGCCGCCACCGCCATCCCCGCGACCAGCGCCGCCCCCATTTTCCAGTGCGGAAAAAGCTTCGCCCGGCTCACCCGCATCAGATGCAGCGCCAGCCCCACCGCGATCCCCAGCGGCAGCAACATGTGCAGGAAGAACACCACGAAAAACAGCAGGCTCGGCACCATCCGGTCCGCCACATACAGCCGCCCCAGCGGCTCCCCGAAGATCGGCAGCCCGTCCAGCAACCGCATCGAGGTCACCGCCACCTGCTGCGCCGGCTGATCCCACACCAGCCAGTAACCCGTCCAGCCGATGAACCACACCAGCGCGATCAAACCCACTCCCGACACCCACGGCAGCCAGCGCGCCCCCGCGAACTTCCGCGCGAAGAAAATCCGCCCCGCATGCACCACCACGAACAACATCGCCAGGTCGGAGCTGTAGCGATGCACCGCCCGCACCCACCCGCCGAGCGTGTATCCACCCATCTGCGACACCGACGCATACGCCTGCGTCAGGCTCGGCGAATACCACACCAGCAGCGCCACGCCCGACACGATCGCCACGCTCAACGCCAGGTTCGCCGCCGCCCCCGCCTGCGCGAGCGGATTGCAGTCGTGCGGCAGCCAGCGCGCGATCACGCCGTCCACCCACGCCAGCGCCCGGTCCACCCGGATCAGCCACGCCTCGCCCCGCACCGCCGCCGGCCGGGGGGGCCGGCCCCCCCCCCCCCCCCC
>JAEYYL010000078.1 GCA_023430825.1 Verrucomicrobiota bacterium | reverse complement strand
GTCTTCGACCGGCCCGAGAGCGGGTCGGAGACCCGCCCTACTGTGCGACCGCTGATGCCGTATGTGGAGAGCCCCGGGGCGGCGATACACCGGAAAGGGCGCTATGGAAGTTTCATGGCGGACGCGGTGGAAAACCATGCGTCGCTGCGCGCGGTGGTGGAGGCGCGGGTCGCGGCCGGCGCGGACCGCATCAAGCTCATCCCGACGGGCATCATCAATTTCAAGAAGGCGGCGGTGACGGCGGAGCCGCAGATGACGACCGAGGAAGTCGCGCAACTCGTCGACGCGGCGCGCGCGTTTCACCGGCAAACGTTTGCGCATGCGTCGGGCGATATCGGCATCGATCGCGCGATCGACGGCGGCGTGGATTCGGTCGAGCACGGTTTTTTCATCCGCGACGACCAGCTCGCGAAGCTGCGCGACAAGCGCATCGCGTGGGTGCCGACGTTTGCGCCGGTGCAGAAGCAGGTCGATCACGCGGCGATCATGAAATGGGACGACGAGATCGTGACGAACCTGCGCGGCATTCTCGACCGTCATGCGGCGAGCCTGGCGAAGGCGCATGCGATGGGCGTGATGATCGTGGCGGGCAGCGATGCGGGGTCCTACGGTGTCGCCCACGGCGTGGATTTTGTTTATGAACTCGAGTTGATGGAGCGGGCGGGGATGCCGTCGCTCGCGGTGATCAACGCCGCGACCGGGGTGAGCGCGGGGCGTTTGCGCTACAAGGAGAAGATCGGTCGCATCGAGCTGGGCGCGGCGAGCCGTTTTATTCTCACGCGGCATTCGCCGGTGGAAAAGGTGACGAACCTGCGCAAGGCGCGCACGGTGATTTTCGACGGCGCGGTGTTCGAAACCGACGAGACCGCGGATGTGCATTCGCTGTAGTTTGCAGCTAACCAATTGAACCACAACGGCACAGAGACGCAGAGGATTCGGATTGGGTTTTCTCCGTGCCTCTGTGTCTCTGTGATTCAAATCTCTTTTCGATGAAACCTTTACACGAAGTGGTGCGGGAACGGCGGCTGGTGGGCGATGGTGCGATGGGCACGCAATTGATGCTCGCGGGCCTGGAGCAGGGCGGTTGTGGCGAGGCGTGGAATCTCACGCATCCCGAGCGCGTGCTCGCGATCCAGAAGCGCTACGCGGACGCGGGCGCGGACTGCATCATCACGAACACGTTTGGCGGGAGTCGCATCATGCTGCGGCGTCACGGGCACGAGGCGGAACTCGCCGACATCAACATGGCGGGCGCACGCATCACGCGCGAGGCGTTCGGCGGGCGGACCGGTTATGTGCTCGGGGACGTGGGACCGCTGGGCGCGTTGCTCGAGCCGTATGGCGATCTTTCGATGGCGGAGGCGCAGTCGGCGCTCGAGGAGCAGTGCGCGGCGTTGGTGAAGGGAGGCGTCGATGCGATCATCATCGAGACGCAGACGGGGCTCGAGGAACTCGGGCTCGCGATCGATGCGGCAAAGGCGGCGAACGCGCCCAGCATCATCGCGTCGCTGGCCTACGATCTCTCGACGGACGGCACGTTCTACAAGACGATGATGGGCGTGTCGCCGGAGGATGCGGCGGAGTTCATCGCGGACCGCGGCGCGCACATCGTCGCGCTGAATTGCGGCACGGGCATGGACATGGTCGGCGCGGCGAAGGTGGCGCGGCAGTATCGCGAGCGCACGGCGCTGCCGATCATGGTGCAGCCGAACGCCGGCCTGCCGGTGCTCGAGAACATGAAGGCCGTTTATAAACAGCTCCCCGTCGATATGGCGCGGTCGGTGCCGGAAGTCCTCGAGGCGGACGTCGGCATCGTGGGCTCCTGCTGCGGCAGCACGCCGGAGCACACGCGCGCGATTCGCGGTGTGCTCGATGCCTGGGCGAAACGCTGAGCGCCAGGGCCTCCGCGCGATGGCGCGGTCTCACTTCCTATGAAACCGTCAACGTTTCCAGAAGTCTTCTCTCTCAAGGGCGAACACGCCCTCATCACCGGCGGAGGCACGGGCATCGGGCTCGCGGTCGCACAGGCGATGCATGCGGCGGGCGCGCGCGTCACGCTGATCGGCCGCCGCGAGGCGGAACTGGCCGCGGCGGTCGCGGGGCTGGGTGAAGGGGCGGCGTATCTCGTGCACGACATCACGGAGTTCGACAAGGCGGCGGCGCTCGTCGAGCGGATCACGCGCGAACACGGGCCGATCACGTGTCTCGTCAACAATGCCGGGATGCACTTGAAGAAGCCGGCGATCGAGACCTCGCCGGACGAGTTCCGGCAGGTGATGAACACGCACATTTTCGGGGCGCACGGGCTGTCGCAGGCGGTGATCCCGGGGATGATCGAACGCGGCCACGGCAGCGTGATTTTCATGGCGTCGATGGCGTCGCTGTTCGGCATCCCGATGGTGGTCGCGTATGCGGCGGCGAAATCGGCGATGATCGGGATGATTCGCACGATGGCGACGGAGTTGTCGCAGCATGGCGTGCGCGTGAACGCGATCGCGCCGGGCTGGATCGACACGGCGATGTCGCGCAAGGCGTTCGCGGGCGATCCGAACCGGAAGAACAAGATCATCAGCCGCACGCCGATGGCGCGGCTGGGCGATCCGGAGGATATCGGCTGGGCGTCGGTTTATCTGACGTCGCGCGCGGCGAAGTTCGTGACGGGATCGATCCTGCCGGTGGACGGCGGGGTCGCGATGGGGTTCTGAGCGGCGGTTGGAGGAGAACGGACGCCCTTGTGCGTTTGGAATGGGCGGGGACGCCCGTTCTCCGTCGCAAAAAAAGGGCCGCTCGATTTCGAGCGGCCCTGGCGATAGAAGCGGCGTTGGCTCAGAACGAATACGTCACGCGCAGGCGGGCGTTGAAGTCGTCGCCGGGAACGACGACATAGCGCGTGATGCTCGCGGCGAGGTAGTCCTCGTTGAGGACGTTATCGAGGTTGAGCTGCGCGCGCCATTGGGCGTTGAAGCGATAGCTGGCGCTGATGTTCACGAGGGTGCGAGCCGGCAGGTAGAATGACGGCTGGTTCGGGATGATGTTGGTCGACGTGCTGGCGGCGGTGACGCCGCTGGCCTGATCGCCGGGGCGGTCGCCGAGGTGGGTGACGCCGATGCCGACGCTGAAGCCGGAGAGAGCAGTGTCCTTGGCGAACTCGTAGTTGGCCCAGACGGCGCCGGATTTTTCGGCGGTGCCGCGGAACGGCACGCCGTTGGGGTCGCGGTTGGTGAACGTCGTCAGGTTGCCGATGAGCGAAAGCTGGCTCGTGATCTGCGTGCGGAACTCGAATTCGTAGCCCTTCGCAATGCGGTCGGAGACGAGCGCGGGCAGCGGCGGGTTGGGCGGATTCGGCACGTAGTTGCCGGGATTCGGCACCGAGTAGTTGCTCTGGATGATGTCGAAGTAGGCGAGCGAGGCGGTCAGGCGGTTGTCGAAGAGCTGCACGCGCACGCCGTATTCGTCCTGCTGGCCGGACTGGAGGGGGGCGGCGTTGTTGCGGCCGATGTTGTAGGCGGAGTTGGGCGTGGAGTTCTCGGAGTAGCTGTAATACAGCGCCACGGCGGGGATCGGCTTCACGAGGATGCCGTAGGATTTCAGCTCGGTGTTGATGTTGGAGCGGTATTTCGCGATGCGCTCGGTCGGGAGGGCTTCCGGCGGGTTGCTCGTGCGGTTGGGCAGGAGATTGTCCGTCGACTGGTCGTAGTTGTTGAATGAATACCCGGCGTTGAGGATGACGCGGTCCTGCAGGAGCGAGATGCTTTCGCTGAGGTAGGCCTGCATGGCGTAGTTGTTGGTGTCCTGCCGGGTCGACAGGGCCCCGATGGTGTGCGGCCCGGCGGAGGGGCTGTCGTAGTTGATGTCGGGCTTGGTCGAACGGTGGCTCTTGAAGCCCTGGCGGGTCATGTCGAAGGAGCCGCCGACGACGGTGGTGGCGCCGACCAGGTCGTTCTTGAAGACGTGAATGTAGTCGTTCTGGAAGTTCACCAGAGAGTAGTGGTTGAAATCCTCGGACCCGTTGCGGAGGAAGACGCGCGACTGCGTGGGGGCGGGCGACGGCGTGAACGTCGGCGCGGGGCCATAGACGGTGCCGGGCGTGAACGTGCCGGTGGCGGGGTTGACGCCGCCGCCGGAGACGCCGGTGGTGGCGAGATTCTGCAGGAAGCCGATCTCGAAGTCGGTGTAGCGGGCGGCGAGCCGCATCGAGATGGAGTCGGTGATGGGCAGCGTGAGGAGCGCGCGGAACTCGGGGCGTTCCTCGTTGCGGTAGTCCTCGCCCGCGGTGTTGAGGTCGCGGGAAACGCCGGCGAGCAGGTGGGCGCGGTTGTGGGTGCCGGAGGACGGATCGATCGGCACGCCGAAGTAGTTCTGCACGCGCGAGTCGGTGTAGGCGGCCTGGAGGACCAGTTCGGCGCCGCTGCGGGTGCGGAAGGCGACCATCGGCATGATCACGAAGGTTTCGCGGAAATCGCCGGCGAAACCTTCCGTATCCTGGAAAGCGCCGACGACGCGGAAGGCGGCGCGGTTGTTGGGGCCGAAGACGCGGTTGATGTCGATCTCGACGCGCTGCGCGTTGTAGAGGCCGACGACGCCGGTGACGGAGCCGAAGTTTTCGAACTGGGGTTTGCGCGTGACGGCGTTGATCGTGCCGCCGGGCACGCCGGAGGGCGCGAGGATGGCGTTGGGGCCTTTCACGACCTCGATGCGCTCGATGAAGACCGGATCGAGGTTGACCTGGTTCGGCGCGCCGAAGTTGTCGATGCGCTGGCCGTCGGTCTGGAAGCCGCGGATCGTGGTGCGGTCGAGGCCATTGGGGATGGTGGATTCGGTGACGCCGGAGATGTATTGCAGGGCGTCGAGCAGGCGGCCGGCGGCGACGTCGTCGACGAGTTCGCGCGTGACGACGGAGACGCTTTGCTGCGCGTCGAAGAGGTTCACGCGCACGCGGCCGCCAGAGGTGGTTTCGGTCGGTTGATAGCGGCCGGTTTGATCGCCGGTGATGACGAACGGCGAGAGCACGATCGGCTCATCCTGTGCGGGAGCGGATGCGGTGGTTTGGGCGGACAGGCCGCCGGCGGCGATGACGGAGAGCATCGCTGCGGTGAGCATTCTCCGATGGGGAGACACGCGTTTGTAGTCTTTCATGGGGGTCATTGGTTGTTGGAACTGACTCTGACAAAAGGAGCCGTCGCAGAGGGTGAGCGCGGGAGGTCATCGGGGCGTGAAGCGGGCCATGGCGGGAGCGATGGACGAACTCGCCCGTCGCGCCGGGCTGGCCGGCGAGGGGTGCAGGCGAACGGCGGACCGGATGCGAGCTCGCGTCCGGGAGCGATGGCGGGGAGGGGGCAAGCGAAGGGGGAACGGCGGACGAAGGGTTTGGGGGCCGCCAGCGAAACGACAGTGCGCGGCAAAACAAAGAGATCGTAGGTAAACGTTGACCACGGTGTTTGAGCTGCGCTACGTCAGCCGCATGAGTGTGCGGCACCTCGCGAAACTGGCGGGTCTTTCCCCCGCCGCGGTCTCGCTCGCGTTGCACGACAGCCCGAAGGTATCCGCGGAAACACGACGGCGGGTGCGCGAGTTGGCGGAGCGCGCGGGATATCGGCCGAGTGCGAAAGTGGCGGAGCTGATGGCGCAGGTGCGGGCGCGGCGCGAGACGCGCGCGGAAGAGTGTCTGGGGGTGATTTCGCTTTATCCGCAGCCGCGGCCGTGGGAGCGCACGGAGCATCTGCAGTTGATCCATGCGAGCATGACGCGGCGGGCGGAGGAGCTGGGCTACCGGCTGGAGCCGCTGTGGCTACGCGCGCCGGGGATGACCCCGCGGCGGTTTCGGGCGGTGCTCGAGGCGCGGGGCGTGCGGGGGTTGTTGTGCTTCGGCGGGCCGGTGCTCGACGAGCCGTTTCCGCGCGAGCTCGACCGCTGTGCGGTGGTGACCGTCGGACTGAGCATCGACGCGCCGCTGCACCGGATCACGAGCCATGCGTTTCGGGATACGACGCGCGCGCTGGAGCGGGTGAGCGCGCTCGGTTACCGGCGGCCGGGGCTGGTGTTGGCGCATTGCGAGGAGTTGCGATCGGGGCGGGCGCACCTCGGGGCGTATCTGGGTTGGTATGATTCGGTGTGGCCGGGGGTGAAGCCGGTGCCGGCGCTGCGATTGGACGACGACGTGGGGGTGGAGCCGCTGGCGACCTGGCTGGGGCTGCACGAGCCGGACGTGTTGGTTTTCGTGCATCACGATCTCGACGGGCTGGCGGGGGCGTTGCGGCGATTGAAGATCGCGACGCCGGCGCAATTGGGCGTGGTGGCGTTGACGCATTTCATCGAAGGCACCGGGTTCACGGGGTTGCAGCAGAACCAGCAGCAGATGGGGGCGGCGGCGGTGGAACTGCTCGTGACGCGGCTGCTGCAGAACGAGTTCGGGCTGCCGGCCGAACCGCATACGGAGATGGTGGAGAGCTGCTGGGTGAGCGGCCGGACGTTGCGCGGGCAGGAGCGGGCGAAGACGAATCGGCGGGCGGCGACGGCCAACGCGGCCTGAGGCGAAGCGCCTTCGTCTGGAGCAGGTCAACGTTTACCAAGAAGAATTTCGCCTCGGGGCGGCAGGAGCGCCGGGATCGCGGTGTGTGGCACAGCCCGATGAATCGAGGCCGCTCGCGCCTGCTGGTGGGGTGAGGTGGCGCGCGAGGATCGGAGTGTGGCATAACATCGCCAAACCGTGGCGGGCCGTCACCTTTCACCGGGTTATCCGTCCTGCCTCCACCCCCATGAAAACCCCCGCGCTCCGGCGCTGCTTCAGCTCGTTTCTCATCGCGTTCGGCTTTTGGGCCGGTGCGCTTTTCGCCGCGGAAGGCGGCGCGGTCGGACAGTTTTCGGCGCACGCCGACGTCGGAGACCCGGCGATCGCGGGCTCGACGTCGTATGACGAATCGATTCAGGAGTATCGCATGAGCGCCGGCGGCATCAACATGTGGGGCACGTCGGACCAGTTTCAGTTCGCGTGGAACAAGCTGAAGGGCGACTTCATCGTGCGCGCGCGGTTCGAGTTCGTCGGGATGGGGGTCGATCCGCACCGCAAGCTCGGCTGGATCGCGCGTTCGACGCTCGATGCGGACTCGCCGTATGCGGACGCGTGCGTGCACGGGGACGGGCTCACGTCGTTGCAGTATCGCGAAACGAAAGGGGCGGAGACGAAGCAGATCGAGCTGCCGATCAAGGGAGGCGACGTGATCCAGCTCGAGCGTCGCGGCAACACCTACATTTTTTCGTCGGCGCGTTACGGGGAGACCTTCGTCACGGCGACGAAGGACCTCGATCTGGGCGAGGAGCTGTTCGTCGGGTTGTTTCTCTGCTCGCACAATGGGGAGGTGAAGGAGGAGGCGATTTTCAAAGACGTGCGCGTGATTCGTCCGCCGAAGGTCGGCTATGTGCCGTATCGCGACTACATCGGCGCGCACCTCGAGGTGCTCAACGTGTTCACTGGCCAGCTCCAGATCGTGCACAGTTCGCCGGAGCAGTTCGAAGCGCCGAACTGGCTGCCGGACGGAAAGACGCTGCTGATCAACGTCAGTGGGCCCGGCCCGAACAAAGGCCACCTGAAAACCTTCGATCTGGTGACGAAGCGGATCGGCGACTTCGACACGGGCTTTGCGACGCGCAACAACAACGACCACGTGCTGACCTTTGACGGCCAGCAGCTCGGGATCAGTCATCACAGCGCGGACGACAACGGTCGCTCGGTGATCTACAAGTTGCCGGCCACCGGCGGCACGCCGGTGCGGGTGACGCCGAATTCGCCGTCGTATTTTCACGGCTGGTCGCCGGACGCGAAGTGGCTCGTTTATACCGGTGGGCGGAAGCACACGGCCGAGGCGAAGTCGGACAAATACGACATCTACAAGATTTCCGCCGACGGCGGAGACGAGGTGCGGTTGACGGATGCGGCGGGGCTGAGCGACGGGCCGGAGTTCACGCCGGACGGGCGCTACATTTATTTCAACTCGACGCGCAGCGGGCTGATGCAGATCTGGCGAATGAAGCCGGATGGCTCGGAGCAGGAACAGGTCACGAACGATGAATTCAACAACTGGTTCCCGCACATCTCGCCCGATGGGAAAAGTCTCGTGATGATTTCCTACGGGCAGGACGTGAAGCCGGAGGAGCATCCCTACTACAAGCACGTTTACCTGCGGACGATGCCGATCGACGGCGGCGAGCCGCGGGTGATCGCGTATGTTTTCGGCGGACAGGGAACGATCAACGTGCCTTCGTGGTCGCCGGATGGGACGCGGATCGCTTTCGTGAGCAATTCGCGCATGGATTGATGCCGCCGCTCCGTCCACGATGACGGCTCCGCGGCGGCGCCCCAGTTTTTTTGACCCCTATGAAAACCTCCCCCCGAAAAAACACCGGTTCGCTCACGCGTCGCGCCTTCTGTCGCAACGTCGCCGTAGCCGGCGCGGCGTTGTCCGTGCCGATGATCGTGCCCTCGCGGCTGCTGGGCGCGAACTCCCCGAGCAACCGCTTTCGCATCGGCCAGATCGGTTGCGGCCGCATCGCGCGTTCGCACGACATGCCGGGCGTGTTCGAGACGGGCATGGCGGACATCGTCGCGGTGTGCGACGTCGATGCGAAACGCATGGCGGAAGGGAAGGAGCTCACGGAGAAATTCTACCGCGACGCGTCGCGCACGGCGCCGACGATCGACACTTATGGCCACTATCGGGAGATCATCGAGCGGAAGGACATCGATGGCGTCGTGCTCAGCCTGCCGGATCACCAGCACGCGGAGATTGCGATCGCGGCGGTGCGGGCCGGGAAGGACGTTTACCTGCAGAAGCCGTTTACGATGACCTACGAGGAGAGCGTGCTCTTGCGCGACGAGGTCGCGAAGAGCGGCCGCGTGCTGCAGGTGGGCAGCCAGCAGCGATCGTGGGGCAAGACCCAGCAGTTCCGGAAAGGCTGCGAACTGGTGCGCAGCGGGCGCGTCGGCCGGTTGCGGCGGGTGGAGATCGGATTGCCGATCGATCCGACGAAGCCCGACGATCCGGAGCAGCCGGTGCCGGCGAATCTCGACTACGACGGCTGGCTCGGGCCGACGCCGAAGGTGTATTACACGGAGCAGCGCGTGCATCCACAATCTGGTTACGACCGGCCGGGCTGGCTGCGCAACGAGTCGTTTTGCCTGGGCATGATCACGGGCTGGGGCGCGCACCACTTCGATACGGCGCATTGGGGCATGGACATGGAGTCGAGCGCGCCGCTGAAGATCGAAGGCCACGCGGATTTCCCGAAAAACACGATTTGGAACGTGCATGGCGCCTATGAAGTCGAGCTGACTTATCCGGGCGACGTGCAGATGCGCGTGTCGGACAAGCTGCCGAACGGCGTCAAATTCATCGGCGACGAAGGCTGGATCTTTGTGTCGCGCGAGCAGCAGGGCGGACAGACCTCGAGCGATCCGGCGATGCGCGCGACCGACTTGAAGCCGCTGGATGCGAGCGATCCGAAGCTGCTCGATCCGCAAGGGGTGACCGTGAAGTTCCTCGAGAGCAGCAGCCATCACCAGAACTGGATCGACTGCATGAAGACGCGCGGCACGCCGCTGGCGCCGGCGCCGGTGGCGCACAGTGCGAACACCGCGTGCATCCTGAGCTGGATCGCGATGAAGCTCGGACGTCCGCTCACCTGGGATGCGAAGGCCGGTCGATTCGTGAACGATGCGCAGGCGGATGCGATGTTGTCGCGCCCGGAGCGCGCGCCGTATGGCGTGTCGAATTTGAAAGCGTGAGCCCCCCGAGGGGGAAGCACCAAGCTCCGACATCCAAGCTTCAGGGAATCTTCAAATCCCAAATACAGGCCGGAGGCCGGGCGTGGGGTTTTTGAACGTTGGAGATTCTATGGAGCTTGGGGTTTGAAGCTTGGAGCTTTCTGGCGCAGCCAGGCCGTGAGTTCGTCGGCCATTGCCCGGTGGTCGGAAGCCCGCGGGTGGAGCGTGGTCCAGTGCTGGAAGACGTAGTGGGAGAGTTTCGGGTCGGTGGTCTCGAGCTGAGTCACGGCGGCCTGCCAGGCATCGCGCAGGCGCTCGCTTTGCGCGCCGCCGAACATGCCGCCGCGCAGGATCGCGATCTGCGCTTTCGGATAGGCGGTGCGGATGGCTCGGACGAGTGCGACGTAGCTCTCGGTGTAGGCTTCGCCGGGGAAAGCGATGTCCTTGGCGCGTGGATACGAGTCGTCGTTTTCGCCGAGGTTGACGAAGACGACGTCGGGCGTCCACGCGGTGAGGTCGGCGCGCGGCGAAGCCGGGTTCGGGTAAACGCGGTCCCAGATTTCACCGGCTTTCACGTCGGTCCAGCCGATGGCGACGCCCATGCCGCTGACGGCGATGTTGCGATAATCGGCGGCGAGGTCGGCGGCGGTGAACGCGGCGTAGCTGCGGGCGTTGTTGTGCGTGCGGCGGTCCTCCCACTGGTCGTCGGCACCGTCTTCGTTGCAGGCGCCGGCGGTGATCGAGTCGCCGATAAAGAGCAGGGCGAGCGGGTAGTCGGGTTGTGGGGGGGCGAAGGCGGTGGCGCCGGGGGCGAGTTCGACTCCGACGAAGCGCACGGTGCCGGCGGCGGCTTCCGTGCGCTTGAACAGGACGAGGCTGTGCCGGCCGGGGCCGAGCCCGGTGAAAGTGGCGGCGCGCGCGGGGGCGTTGGCGCTCGCGTCGACGATCGTCGTGCGACCGTCGATCGTGGCGTCGAAGAAATTCTGGTTCTCCGCATCAGCGAAATGCAGCACGAGCGAGTCGCCCTCGAAATCGAGCCGGATGCGACTGCCCTGCCAGATCACGACGGGACCCGCGGGGAAGTTGCTGGTATCGAACCGGCCCTCGTAGATGAAGCGCGGGTCCGAGGCCGGGATGACCACGGCGTCGCTGTGCTCGAGGGCGGAGGCGGCGGCGCCCTGGAGCGGCGGCGCGATCACTGAGGTCAGCGCGAGAGCGCCGGCGAAAACGAGAGAGGAACGCGGATGAGCCATAGCCGAAAAGTGCGCGAAGCGGTCAGGGTTCGAGGCGGGCGTGGAGTCCGACGACCGCACCGGTAAAATGCAGGCCGCCGCCGGCGGCCTGCACGGTGATGGGCGTGGCGTCGACCTCGGCGGCGAGGGTCTGCCAGGCGTCCGCGGTGGCGGAGGCGGAGTAGGAGAACGCGAGCGTGAGGTCGTCGCCGCTGAGGCGGAGGTGGAGCTTGTCGGTCCGCGGAATGGTTTTCGTCGCGATGACGCGGGCGTTTTCGCCGCCGTTGAAACGTTCGAGGAAAAGCGTCAGTTCGTCGGTGCCGTCGGGGCGGACGCCGAGGTAGTAATAGTGCGTTTCGTTTTGGAGGGCGACGAGGCCGGCGGAGACGCCGTCGGACGTCGGTGGGGTCAGCGCGGTGGAAGCGTCGAAGCGGGCGTGCTGGAGACGCCGGGCGAGGAAAGTTGGATTGCCTTTGCCGGAAAGGGCGTCGCGGCGCGGCGTGAGGTGGAGTTCGCCTGAGGAGGCGTGGGTCTTCCACCACGTTTCCTTCGGCGTGCGGATCATGATCCAGAGCGGGGAGAGCTCGGCGGAATCGAAGTCGTCGCGCCAGGTGAAGTTGCCGGTGAGTGGGACGGCGGGAGCGGAAAGCGCGTTGGGGACGACGCGCTCCACCTTGGGCGATGCGACGATCGAGGGCACGCGTTGGCCGGGCGGAAGGATTTGTGGCCAGCCGTCGTCGGTCCACGTGACGGGCAGGAGGAATGTTTCGCGACCGGTGGTCCAGAATTCCTTCGCGAAGGGACGGCAGGCGAGGAAGACAGACCACCACTGGCCGTCGGGACCTTCAACGAGGTCGGCATGGCCGGTGCAGGTGACGGCGTGTTCGACGGTGCCGTCGAGGTCACGCTGCGTGAGGATCGGATTTTCCGACCAGGGTTCGAAAGGACCGGTGACGGATCTGCTGCGCAAGATGACCTGGGAGTGGTGCACGCTGGTGCCGCCTTCCGCGCAACAGAGGTAATACCAGCCGTCACGTCGGTAGAGGTGCGGACCTTCGATCCACACGGGCTTGGTGGAGAGGTCGGCGCCGCCGTTCACGATGATCGAGCGGGGGCCGACGAGTTTCTGCGCGGCGATGTCGTATTCCTGGAGCCAGATCGCGCGATGGCCCTCGTAGAGCGGCCGGTTGTCGGGCGGGTTGCCGTTGTTGACCATCCACGCACGGCCGTCGTCGTCGAAGAAGAGCGACGGATCGATGCCGTCGAAGTCGAGCCAGATGGGATCGGACCACGGCCCGGCCGGGTCCTTGGCGGTCATGAGGAAGTTGCCGCCGGCGTCCACCATGGTGCAGACGACGTAGAACAGTCCGTCGTGATAGGAGATCGCCGGCGCGAAGATGCCGCGCGTGATGCCGAGGCGATCGTAGTCGAGCTGGTCGGGCCGGTCGATCACGTGGCCGAGTTGGGTCCAGTTGACCAAGTCGCGGCTGTGAAAGATCGGAATCCCGGGAAAATAGGCGAAGGTGGAATTGATGAGGTAGTAATCGTCGCCGACGCGGCAGATGCTCGGATCGGGATAGAAGCCGGCGAGAATCGGATTGCGAAAATGGCCGGCGGGAAGCGGAGCGGTGAAAACGGAATCGCGCCCCGTGTAATCGAAGCGATCGAAGGCGACTGGTGCCGGAGTGGCGGCAGGCAGGGTCGAGGCGAGCGCAGACCCGACGAGGCACACGGCGAGGCGAAGGGACTTCATGAGTGAAACGAAAGCGGCGGGCAAAGGACACCGCTACAGCAAAATCGCGGAACGGCATCGCCGGGAGAGCGACATCCGCTCCGGCGCGTGGATCGCCCACGGAGCAGCCGAGGTTCGCCGGCGGGGAACGCGGAGCGTTTCGACGGCACGGCCGGGCGACGGGTTGCTCGAGATTCCGCTGAGACACCGACGCTACCGCGTCTCCAAGCAATCGGTAGCCATGGCTGGTCGAGGCAGGAGCCTGCTTGCAGGCGATGCTCGCAGGCGAACGAGCAACTTCGCCTGCAAGCAGGCTCCTGCCTCCGGCTACGACTCTTTTGCTACTGCTCTAGCGTGCACCGGGATGACCGGGCGCGAACGGGATGTTGACGGCCTTGTAGTATTCCAGCGGATGCTCCGCGGGTTCGACACCGGCCGGCAGTGGGCGCTTCGAGAATGTAGCGAAATATTGGAGACAGGCGTCGCGCCATTCGCGGGCTTCGCGTTCTTGCCGCGCGAGCAGCGCCTTGACGTGCGAGTAGCGCGGTTCGCCGATTTGGGCGGCGGGGAGCGCATCCCACGTTTTGCGCCAGGCGCGCACGGTGTCGACGCCATGCTGGTAATGGAGCGCAATCTCGTCCCAGAGCGTGCGGCCCGATTTCATCTTGTAGTCCCACGGCAGATGGTGGAACCACAGGAGGAGGTTGTCGGGCGTGGTGGCGGGGTCGCCCCATTGGCGCTGGATTTCGGGCGCGTATTGCTCGAGCGCGTGGGAGCCGGTTTTCGTGCGATCGAAGCCGACGCCGTTGGGGTCGGCGCGGTGATAGTAAACGGAAGTCCAGTCGGCGCGACCGGCTTCGCTGACCCACGGGCCGGGGCCGTGGTGGTGGCCCTCGGCCATGATGTGATGGAGGCCGAGTGGCATGGAGTAGTTGACGACGGTTTCGCGCGACTCGAGCAGGAGCGAGGCGATCGGCTGCACGAGGGCGGGATCGTTGCCGAAGGTCAGGCGGGTCCACTCGTCGGCAATCTGGGCGGAGTCGAGCTGGTGGTCCCACGCGAGCCGGCCGTAGGCATACCAGTTCGCCTGCGCCATGGGGTGGCCGGTCCAGTTGCGATCGTCGCCGATGTTCGACACGCCGGCGATGACGGAGATGCCGTGGAGGTCCGCGCTGCCGTCGACGATTTTGGCGACGGTCGTGCCGGGGCCGTGGGCGAAGGTGTCGGCGTCGAGCACCTCCTCGAAGAGGGGCGCGAGGAAGGCGATCTGGGTGCCGCTGCCGAGGTATTCCTGGGTGATCTGGAGCTCGAGCGCGAGGGGCGTTTTCGGCATCGCGCCGAAGAGCGGGTGAAACGGTTCGCGCGGCATGAAGTCGATCGCGCCGTTTTTCACCTGCACGATGACGTTGTCGCGGAACTGACCGTCGAGCGGGACGAATTCGTGGTTTGGCTGTTTGTGGCGGTCTTCGGGGACTTCGTTGCTATAGACGAAGGCGCGCCACATGACGATGCCGCCGCGGGGTTGGAGCGCGTCGGCGAGCATGTTGGCCCCGTCGGCGTGATTGCGGCCGTAGTTTTGGGGACCGGGCTGGCCTTCGGAGTTGGCCTTCACGAGGAAGCCGCCGAAGTTCGGGATCAGCGCGTAGATCTCCTCGACCTTGTCGGCCCACCACTGGCGCACGGCGGGGTCGAGCGGGTCGGCGGTTTTCAGCCCGCCGATTTCAACGGGGGCGCTGAAGCGGGCTGTAAGGTAAACGCGGATACCGTAGGGGCGGAACTCGTTCGCGAGGGCGGCGACGCGCTGGAGGTAGTAGGGCGTGAGGACGCGGGCGTTGGCGTTGACGTTGGTGAGGACGGTGCCGTTGATGCCGACGGAGGCGCAGGCGCGCGCGTAGTCGCGGTAGCGCGGCGACATGTATTCGGGGATGTGAAACCAGTCCCAGAGCGATTCGCCGGCGTAGCCGCGTTCGACGAAGCCGTTGAGGTTGTCCCAGTGGTTGAGCAGGCGGCGCTGTATCCGCGGAGCGGAGACGACGTTCAGGTTCTCGAGAGGCTGATTCGCCTGGAGGTGGCGCAGCAGGGCGAACGCGCCGTAAAGGAGGCCGATCTGGCGGTTGGCGACGATGACGGTGCGCGGGTGGCCGTCGAGGGTGACGCGGCGGAGGATGTAACCTTCCTCGCTGGCGGCGCGGAGGTCGGCCTCGCTGATGAGAGCGGCGATGGCGGGATCGCGTGGCGTGGTGAGGAGGAGCGTGCCGGGGCGCGAGGGTTTCGCGACGACGGGAATGTCGGTGCCGAGCAGGCCGCGGAGGCCGGTGGTGAGTTCGTCGCGTGCGGCGTTGACGGTGCCGCCGGCCCACGGCGGGAAGGCGGGGACTTCGGGCACGACGATCTCGGTGATGGCGGCGGTGTAGGCCGCGCGCACCGCGGGATCGGCGATGGCATCGTAGCGGAGCCAGAGTCGGTAGCCGTCTTCGGCGGAGAGGCGGGGAGCGATCGCGGCGAGGAGCGCGGCGGCGACCCCGACGAGCAGGCGGTCGGGGAGGAGGCGGCGGGTCGGGGAGGTGATCATAAGGTTGGGAGTTGAGCGGAGCCTTCGGATGAGGCGGTTTACTTGAAATCGCGTTCGCTGGTGCGCTGTTGTTTCCACTCGAGGAGGATGCCGGCGTGCAGGAGCAACTCGGTGGTTTCGGTGATGTAGGTGGATTCCAGCTCGTAAACGGGTTCCTGCACCATGCTCATCACGCCGGTGATCGGGTGGACATAAGGCACCTCGCGCATGGACGCTGCGACCTGGCGTTTGGGGCCGGTTATGGATCGCGTGTAGGTCCAGATTTCGACTTCGATGCCCTCGCGGGCGACGGTTTGTTTGTCGGCCGGCTCGCCGAGGAGAGCGATCACGCGGGCGGCGGTGAGACCCTTTTGGAGCTGGCGAAACGGGTTGGTGGGATCGATGGGCGGAGTGGCTGCATCGGTTTCCGGCGACGAGGGAACGACGGCGGGCGGGGAGGCGGGTGGCGACGCACAACCGGCGAGGAGGACGCTCGAGGCGAGCAGGGTCGCGGCGACGACGATGGGCGAAAGACGGGAGGGAAGAAGAGTCACGAGCATGAAAGAGGCTTCACGGAGGGACGGGGCGGCGTCCTTCGCGGGTGGAATCAACGTTGCACTGGGCCGTAGGCGGCGAAGTGCCCGCCGACCTGGAGGAGGGCGAGTTGGTAGAGGAGACCGTCGTAGTAGCGCCACTGGCCGGTGGGGATTTCGGCGTCCCAGAGCTGTTGAACGAAGCGGCGTGCGAGGGCCGGATCGGCGGCGAGGCCGGCGACGGCCGCCATCGCGAACATGCCGGTGGAGGTGTCGGTGGAGAGCGGCCGGCCGTCGAGCGTGAACTGGTTGGCGGCAGCGGGGCCTTGCGCGGCGAAGAAGCGGAGGACGCGGTTGGCGTGTTCGATTTGCCAAGGATCGGCGGCGAACCAGGCGTGGTCGAGGGCGACGTTCGCCGGGGTGCGCCACGCGTCGAAGCGGAAGTCGCCTTTGCCTTCGCCGAAGGTGGTGGCGGTGTAGGGGCGGCCGTTGAAATACGCGTATTCGGGCATCAGGCCGGTTTTCGGATGGGCGGCGCGGCGGAAGAATGCGCGGCTGGTCTGCGCGGCGTCTTTCCAGAACACGCGGTCGGCGGCGGCGTCGCTCCATTGGGCCCAGAGTTCGTAGAAAGCGGGCAGGTGATAGGAGGGATCGGTGAATGTGCTGGCCTCGGCGGTGGGCGCGAAGACCACCTGTTTTTCGGCGCGATCGAAAATCGCGGTGACGTTGCCGTCGGCGGGTTTGTGGAGCATCGCGCGCAGGAGCGCCTGCGCCTCGGCGGCGTAGTTGAAGATGCCTTCGCCGTTGCCCCAGCGGTGCGCGGCGAAGAAGAGGGCGGTGGCGATCCATTCTTCGCCATCGGAGGCCGAGCCGGGGTCGATGAGGCGACCGTCGAACGCGCATTGCCACGCGAAGTAACCGCGGCGCGGGCCGTCGGCGTGATACAGGTGTTGCTTGGCCCAGCGCCAGAGCCGGTCGAACTCCTCGCGGCGGTCGAGTTGCACGGCGATCATCAGTCCGTAGGACATGCCCTCGGAGCGGACATCCTGGTTGCCGATGTCGGCGATGTAGGCCTGGTCGGCGCCGACGGGATAATAGATGCGCTCGTTCGCGTCGTCGCCGTGGAAGAGTTGCTGGAATCCGGCGTCGATTTTGGCGGCGACCTCGGCGTCGGATTTGCCGAGAAGTTCGGCGAAGAGATTGCGCGTGGCGAGGGACGCGGGGGCGTGGGCGAACGCGAACGAGCTCGAAGCGACGAGAAACAGGGCGACAAAACAAAGCAGCAAGCTAGAGCGAGCTGTCCTCGGCGAGCCGGAGGCGTGTTCGCGGCTCGGCGGGACGCTTCGCCCTACCGGGAGTTGTTTCACATCTTTCCTCTTCATTGCGGGCCGTAGATGCGGAAGTTTCCGCTGACTTCAAGCAGGGCGATCATGGTCAGCAGGCCGTCGTAGTAGCGCTTGCGGCCTTCGGGGATTTTCATGTCCCAGAGCCGCTGCACGAACGGTTCGCCGATCGCACGGTCGGCGGCGAGCGCGGCGGTGGCGGCCATGGCGATCAGGCCCTCGGTATTGAAGTCGGTGGAGACGGGCGTGCCGTCGATCTTGAAGCGATCGGGAATGTTTTGGCCGTGCGAGGCGAGGAAGGTGAGGACGCGGTTGCTTTGTTCGACCTGCCACGGGTCCGCAGCCCACCACGACCAGTCGAGGGCGGGGTTGGAGAGCGTGCGCCAGGCGTCGTAGCGGAAGTCGTCGTGATTGCCCCAAGGGGTGCGGCGCGGGGTGCCGTCGAAATTCGAGTAGTCGGGCATGAGGCCGGTTTTCGGGTGCGCGGCTTTTTTGAAGAGTTCGCGGCTGGTCTTCGTCACGTCGGCCAAGAACGCGCGGTCGGCGGGATCGGCGGCCCAGCGCGACCAGAGTTCGGTGAAGGCGGGAACGTGATACGACGGGTCGGTGAAGGTGGAACCGGGGGGATGGGGCGTGAAGACGATCTGTTTCGTGGCACGGTCGAACATGTTCGTGATCCGGCCGCGTTCCGGCTCGTCGTCCTTGTGCAGCATCGTGCGGAGGAGCGACTGGGCTTCGGCGCCGTAATTGAAGATGCCCTCGCCGTCACCCCAGCGGTGCGACGCGAAGAAGAGCGCCATGACGAACCATTCCTCGCCGTCGGGCGCGGGCCCCGCGCTGAGCCGGCGGCCGTCGAACGCAGTGTGCCACGCAAAATAGCCGCCGAGCGGGCCGGCTTCGTAGAACATGTAGTGCTTCGCGTATTTCCAGATGGCGTCGAACTCCTTCTGACGGTCCATCTGCACGGCGATCATCATGCCGTAGGAGAGGCCTTCACTGCGGACATCGTTGTTGTTGATGTCGGGCACGTAGGCCATGTCGCCCGGAACGGGATAATAGAGGCGCTGCGAATTTTCGTCGCCGTGGAAAAGCTGCTGGAACGCGCTGTCGACCTTCGCGCGAATCTCGGCGTCGGATTTGCCCAGGTATTCTTTGAACAGATTGCGATACTGGCCGGTGGTGGCGGCGCCTTGGGGCGAGGCCGCGAGGGCGGAAGCGGCGGGCAACGTCGCGAATGCCGAAGCGAGAAGGGCGCAGCTGAGGAGTTTTCTCATGATGAAAGTCGGACGAGAGAAATCCGCTGAAGTTGCGGAAGAGACAGCAAAGCCGCGGCAGTTTTGCCGCGGCTTCGAATTTTACCGCCTGCGGCGCTTCGGCCGCGCCGGATCAAGCCGAGGCGCCGCCGAATTTTTTCCGGCGTTCCTCGAGTTCGTTCTGAATGCGGAGATTCAGCTCTTTGCCGATCGGGTAAGCGATGAGGCAGCCGAGGGCGATGAGCATGGGAACCGCGGCGTAAACGGAAGCGCCGAGGCGGATGCCCAGCATGGCGGACTCGGTTTGGGTGACGTTGGCGACATAGCCGTGCATGCCCATGATCCAGCCGATGACGGCGCCGCCGAGGCCGAGGCCGGCTTTCAGCGCGAACAGGATGCCGGCATACATGAAGCCGGTGGCGCGGCGCGAGGTCTTCCATTCGGAGTAATCGGCGACGTCGGCGATCATGACCCACAGCAGCGGCACGGTCGGACCCCAGCCGAGGCCCCAGATGATGCTCAACCAGAACATGAGGTTCATGTCGGTCGGCCCGATCAGGAACACGCCGAGCGTAGCCATGATCGTGACGCTCATGCCGGTGATGAAGACGGCCTTCTTGCCAAAGCGGTCGGACAACGGCTTCGAGAACGGGATGGCGATGATCTGAATGATGGAGCCGAGCACCTGGAAGAACGCGAAGGCGACGGCCGGGGCGTTCGAGAAGTCGGGGCGAACCAGGAGTCCGAAGAGATTCAGCACGTAGGCGAAGCCCGTTGGTTCACCGCCGGTGGCCGCGGCGGCGAGGCCGACGGTGTCGACAAACTGCGTCATCGCCGCCGGATCGAGGTAGTAGGTGAAGAGGTAGTTCAGCGAGGTGCCGCGCACGACGAGCATCGTGAAGATCGCGAGGGTCAGCACGAACATGGCCTGCCAGGGTTTGCAGCCCCAGGTATTCTTGATGTCTTCCTTGATCGAGGGCTTCTGCTCGGGGTTGGGAAGAACGCGTTCCTTCGTGGTCAGGAAGACGATGATGTTACACACCACGATGATCACGCCGAAGATCGCCATCGTGGTGGCCCAGCCTTTGGCGCTGTTGCCCGCGCCGAACTTATCGACGAGGGGGAGCGCGAGGGCCTGGATGATGAACTGGCCGATCAGCGCGGCGACGAAGCGGTAGCGGGCGATGTTGGCGCGCTCGCTGACGTTGGGCGTCATGACGCCCATCAGCGCGGAATAGGGCGTGTTGTTCGCCGAATAGAGCACCATCATGATGCTGTAGGTGACGAAGGCGTAGATGATCCGGCCCTGCATGCCGAAGTTCGGCGTCACATAGACGAAATAGAAGATCACGCCGAAGGGCAGGGCGGTCCAGAGGATCCACGGGCGGAATTTGCCCCAGCGCGTTTTCGTGCGGTCGGCGAGGGCGCCGACGATCGGGTCGACGAAGGCGTCGGCGAGGCGGACCACGAGAAACATCCATCCGACGATCGCCGGGGCGAGTCCTACCGTGTCCGTATAGAAACGGGCCTGGTAGAGAATCATCGATTGGAAGAAAAAGTTGGTGGCGACGTCGCCGAGGGCGTAGCCGACTTTTTCGCGAAGCGGGATCTTGTGCGCTGAATCGCTCATGGAGTGTTGGGGTGAAGAAAAAACGGGAGGGGAGGCGGACGAAACGAAGAAGGGCGCGTGATTACGCGCCCGGTTGTTGAGTTAAGCTGGTCAGGAAAGCCAGAGGTAGTTGCTCACGCCGCGCGGATAGTAGCGGCTGCCGCAGACGATGCCGGTGTCGCTGCGGATCTGATCGCACATCGCGTGTTCGCCGCAACCGGGCGTGCGCTGCCAGTCGGCGTGGACGCGGTCGCCCTTTTTCGCGGCGTCGGTCATCGCTTCGGGGAAGAGCTTCCGGATCACGTGCTGCGCGATCGCGATCTTGCTGAACCAAGTGTTCGTGCTGGTGCTGCTCATCTTCCAACCGCCGGATTTCTCGTCGAGGCAGATGCCGGGCACGAGCGCCTGGTTGATGTGCTGGCTGAGCTGTTTGAAGAGCGGAGCGAAGCGGCCGTTGCGGTCGGTGGCGTCGCGATAATTCAAATACAGCGGGTAAATGAAGCCCTCGACGGCGGGGAGGATGCGTGAGCGGTTGTTCTTTTCGAACACGGCGGGGAAGAAACCGGTGTCGGCTTCGAACTTGGTCGTGAGCGTTTGCGCGAGGAGGTCCGCGGTCGCGGCGGCGTCGGCGGAGGCTTTCGCCAACCCGAGCCGGGCGAAGGCTTTTTCGAGCAGCACCCACGCGCCGAGGGTTTTCACGGCGAGGTAGAGATTGTTGCGCGCCTGACCGAGGCTGACGTCGAGGCTGTCGTAGGTCGTGATCTCGGCGCCGGCGCCGACGCGGGCCGAATCCACTTTCAGGATACCGTCGCGTTTGGTGCGATCGGGGTCGTCGCGGCGGTGGAGGCTCTCGGCGCCGGCGAGCAGGATCTTTTGCTTGCCGCGCAGCCATTTGAGGTCGCCCGTGCGTTCGGCGTAGGTGGTGGCGGTGAGCAGCCAGTTCAGCAACTGCTCCATCGTCATGTGGCTGAAGCAGCCCTCGATGCCGTCGCACTCGTAGCTGGAGCGGCCGGGGGGCGTGAAGAAGTTGTTCACGCCCATGTCGTGGGTGAACGACAGCCCGAGCTGATCGCGATAGGCGTAGCGGTCGACGAACAGATCGAGGACGTCGCGCACGCCCCAGGGCAGCCAGGCGAGTTCGAAAAACACGTGATCGACGGTCAGGTCGAAGGTGTTCATCATGCGGTATTCGCCTTCGTTGACGACGTAGAGCGGCTTGTTTTTGTGCCAGAGGAGCTGGCTGCTGCCGAGGTAGCTGTGGGTCGCCTGCGCGACGAGGAACTTCTGGTCGTCGTCGAGCTTCGCCTTCGCGAGTTCGCGATCGCGCTGAGCGGCGAGCTTTTCATAGCGGGTGAAGTTTTCCAGCCCGTGGTCGAGCACGTCCTCGAGGTCGCGGAAGTAACGAGTATAGGCGAAGGTCGACGTGATGCCGCTCGTCACGATGCCGCCCTGATAGAAGCCGAGTGCGAGGGGGAAGCGCTTCCGTTTGCCGGCGGGCACGGTGAAGACCAGCGCTGTTTCGCCGGCGATCACGAGCAGGCCGCGGTAGTCGCGGAATTTGGGCGCGAGGATGTCGAAGCCCTGTCGCATCGACACGCCTTTGGCGGGTGCGGTCGCGTAGCCGAAGGCGGTGCCGCCGGCGAAACCGAGGAGCGACTTGCTGGTGTCGGTGAGCGGCCGGAGGGTGTCGTCGCCGTTGCCGATGCCGAAGATCAGTTCGACGTCTTCGCGGCCGCTGCGGTTGTCGTATTCGATCCAGCCGGTGATGAGCGGGGCGAGATGGAAGCGCGCGGACGCCTTCGACATTTTCGCGGGATCGGGGATCTGGTCGAACGGCGAGAGCAGGGAGAACCCGAAACGCGCGTCGTCGGCCCGCCAGGTGTCGCTGGCCCAGCCGAGCGTGCGCGTGTAATCCGCGGGACGCCGCGAGTCGACGCCGGGGGGCGGCTGGACGACGGTGGTATCGCCGGTGTACGCGCCTTCCTGGGATTTCGGCGGGGTGAGGAAGGGCAGCAGTTGCCACCGGTCCTTCGCGGGCGTGCGGAAGCCGACGTAAACGTTTTGTTTCGCGGCGCCGCGAAGCGATTGACCGAACCCGCCGGGGGAATCGACGAGTCCGACGGTGAAACTGGCAAACGCCCCAAAAGGCGAATGCTGCGAGTGATAACTTTCTTCAGCCACGGTGGGAGTGTTCTTGAGGACCGGCGTCGCGAAGCGAAGCGACGTTCGCTGGCGACGAGAGCGTTAAACGGAGCGAAAAACGAGAACGAACGTGCATCAATGACGGGCGCTGGACGAACGAGCCCGCGGGGGCTGACGGGGGAGCGGAATGCTCTTTTTCACGCCCTACCAACGCCATCTGACCCACACTCTAACAATAGACTTGTGACGGGTGAGGAGATGGGTCGCAATGCGCGCCGGAACTATGAACGAACGTCGCGTTACCCTCGCAGACGTTGCGCGCCAGGCCGGGGTGCATGTCACCACGGTATCGCTGGCTTTGCGCAACCATCCCCGGCTGCCCGAAACCACGCGGCGTCGCATCCAGGAGCTCGCGCAACAGATGGGTTACGCGCCCGATCCGCTGCTGCGCGCGTTGGTGGCATATCGCGGGCAGGTGATGCCGCGGCGGAATCCGCCGACACTCGCCTACGTCACGAACTGGACGACGCGCTGGGGGTGGAAGTCGGCGACGGCGCACCCGGATTTCTACGCGGGGGCGGAGGCGAAGGCGAAGGAGATTGGTTTCAACCTGGATCATTTCTGGATGCGCGAGCCGGGGCTCACGCAGGGGCGGCTCAGCCGGATTCTCCATGCGCGCGGGATCAACGGCGTGATCGTGGCGTCGCACGGGCGCGAGATGGGCGATGAACTGCAATTCGACTGGGAGCAGTTCAGCGCGGTGAAGATCGACTATTTTCCGCATCAGCCGGCGCTGCACAACGTCACGAACAACCAGTGCGACATCGTGCGTCTGGCGATGCAGAAGGTGATGGCGGCGGGTTACCGGCGGATCGGGTTGGTGATGCACCGGGGTTGGGACCACGCGGTCGATCACCTGTGGATGGCGGGGTATTTGTGCGAGCAGGAGAACCTCGCGCCGAAGGAGCGGATTCCGGCGTATATTTTTCCGGACGCCGAACCCGTCGACCGGTGGTTGAACGAGAACAACGTCCCGCAGGTCGATGTCGGGCCGTTCAAGAAATGGCTCGACCGACACCGGCCGGAGGTGGTCATCAGCAAGCGCTCGTTCGTGCAGACGGCGTTGCAGGAGCTCGGCATCGAGATCCCGCGGGATCTCGCGTTCGTCGATGTG
>JAEYYL010000252.1 GCA_023430825.1 Verrucomicrobiota bacterium | reverse complement strand
GGGGGCGGGGGCGGGGCGGGCGCGCCCCCCTCCAGGATTTGTGAACGCGCGCCTTGCGAATTTTCGCTGGTGGCTGCTGGCCGGGGCGGGGTGGGGGCTGGCGACAATCACGCGGTTTCAACTGGGCGTGCTCGGCATGCTGCTCGCGGCGGCGCTGTGGATCGCGTGGCGTGCCGGCGCTCGGCGGAGCGAAATGGTGCGCGCAATTGCAGCGATGGCTATGGGCGCGGCGCCGTTGGTCGTGCTTCAACTTTGGGCGTGGCGCGTGGTCTATGGGGAATGGCTCGTTTTCGGGTATGGGGTGGAGGGCGAGGGGTTTCATTGGGGGCAGCCCCAATGGGCGAACTCGTTTTTTTCCTCATGGCACGGCCTGTTTTACTGGCACCCCTTGCTGCTCGCCGCCACCGCGGGCCTGTTGTGGTGGGCGTGGGAGGCGCGTGGCCTCGCGATCGCGTGGAGTGCGGCGTTCCTGGCGCTGGCGTATGTGAGCGCCGCCTGGTGGTGCTGGTGGTTCGCGTCGGCCTTCGGCAATCGCTCTTATGATGCGGCGGTGCTGCCGTTGATGGCGGGCGCGGCGTGGGGATTTCATCGTCTCACGCCGTGGTGGCGACGCGTGGGGTGGGGCGTCGCGATGGCCGCGGGCGCGTGGAATTTTTACGTGGCGCTGCTTTACCGCACGGGCGCGATTTCGCGCAGTGAGCCAGTGACGTGGTTCGAGATGCTCGCGGCTGCGGCAAGGCTGCCGGGGGCGGCGCAATTCTAGACACGGGAGCGATGATCGATCGGGACGCGGTCATTAGCGGATGCGTCCGTAGCCCTCAGGATCGGTCATATTTTGCGCGCAAGAAATGCGGCTCCCTAAATTTTGGTTTACAACGGCAAAGCGCGCACCTTCTTTGGCGCCGACTTTAACCATTTCCTCCCCCCTGTGAGCCACGATCCTTCTCGAAAGAGTTTCCTCGGCAAATTGTTCGCGTTGGCAGCGTTTGCCGGAGTCGCTCCGCGTCTGCTCGCGAAGACCGTTTCCCGCGGTGCGGCGCCGGAGTCCGACGCGCCGGTTGCTCCGAAATCCTTCTCGCTGCGTCCCGATTCGCGTGCCGTCGCCCGGCGCAGCGATTCGGTTTAACCCGTCTTCGGTCCCGAAGCTTCCCGGCTCATGTCGTATATTTTTTCGAAATCGGCGAACAAGCTGCCGCTGCAGATCGTGATTTACCTCGTCGTGCTGGCGGGGATCGCGACCGCCGGCGTGACCTATTACATGACGCCGAAATACACGCGCGTCGGTTACGCGCCGGTCCAGCCCGTGCCTTACAGTCACGAGCTGCACGTCAACCAGCTCGGTCTGGACTGCCGCTACTGCCACAGCAACGTGGACAAATCCGGCTACGCGAACATCCCCACCGCGCAGACCTGCATGAACTGCCACAATGCGGTGAAGCCCGACAGCCCGTTGCTCGCGCCGATCCGCCGCAGTTACGAAACCGGAGAGCCCGTGCCGTGGGTGAAGATTCACGACGTCCCCGATTTCGCCTTTTTCAATCACGCCGCGCACGTCAATCGCGGGGTGAGCTGCGTGGAGTGCCACGGCAAGGTCAATGAAATGGAAGTCGTCGAGCACACGCAGCCACTGAGCATGGCGTTCTGTCTCGATTGCCATCGCTCCCCCGAGACGCGCGTCCGCCATCCCCACGATGTCTTCAATCTCGACTCGAAGACGATCGCCGAGGTCGAGGGCATCGCCGCCGGTGAAAAATTCGTGCACGACTGGAATATCAAGCCCCCGCAAAGCTGCACCGGCTGCCACCGATGAAACGCAAATTTGAACATCCCGCGCCGTCCGAACGCGAGCTGACCGGTCCCCGCTACTGGCGCAGCCTCGACGAACTCGCCGCGACGCCCGGTTTCAAGGCGCAGCTCGAGCGCGAATTTCCCGAAGGCGCTTCGGAATTGAACGGCGTGGATCGCCGCCAGTTTCTCAAGCTGATGGCCGCCTCGTTCGCCCTCGGCGGGCTCGGCCTCGCCGGGTGCCGTCGTCCCGAGAAGCACGTGCTGCCCTACGGCAAGTCCGTCGAAGGTGTCATCCAGGGCCTGCCGCTGTATTTTGCGACGGCGATGCCGCTGCGCAAATCCGCGATTCCGCTGCTCGCCGAAACGCATCAGGGCCGCCCGACGAAGCTCGAAGGCAATCCGACCTACGCGCCCCACGGTGGCGCGTCCTCGCTTCTCGCGCAGGCCTCGGTGCTCGATCTTTACGATCCGGAGCGGGCCACACGACACACGCGCAACGGTCGCGAACTGCGCCCCGCCGACGTCAACGATCTCCTTGCGAAAATCGGCACCGATCACGCTGCCAACGGTGGCGCCGGCCTCGCGTTTCTCGCCGAGGAATCCTCGTCGCCGACGCGTGCCCGTCTCGTCGCCGCGCTGCAGGCGCGGTTTCCCCGCGCGGTCTGGGCGGAATACGAGCCCGTCTCCGACGATGCGCCGGCCGAGGCTGCGCGCGCGGCGTTCGGCCAGAACGTCAAGCCGCTCTACCGTTTCGCCAATGCGAAACGAGTCGTCTCCATCGACGCCGATTTCCTCCGCGCCGACGGCAGTCATCTTTATTACACGCGCGAGTTCTCGAAAGCCCGGCGGGTGAAGAATCCGTCGGACGCGCAGGCGATGAACCGCCTGTATGTCGCCGAGAGCGGATTCACGCTCACCGGCAGCATGGCCGATCACCGCCTCCGCCTCGCCAGCAGCCACATGCTGGCGCTGATCGCTGCGCTCGCGGTCCGCATCACCGGCAATCAGACATTCGCTCCGCTCGCGCAGGGTCTCCAGATCCAGCCGCAGTGGCTCGACGAATGCGCGGCCGATCTGCTCGCCAACCGTGGCGCCAGCCTCGTGGTGCCCGGCGCACATCTGCCGGTGCAGGTTCACGCCATCGCTCATGCGATCAATGCGGCGCTGGACAACATCGGCTCGACGGTCGAGTTCGTCGCCACGCCCGCGTCCACCGCTTCGACGATCGCCGGCCTCGCGACCGCGATTCGCGCCGGCTCGGTCGACACGCTGGTCGTTCTCGGCGGCAATCCCGCCTATAACGCGCCCGCCGATCTCGATTGGCCCGGGTTGCAGGGTTCGGTGGCCAACGTCGTTCGCTTCGGCTACTATGTCGACGAAACCTCCGCGCTTTCGCCGAACGCCACGCATCTCGCCGCCGCGCACTATCTCGAATCGTGGGGCGACGCGCGAACGATCGACGGCACGATCGTGCCGATCCAGCCGATGATTTTGCCGCTGTTCGGCGGCCTGACCGAAAACGAGGTCATCGCGCGCATCGCCGGAATCGAGAATCCCGATCCGCACGCCCTGGTCTTCCAAACCATCACCGCGATCACCGGTGGCGATGCCGAGAAATCCTTCCGCCAGTTCCTTCACGACGGATTGATTGCCAACTCCGCTTACGCGCCGGCGTCAGTCAGCTTCAACGCCGGCGGCCTCGCCGGATTGTTCGCCTCCTCGCCGCGCTACGAGGAGCTGTCGAAGGACAATCTCGAAGTCCGTTTCGTCACCGACTACAAGCTCGACGACGGCCGCTTCGCCAACAACGGCTGGCTGCAGGAACTCCCGGACCCGATCACCAAGATTTCCTGGGACAATGCGATCCTCGTCAGCCCGCGCCTCGCGCGCGATCTCGGGATCGAGCCGAAGGGCTCCCTCCTCCAGGTGGCCCGCAAGGAGGAAAACGACTTCATCATCGGCAAGCAAAACGCCCGTGTGTTCGAACTGACCGTCGGCGGCCGGACGATCAAGGGGCCGGTGCACATCCAGCCGGGCCTTTCCAACTACACGATTGTCGTTCCGCTCGGCTACGGCCGCACGAAGTCCGGCCACGTCGGCACCAATGCCGGCTTCAGTGGCTACGCGATCCGCACCTCGACCGCCCCGTCTTTCGTGACTGGAGCCAAGCTGGTCGACACGGGCGCGCGCATGCTGCTGGCCAACGCCCAGGAGCACTGGTCGATGGAAGGCCGCGACATCATTCGCGAAGCCAACACCAGCGAATACATCGAGAATCCGGCGTTCGTGACGACGTTCGGCATGGAGTCGCACGCGCCGTCGAATCTCGGCGTCGTTGGCGAAGCGATGACGCCCGCCGACCGCGCCACAAAGATCCCGCGCGGCAATTCACTCTACAAGACGCCGGATTTCGACGGCGTGCACCAGTGGGGCATGTCGATCGATCTCAACACGTGCATCGGCTGCAACGCGTGCGTGATTGCCTGTCAGGCCGAGAACAACATTCCGATCGTCGGCAAGGATCAGGTTGCCCGCGGTCGTGAGATGCACTGGATTCGCCTCGATCGCTATTATTCCGACGGCAAGGCCGACGGCGCTGCGTTCGGTGGCGAAGGCAATCGCACGCTCCCGGAGGATCCGCAGGTCTCATTGCAGCCCATGGCGTGCGTGCACTGCGAGCTCGCTCCCTGCGAAACCGTTTGCCCCGTCAACGCGACGGTCCACGACGAGGAAGGCCTCAACACGATGGCCTACAATCGTTGCATCGGCACCCGCTATTGCGCGAACAACTGTCCGTATAAGGTCCGGCGCTTTAATTTCTTCGACTGGAACGAACGCGCGCTCGACAGCCTTTACATGGGGCCGGCGGGTCCGCACGGCATGCCGGAACTCCTCAAGATGGTGAAGAACCCGGAGGTCTCCGTCCGCATGCGCGGTGTAATGGAAAAGTGCACCTACTGCACGCAGCGCATCCAAAACGGCAAGATCCAGCACAAGGTGAAGACCGCACAGGCCGGCAATCCGTCCGATGTGGTCGTGCCTGACGGCGTGATCAAGACCGCGTGCGAACAGGTTTGTCCGGTCGACGCGATCGTCTTCGGCAACATCCTCGATGAGAACAGCGCGGTTTCGAAGGCCAAGGCGCTCGGCCAGGATTATCAGGTGCTCGGCTACCTGAACACCCGTCCGCGCACGACGTATCTCGGCAAGCTGCGCAACCCGAATCCCCGGATGCCCGACTACGCTTCTCTCCCGTTCAGCCGCGTGGAATACGACAGAAAGAACCACCCGGCGCACGACGATCATGGTCATGGTCACGACGCGCACGGCGCCGCGAGCGAAAAGAAAGGCGGGCACTAAGATGAACGCAGTTCTCGCTGAAGGCTCGAGTGGTGTTTCCCGCTCCTCACGGAGCGAGCCACTTCCCGTGGCTCTGCGCCTGAGCGCAGGGACCGCCCACGTTTTGGCTAATTTCGGAGGATCGATCTAATGGCTCACGCTGAACATGCCGTCGCCGGCCCGGCGATTCTCAACGAGGTCAAGCCGACGCCGCTCCCGCGTGCCACG
>JAEYYL010000245.1 GCA_023430825.1 Verrucomicrobiota bacterium | reverse complement strand
CCCCGTCCCTCTGTCCCCCCGCCATTCGCCCGTTGTCCTCGAAAACCCTCCACTTCCCCTCGCCGCGCCACCTGCACGCGCTCTACGCCGGCCGCGACGACAACCTCGCTCACGCCGAACGCGCCCTCGGTGTAAAACTCGTGTCGCGCGACGCCGCCCTCAAAATCGAGGCGCCCGCCGAACCGCTCGCCCGCGCCGAATCGCTCTTCGGTTTTCTCAACGACGCCCGCACCCAGGGCATGACGATTCGCACGCCGGATTTCCATCGCATCACCGACGCCTTCGCGCGCGGCGAGGGCGAACAGCTCCGCGAACTCCTCGCCGAACCGCTCGTCATCGCCACGAACCGCAAGACGATCGTCCCGAAAACCCTCGGCCAGAAGCTCTACCTCCAGTCGATGCTCGCCCACCCGGTCGTCTTCGGCATCGGCCCCGCCGGCACGGGTAAAACCTACCTCGCCATGGCCGCCGCCGTCTCGGCCCTCCTGAAAAACCAGGTCGAGCGCATCATCCTCACTCGCCCCGCCGTCGAAGCCGGCGAAGCGCTCGGCTTCCTCCCCGGCGACCTCCGCGAGAAAATCCTCCCCTATCTCCGCCCGCTTTACGACGCCCTGCACGACATGCTCGACGCCGAGGATGTCACGCGCCTCACCGAGAAGGGCGTGATCGAAATCGCCCCGCTCGCCTACATGCGCGGTCGCACGCTGTCGCGCGCGTTCATCGTCCTCGACGAGGCGCAAAACACCACGCCTGAGCAGATGATGATGTTCCTCACCCGGCTCGGCGAAGAATCACGGATGGTCGTCACCGGCGACGTCACGCAAATCGACCTCCCGCGCTCGAAACAATCCGGCCTGCTCGAGGTGCGCCACATCCTCCGCGACATCCCCGGCATCGATTTCCACACGTTCAGCGGCGCCGACGTCGTCCGCCACCCGCTCGTCCAGCGCATCATCGAAGCCTACGACACCTACCGCAACCCGATGACCGGCGCCACCGCGGACTCCGAAGGTAAATCATGAGCACGGGTTCTCGCATACGCTCTCCTCAAAACTCGACCGAAGCCTTAACCCTTTAGCCGCCCCACCATGGCCGTTGCAAAAAACCAAAAACGCTCCGTCAAAGCGCGTGCGATGTCCCTCGTCCGTGGTCTTCCCAAAGATTCCTCGTGGGAAGACCTGATGTATCGCATCTACGTCCGCCAAAAGATTGAAGCCGGACTCAGCGATGTCCGCACCGGCCGCGTTCACTCACACGAGAGCATCCGGCGCGAGTTCGGACTGGAGCCGTGAACCTTGTCTGGTCTCGTGAAGCCCGCCGCGACCTTCGCGCCATCCGGCGATTCATCGCTCGTGATTCCGAATTCTACGCCACCCGCTTTGTCGCCCAATTGATCGAACGCACCGAGACGCTCCTGACTTCCCCACAACGCGGCCACCCCGTTCATGAATATCCGGAAGAACCACTGAAAGAAATTCACGAGCCACCTTACCGTATCATTTACCAAGTAGCCCAAGCAGAATCAGGATCATCACCCTCGTTCATTTTAAACAACGCCTGAAGCTCCCCCGCGCCTGAGTCTCCCCCACTTTCACCATGTCCGTCCGCGATCAATTCAAGCTTCTCCTCGGCGGCCTCAACGCCCGCCGCGCGAAGCGCGCGCCGTCGCCGACCCATTCGTTCATTCGCGATTTCCTCGACCGCAATCGCCTCGTCTCCGCGCTCATCTTCGTCTTCACCGTCGCCGCGATCCTGATCATCAGCTCCGCCGGCCTCACCACCGCGCACCTGCCCGTGATGCCCAACCAGGTCGCGACCGTTCGCGTCGTCGCCAGCGCCTCCTTCAGCTACGAAAGCGCCGAACGCACCCGCATCGCCCGCGAACAGGTCATCAACCGCGTCCCCCCCGTCTATCGCCTCGATCAGGAACCCCTCCGCCGCTTCGAGGCCTCCGCTCGCGACCTCCTCTCTCAACTCGAGATCCTCGAAAACTCCCACCCCGCCGGCGCCCCCGCCCCCTCCAACCGCCGCGAAGCGCTCACCGCCGTCACCGAATCCTTCAACGCCCGCGGCCCCTACCGCGTCAGCGTCGACGACGTCGGCGCCGTGCTCTCCGCCGGCGATGCCAAAACCCGCGCCGCACTCTTCGACAACGGCCTCGCCGCCCTCCGCGACCTCTACGCCCAGGGCGTGCAGGACGGTTCCCTCGGCAGCGGCGGCCCGAGCAGCGTCACCGTTTTCCAGATCGCCCGCCCCAACGGCGACGTCACCCAGCGCTCCGTGCAAACCATGGAGGACGCCCTCACCTTCCTCCGGGTCAACCTCGCCGCCGAGGGCGTGCCCCGGCCCGCCGCCCTCGCCCTCTTCCGCGTCTTCCGCCAGGGCCTCGTCCCCAACATCGTCTTCGACCGCGAGGCGTCCAAGAAACGCGAGGACCTCGCGATGCAACAGGTCCGCCCCGTCATCGTCGGCGTCGTCCGCGGCCAGACCATCATCGAACCGGGCGAGCGCGTCGGCGCCGAACAATACGAGATGCTCATGGCCCACCGGCGCTATCTCAACGAGCACACCGACACCAAGCTCGACGAAAATCTCACGCTCTTCGGCCGCGTCCTCCTCGTCCTTGCGATGGTCGTCGCCTCGATCATCTACATCCGGCTCGAAGATCCGGAGACCCTCCTCAGCAACGTCCGGCTCAGTCTGCTCGCCCTCGTCGTCATCATCAACCTCGCCGCCGTCCGCGCCATCTACGAACTCGGCGGCGCCGAGTTCTTCGTCCGCGACGGCTCCTGGGGCTCCACCCTGCCCTACGTTGCGCCCACCGCCCTCGCCCCGCTCATCGTCGCCATCCTGATCGACGCCGGCTCCGCCATTTTCATGGCGCTGCTCATCTCGATCTTCACCGGCGTCATCTACGGCAACCGCGTCGACCTCATCGTCCTCACGTTTCTCGCCTCGCTCGTCGCGATCTTCTTCTGCCGCGACGCCCGCCAGCGCGGCAAAGTCGTCCGCGCCGCCGGCGCCGGCGGCCTCACCGTCGCCGCGTTCGCTGCGCTCATCGCCATCGCCGACCAGACGCCCTACCAGATTCTCACCCGCCAGATGGTCGCCGGCCTCGGCACCGGCCTGATCACCGGCATCGCCGTCGTCGGCCTGCTCCCGGTGCTCGAATCGCTCTTCAAACGCACCACCGACATCACCCTCCTCGAACTCACCGACTACAATCACCCGCTGCTCCGCCGCATGCAGCTCGAGGCGCCCGGCACTTATCATCACTCGCTCGTCGTCGCCCAGCTCGCCGAAAACGCCGCCAACGCCATCGGCGCCAACCCCCTCGTCGCCCGCGTCTGCTCCCTCTTCCACGACGTCGGCAAAACCGCCAACGCCTCCTATTTCGGCGAAAACCAGCGCGAAGGCATCAATCCCCACGGCGCCCAGGACCCCGCCGCTTCCGCCCGCATCATCAAGCAACACGTGGCCGACGGAGCGGAGCTCGCGATGAAATACCACCTGCCCACCGCCGTCATCGACGTCATCGAACAGCACCACGGCACCACGCTCGTCCGCTATTTCTACCAGCGCGCCATCGCCCAATCGTCCTGCCCGCCTTTCCCGCCGGAAACGCCCGCCGGCGCCCCCACCGCCGCTGTCTCCGAAGCCGACTACCGCTACGACGGCCCGCGCCCCCAGACGAAGGAAAGCGCCATCATCTCCCTCGCCGATGGCGTCGAAGCCGCCTCCCGCTCGCTCCGCCAGACCACGCCCGCCCAGCTCAGCGAATTGATCGACCGCATCATTCGCGACCGCATCGACGACGGGCAGCTCGACGAAGCCCCCCTGACCTTCATCGAGATCACGCGGATCAAAAACAGCTTTCAGTTCACCCTGCTGAACATGCTTCACGGCCGCGTCGCGTATCCACCGATGGAGGACACGCACACGCCCCCCGCCAAGGCCAATGCCTGACCCTGGAGGGCCAAGCTCCGCGAGGCCTCCTCCGCCCCTTGGAGGGCCAAGCTCCGCGAGGCCTTCGCTGCCCCTTGGAGGGCCGAGCTCCGCGAGGCCTCTGCGCCTCCCTCACCCCAACCCCATCAGCGCCCGCCGCACCAGCGCCTTCGCCAGCGGCACCTTGTAGCCGTTGTGTGCCCGAGGCTCCGCGCCTTTCAGCATCAGCTCCGCCGCCGCCGCGGCGTTCGCCTCGTTCACCGCCTTCCCCTCCAAAAACGCGTTCGCCGCCGCCACTTGCCACGGCACCGGCGCCACGCAACCGAGCGCGATCCGCCCCCCACGCCACACGCCGCCGTCGATCCGTCCCGCCACCGCACAACTCACCAGCGCCCAGTCGAACCCGCTCCGCTCCCCCATCTGCAAATACACGCTCCGCCCGCCTTCCCGCACCGGCACTTCCACGCGCACGATCAAATCCTCCGCGCCAAGCGAATGATGCGCCCGCGCCGCGTTCCACGCGCGCTCGTAAAGCTCCGCCACACTCCACGTCACCTGTTTCCCGCCGCGCTGCACGACCACTTTCGCATCGAGCGCGGCCAGCGCGATCGCGAGATTCGACACGCACGGGCTCAGGCACGGGCTCCCGCTCCACAGGGAATGATACTTGTTCTCTCCCCCACGCGCCAGACACCGCCGCGCGCCTTTCTTCGCGCACGCCACGTCGCGCTGCCGGTAATACCAGCACCGCGAATGCTGCGCGAGATTCCCGCCCACGGTCGCGATGTTGCGCATCTGCGGCGAACCGACATGCTCCGCCGCTTCCGCCAGTCCGGGAAACACCCGTCTCAGTTCCACCTGCTCCGCGAGTGTCGCCAGCGTCACATTCGCCCCGATCGTCCAACGCTGCGCGCCCGCCTCGATCACCCGCAGCTCCGGCACCGCTTTCACGTTCACCAAACGCCTCGGCGCCGCAATCCCGTCCTTCATCTCGCCGAGCAAATCCACCCCGCCCGCCAGAAACCGTCCGCCATCGCCCACGAGTTCGACCGCCGCGCCCGCGCTCTGCGCCGTGACATAAGCAAATGCCTTCATCGCCCACCTTTCTCCTCGGGGCTCTGCGCGTGAGCGCAGGGACCGTCCACCCGAAATTTCCCATTCGCCTTCATGCGTGACACCCCGGTTCAAATTCCACCCACGCCGCCCGCGGCGCCTCCGCCAACGCCGCAAATCCTCCCGCCACCTCCTCCTCGCGCTCCACCGCCGCCGTCTCTGCGCCGTCCGCCGTCGCCGCCTTCGGCACGCTTTCCAGCGCCGCCAGCACCTTGTCCGGCGTGATCGGCAGATCGCCCACCCGCACGCCGATCGCATTCGCCACCGCGTTCGCGATCGCCGCCGCCGTCGGCACCGTGCACGGCTCGCCCACCCCGATCACTCCGCGCTCCGGCATATCCAATAAAAGAATACTGATGTCCGGCATGTCCGCCGCGCCCGGCAGCTTGTAGGTCTCCAGGTTCGCGTTCAACACCACCCCCGTCCGCGCATCCATCACCCGCTGCTCATACAGCGCATAGCCGATGCCCATGATCACGCCCCCGTTGATCTGGCTCTCGCACGTCAGCTTGTTCACCACCGTGCCGCAGTCCTGCACCGCCAAAATTTTCTTCAACCGCACGAAGCCCGTCTCCGTGTCGACCTCCACTTCCGCGAACTGCACCCCGCACGCGCCGCCCGTCGACAACCCTTCCCGCCACTGCCCGCGCACCTGCAGCGGCACCGCGCCGATCTTCGCACACGCACCCGCCCACGCCTCCCCACGCGGGTCCTCGACGCCCGAAACCTTCCGCAATTCCGCCAGCGCCTTCTCGCACGCGTCGTAGATCGCCGGCGACACCGACGCCGTCGTCTGGCTCCCGCCACTCGCGCCGCTCGGCGGAAAACGCGTGTCGCCCACGCTCACCGCCACCCGCTCGCGGTCGAGGCCGAGCATCTCCGCCGCGACGACTTGCACCACCGTCCGTGAACCCGTGCCCAGATCCTGCGTGCCCACGCGCACCTCGACCGTCCCGTCGCGGTTCACCTGCAGCTCCGCCTGCGTGCCCCGCCCGCCGCTCATCCACGCCGCGCCCGCGCAACCGATGCCCGTCTTCACCACGCCCGGCGTCGCGCCCGGTTTCCGGTATTTTTTCCGCCACTCAAAACGCTCCGCGCCGATCTCGTATTCGCGCCGCCGAATCTCCGATGGATCGTTCTTCAGCCGCACCTCGAGCGGATCGAGCCCAAGCTTCACCGCCAGTTCGTCCAAAATTCCCTCCATCCCCACCGACGCCACCGGGTGCCCCGGCGCCCGCATCGCACACGACTGCCCCGCGTTCACCGCCACGCTGCCCTGCTTCACCCGCGTCGCCGCCACCGGATAAATGTAAGGCGCCGGAAACGCCGCGCCGCCGCTCCCCCCTTCGTTCGTCACGCCCGACTGGTGCCCCGGCGTTCCGAACGCGTGTAGCTCGAACGCCGTCAATGTTCCGTCCGCCGACCCACCCAGCTTGATCCGCTGAAACGACGACGGCCGGTTCCCCACCGCCAGCGCCTGCTCGAAGCGCGTCAACACCAGCTTCACCGGCGCGCCCGCCGCCCGCGCCAGCCGCGCGCACAAAATCCCTTCGACGCCCGGCCCGAACTTCGACCCGAACCCGCCGCCCATGTGTTCGCAGATCACGCGCACCTTGTTCTGCGGAATCCGCAGCCACCCCGCAAACGCCTCGCGCGAACCGAACACCGCCTGCGTCGACGACCACGCCGTCAACTCCTCACCCTCCCACTGCACCACGTGCGAATGCGGCTCCATCGGATGGTGAAACTCGATCGGCGTGCTGAAGGTCGCCTCGACCACCGCCGCCGCACTCGCAAACGCCGCATCCACATCACCCTTTTCCTGCACCTTCCCCTCGCCGAGATTAGGCTGCCCCGCCACGACCTGCGGCGCATCCGCCTTCATCGCGTCCAGCTCCTTCACCACGAAGTCCCGCGGCACCGCATCGACCTCGATCAGCTCGAGCGCATCCAGCACCGCCTGACGGCTCACGCCCGCGACCGCCGCGATCTCGTCGCCGTAATAGCGCACGTCGAACTCGCCTTCGCGCGCCGTAATGGCCGCGCGGATACCGCGCGCCACCCGCGCCTTGCCCAGGTCCACCGCGCGCACGTGCGCCGCCGGCCATTTCGACCGCAGGATCGCGCCGTAAAGCACGCCCGCCGGCGCCACGTCCGTCGTGAACTTCGCCCGCCCCGCCACTTTCACCGGTCCGTCGACCCGCGTGGAGGGCTTTCCCAGATAACGCGTCTGCTTAGGCCAGGGCATGTTCGTGCGGTGAGATCACCGTGAGTTTCGACGCCGCTTCCTGCCCGCTCGCGCCGAGCGCCGCCGCGAAAATCCGCGGATACGAGCCGCACCGGCACAGGTTGCCTTCGCACGCCTTGCGCACCTCCGCCTCCGTCGGCCGCGGATTTTTCTTCAACAGCGCCGACAGCGTGAGCACGAATCCGGGCGAGCAATACCCGCACTGCAGCCCGTCGTGTTCGACCAGCGCGCGCTGCAATCGCGTCAGCGGCACACCCGCGTCGCGCTGCGTCTCCGCCTCGGCCACGAGCCCTTCGATCGTCACGATCTTCGCATCCTGCACGTCGATCGCGAGCAGCGAGCACGCATTCACCGGCGCGCCGTTCATCAAGACCGTGCACGTTCCGCAGCTCGCGCGATCGCACGCCTCCTTCGCGCCCGTCAAACCCGCGTGCACGCGCAGCGCCTCGAGCAGCGTCACCCGCGGCTCCAGCGTCAGCGAAATTTTCCGCCCGTTTACCGTCAACGTCACCGGCACCGCCCCCGGTCCGACTTCGCGCTCCGCCGCCGCCTCCGCGAATCCTTGCGCCATCGCCGTCGTCCCAAACGTCGCCGCCGCCACCGCCGACGCACCGAGCGACTTCAAGAAGCCGCGCCGACTCACGCCGCCGCCACTGGGTTTCCCGGAGAAATTTTGGGGCATCACGTTACTCGCCTCCGGGGGAAGGGAGCAGGCCTCACCCTGCGCCTCCCGCCCATCGCCGCCAAGCCAACACCCACCGTGCGCTCACGTTATTCCGCCATCGAAACACCCGTAGCACGCGCGCTCATGACGATCGCGCGCACCGCATCTCGCCCTCCTGCGCCACGTCGGCCTTCCCCCGCCGTTACGCCTTGCCCCGTGGCGTGCGTCTCCCCTGCTATTCCTCTCACGTGAAGTCCCGCTCCATCGCCATCGCCAACCGCCACCCGCGCCTCCGGCTCGACCGCCGCGCCGTCACTCGCGCGCTCGCGCGACTCGACGCCCACGCCGCCTCCTTCGACCTGCGCCTGCCCGCATTCCTGCTCGGCGAACTCTCACTCGTCTTCCTCACCGATGCCGACCTCGCGCAACTCCACGATCAATTCCTCGACGATCCCACCCTCACCGACGTGATCACCTTTGAAGGCGATTTCACCGCCGGCGTCGCGGGCGAAATCTGCGTCTCCGTCGACGCCGCGCTCCGTCACGTCGGCGTCGATCCCGCTTCCCACCGCGCGCTCCCCGCCGCCCGGCTCGCCGATTTCTCCGCCGAGCTCACGCTCTACCTCGTCCACGGCTGGCTCCACCTCGCGGGCTACGACGATCTTCAGCCGGCGAAGAAACGCCTCATGCGTCGCGCGGAAGCGCGCGCGATGAAACTCCTCCGCACCGCCCCGTCCGCGCTTCCGCGTTTCACGCTCCGCAAGTAGGGCGGGCTTCAGCCCGCTCTTTTTCGCTGCGAACACCGAAAATTTTCCGCGGGCGCTGACTCACCCCGCGCGCTTCATGCGTAACACAGCATGAATGCACCACTTCAACCCTCCCCCTCTTTCCGGCCTTAACACCCGCGACGCCCGTCCGGCATCGCGTCCGACTTCTTCGCGCCTCCGCTGGCTTCTTGCCCTCGCGCTGGCCGCCACCGGCCTCACGGGCAACGAAGCCGCCGCCGAGATCTGGGACTTCCCCCAGCCTCATCCCGTCGGCGAAATCAACGTCACCACCCGCATCGTCCTCCGCGGCGTCACCGGCGTTTACGCCGCGCCGCCCGCACCCGTCGTTCATCCGGTCCACGCCGGTTCCCGCGTCGAGATCGCCACGCCCTTCGAAGACGCCTACATCGTGAGCATTCGCTGGCTGAAAGACGGCGAGCCGCTCGCCTCCACCGCCAAGACACTCGTCCTCGACCAGGTCACCTCCGACGACAGCGGCCTCTACACCGCCGAGATCCGCCGCGAGGTCGAGCCCGCGGTCCTCTACGCCTCCACCGTCGAGCAAATCGAACTCCGCGTCGGCGAGGTCAAGGCACCCAAGCTCATCAATCTTTCCCTGCGCGCCACCATCGATCAATCCAACCGCTCGCTCACCGCCGGCTTCGTCATCGACGGCGACCCGCGCAACGCCCGCGGCAATACCTTCCTCCTCATCCGCGCTGTCGGTCCGACCCTCGCCGATTATGGCGTGCCGACCCCGCTCGCCGCACCCCAGGTCGAACTCTTCGACAGCCGCGGCCGGAAGGTCGAATGGCCCGACTTCTATATTCCGGAATGGAACCCGTATTTCCTCGCTACCGCGGTCGCGCCCGCCGTCGGCGCCGCTCCCCTGCGGCCCAGCGACCGGGACTTCGCCATCCTTCAGGCGCTCGCGCCCGGCGCTTACACCTTGCGCCTCTCCAGCGCCGACGGCGGCGTGGGTGACGCCGTGCTCGAACTCTTCGAAGTGCCCGAGGAAGCCGTGACCGCGCTCCCCGCCATCATCCTTCCTCCGGCCGATTCCAAAGACTGATCTTCCTCCCCGGCAGGGCGGGTCGTCGACCCGCCCTGCAC